>JAIXOF010000012.1 GCA_027486935.1 Cyanobium sp. C1_MAG_00004 | reverse complement strand
CACCATAGCCTGTTGCTGGATCCAACGCAGAAGTGCACTTGCCAATCCAATGCGCCTCAATGGTTCGGCCACCATAAGAGTCAAAATATCGATGGTTTTGTCAGGCCCTGCGCGCAGTACAGCAAGTGCAGCGGGTTGGCAGGCAAACAACTCCCCGACAGCGAACAGTGCACCTGTGGCAGGCAAAGGCTCATGCTTCAAAGGGTGGTGGATGGCAGGCAGAGCCTGGGCCAGTGCTGGGGCGGTCAAGTGCGCAAATGCTTCAGTATCCCCAGGCTTGAGCCAAAAAGTCATAGTGAAAGGGTGCGTCGCAACGAGTTGAGTCCATGTTGACTGACTCTCATCATTGGTGTTGTGGTTGCGTTGACATATCGATATCGGCCACGCGATGCCCATCAGACTGTTCATTGATGATCAACCCGATCAAGTGGTGTAGGTTCATGGCGTCGCAAAAAGTTGAGGCCGATGCCCATGCCTCAGCGAGTGGCTCATGCCTTTGTATTCGGGTTGTCTTGCAGGTTCTGGTGGATTGGCAGCTGAGGCTGGTCATGCCTGGGGTTGAGGAACTGCCAGGGCGATCAGTCAGTAGGAAGAGAGGTGCCACCAACTAATCGCTAAAGTACTTACTGAATCAGTCAATTGGGATTGCTCGGGCGTGCAAGCCTTGGTGCCAGGTATTGGATGGCTTTTGGGGTCGCCTTGGTTCGTTGAAGAAATAAAAAGCCCCTGCTGAAGCAGGGGCTTTATGTGGGTAGTTCATTGTTGCAGGGTGCAGGCACAAGTAGACGGGGGCTCAATTCACAATCGACAGAGCACTGGTGACTTCGCGCCACCCCCTCCTCCCTTCCCACCCCCAGCAACCCCCTCCAGCTCCTCATCAGTCAACTCCAAGGTCTGCTTAGCTTGATACCTGAGCCTATCCGCCTTGCTCATATCTAACCCAGCCTCCCTCGCAGTCGCCACAGCGGCATCAAGGTCTTCGGCACCCTTGAGCTTCTCCTGAAGCCCTTCATCCTCATTAAGCTTGGCAAGAAATGCTGAGACTTGGTCTTCAGACATCGGCCTAGGCGGCAGACAACGCCCATGTCACAGCCCGAGGCGCCGCTCCCGTCAGCCATGGGGGCTACGGGTCGCCCTGCGTCGCCCTGGTCTCGCGGTGCTGCAGATCTGCTGCAGCAGGGTCCTCAGGACGCCAAAGCCTTGCCAGTGACAAGGTTCTCGGCTTTGGCGCAGGGTTTGGCGCTTAGCAAGGTGTAATAAACCGCTAAAACAACTGCGCTGCAATTGGTTTCAAGGTTTGACTTTGCTGCCTTACAAGCAGGATGTCGCTGGTTCGAAACCGGCACCGGGCACTTCAAAGCAGCGGCAGCAACTGGGCGGCCAGGGCTGTGGCGCTGGTGATGGCCCCTTCGATGCGGCCAAACCCGTCTGAGGTCACGTAGTCCCCGCAGAAGCCGATTCGGCTGTGGGGGCACAGCTGCAGGGTCGTCGGCAGGCCGGGCGCCTGGGGAAAGGCGGCTCCCCAGCGCATCAGCTGCCGTTCGGCCCCTGCGGTCGGCAGGCCCAGGGCTTCCTGCAGGGCCTGATCCAGGGCATCGAGGACGGCGGCTTCGCCGCTGGGATCACTCGGTGCCCCCAGCAGCTGCGCGGCCGACGAACGCGAGCCATAGACATGGCGGTGGCGTTCGGCAAAGGCGTTCGAAGATTCAGCCACCACGGCCCAGCGCCCATCGGCCTGCGGCTGCAGCGACACCCGCCGCAGCCCCCAACGCTGCTGGGCCATGGCGGTGCACTGCAGCAGGCGCCAGGGCTGCTCCAGCCAGAGCGGCGTCAGCTCGGGTGGCAGCACCAGCAGCAGGTTGCTGCTGGCTGTCGAATCGATGGACGCCAGCGCTGCGGCCGCCTGATCGAGCTGGCGATCGCCCAGGGCGGCTGCGGCCTGTTGCAGGGGTACCCCGTCCCAGCCCAGCATCGACCGGCAACGCGGATGGGCCAGCAGCGTGCCGCTGAGCACCAGCCAGCGGCTGTTCAGCAGGGTGGAGCCATCGGCCCCTTGCAGCTGCCAGGCGCCAGGGCCCCCCGGTTGGGTCGGCACCAACCGGCGCACCAGGGTGCCGCTGCGCAGTTGGGTGCTGCCCGGCTGCCGGCCTGCCAGTTCAAGCAGGCCGGCACCCAGGCGGTCCATGCCGCCCCGGCCCTGCCACAGCGCCCCCTGGGTGAAGCCATCGGTGGGATCGAGCGGGCCCACCTGACCGGCGTCATCAAGGCTGCAGATCGCACCGTCAAACGGTTGAATCCAGTTGTCAGCCTGCAGGGCCCGCAGCAATGGATACTGCAGGCCGGCCGCTGCCGCCGCTGTGATGTTGAACAGCGGCGCCCCATGGTTGATGCCCAGGCCGGGGTCGTGGCGCGAGCGGCGGGTGGCGGCCCTGCCCCCCGGGCCGCGGCCGCTTTCGAGCAGCACGATCGAGCCATCCCAGCCGTGCTGCCGCAGCGCAGCCGCCAGGCTGCAGCCGGACACCCCCGCGCCGACGATGGCCAGGTCGACCGGAATCAGCGGTTGCCCTGGCTGATCGCCTGCAGGTTGGCAGGTAGGAACACAGCCCACGACAGCCAGGAGGTGCACTGACGCTCACCCTGGCATCCGCCCTGGGGCCAGACGTTCTGGGCCCCGTCCAAGGGCGGTTGGGCGCTGAGGTCAGCGAGGCGGAAATCGACCGGCAGGTTGGTCAGGATGCCTGCCGCCGAGATCTGACCGTCGGCCGCATCGGCGACGATCGCCGAGCGCAGGGCTTCGACCGACTGGGCCTTCAAGGTGGCGTAGGGCACGTAGCTACGGGTCTGCTGATCCAGGAAGCTGACGCCTTTGTCCGAGTAGAGAAAGCGACTCAGGCCGATCAGGCTGACCGCGTAGGTCTTGCTGAGCCCCTCGCGCACCTGCTGGGAGGTCCAGCCCGAGCGGTTCAGACCACCCTCGAGACCGCGGTCGGTGATGTCGCCACTGTTGATGAAGGTCTCCATCGCCTCGGGGCTGGTGGTCCACACCGCGGCGCCGGTGTTCCAGCGCACCGGTGCATAGGGGGCGGCCAGGGCGGGTGCGGCGAGGCCGGGTGCGACAACGGCGGCGGCGGCGGTGGTCAGGCCCAGGCTGCAGGCCAGCAGTAGCGCGGCAGAGCGGTCCATGGTGATTCCGGCCTCAGGCCGGGGGCAGGCAGGGAAACCCTATGGATCGCCACCGGTGCTGGCGTTCCGGGCATCGTCGTTGCCTCTGGGGTGCGGTGCTGATGCAGCAGCCGGGCCACCGCGGGCCAGGTAGGCCACCTGCTGGGGGTAGGGAATTTCGATGCCATGGGTCTGGAACGCTGTCCAGATCGCCTGGTTGACGGCACTGCAGCTGCTGATGTTGTTCATCGGATTGGCGATCCAGAACCGCAGGGCGTAATTGACTGCCCAGTCGCCATACGAGATCAGCAGCGCCTTGGGGGGAGGCGTCGCCAGCACCCCCGGCACCGCCGCCGCGGTCTGCTCCAGCAGCTGGATCACCGTGGCCGGGTCGTGCTGCAGGGCCGCGGCGATCGTCACCTGGCTGCGGCGCAGCCGGTCGCTGCCCGTGTAGGTCGTCGCGTCCTGGGTGAAGAACGATTGGTTAGGAATCAGCAGCTCGGCATTGTCCCGGTCGCGCCACAGCACCGTGGCCCGTAGACCCAGCCGCCGCACTTCGCAGGGATCCCCGTCGATCATCAGCACCTCGCCCGGCCGCACCGACCCCTCGAACAGCAGCCACAGGCCGCTGATGAAGTTTGAAAAGATCTCTTTGATCCCGAAGCCCAGGCCGACTGACAGGCCGCCGGCGATGGCGATCACAGCGGTCGGATTGATGCCCAGGTGCACGGCCACCGCCAGAACCCCCAGGCAGACCACGGCGTACCGCAGGATCAGTTCCATGGCCTTGCGGCTGCTGTCGCTGATGCCCAGCAGCCGTTGCAGGCCCCGGGCCATCAGGCCCGCCGGCAGCCCGCTGCCCACGATCACCAGGTACGAGATGGCCAGGGCAACGAACACCTTGCCCAGCGTGATTTCGACGTTGAAGGCCTGGCCAACGGAAATGGAGGCCACATCGTTGATCGTGTCCAGCTGATTGATCAGGGCGATGGCACCCGCCACCAGAAACACCGGGCGCAGCAGCCGGGTTTCCAGGTCGTAGCGCTGATCCGGATCCAGCACCCGTCCTAGCAGCGGATGGAGCAACACCAGCACCGACCAACCGCAACGCCACCACAGCAGGAACAGCACCAGCCCCTGCAGCTGGGCTGTGGCGTTGAGCAGGCCCGCCCACAAGGCGATCAACAGGGGCGTCAACCACAGCTTGAGCGTGGCCTGCAGCCGCTTTGGGCACCGGGTCAGCCAGCGCCGCTGGAGCAGCTGGCTGATCAGCGTCACGGCGACCACGCCCAGCACCTGCACTAGCACTGCAGGACGCTGCAGGTAGCCCAGCCAGCCCATCAGTTCGAACAGCCAGGCGTTCATGGTTGGCTCTGCAGGGAGCGGACCAGGCGCTGCGCCGTGATCTCGGGGGTGCTTTCACCGAACACCAACTGGGTGATCAGTCCCTGGGTCTGCTGAACCCGCCGGTCATTGAGGTGGATCAGCGCTGCGATGGTTTCGGTCTGCCGCGACTGCTGCTGGGCCCGCAGCATCGCCTTGAGCACCATCGAGCTTTCGGCCGGCACGGTGACAAACCGGTTCACCGGCAGCACCTCCCGCAGGCTGACGGTGATGTTGCGCTGCACCAGCGGGTTGAGGGCGAAATGGGCAAAGGCCTCGGCGGCCTGGCGCTGGCTTGCGCTCGAGTTGACCCCCAGGGCTATCACCGTCAGTTCGTTGATCGGGCTGGCCTGGCCGCCGGGCCCATCGGGCAGAGGTGCCACCCCCAGTTTCGAGCCCAGCCGGCGTTGCAGCCGCTGCAGATCGGTGCTGTGGCAACTGATCCAGTCCAGCTGTCCGCTGGACAGGGCTTCGAGCAGCAGCTCCTGGTTGCCGTAGAAGGTCACCTTCTGTTGGGTGGCGGCATCCTGCAACCAGCGCGTCCAGCGCACCACCGCCTGCTGCTGGTCACGGTTCAGGGGACGGCGGGCGATGGCCAGCTGCAGAGCTTCGTTGGCTCCCAGGGCGCCCGCACTCCAGAACATGCCCGGCGGATCCAGCGCCAGCCCCACGGTGTTGCCATTGGCGCTGATCGCCAGCAGCTCCTGCAGGGTCGTGGGCACCTGTTGCAGGCGTGAGCTGTTGAAGCAGGCCAGCTGCGCCCTCTGGGCGACCGGCAGGCTGGCCAGACGTCTGGGGTTGTGCAGGCTGGCCCGGCTCAGGGTGGCTGGGTCCAGCTCGCGCCGCAGCTCCGGGGTCAGCTGGGGCGAACGGGTCAATCCCGCCCGTGCCAGCTGCAGGGCCGTGCGGTTGGTCACCAGCAGGAGATCTGGGCCCAGGCCGCTGGCATTGCGGTGGGCCAGTTCCTTGAGCAGGCTGCTTTCGGGGTACAGCTGCACCACGAATTGGGTGCGGGGATTGACCTGGCGAAACTGCTGCTCGAGCACCCTGAAGGTCTGGTTGAAATCGCGGCGGTAACCATCGAGGTCGAAGGTGTTGTCACGCACCCCGACATAGAGATAGAGAACGGCCTCCAACCCCTCCTGCCCGTTGCCGCCCCGAGGGGGGGCGGCCTGGCGCGCCTGGCAGCCGCTCAGCAGCAGCAGCAACGCAGCAGCAAGGACCTCAGCTTTCCGGATAGAGAAGCGCCGCCAGTTCATCGGCATCGACGTCATAGACCCGCGCCAGGGTGGTTTCGATCGCACTGGTCACCACGTCAGGCAGAAAGCGCATGGCGTTGAGGGCATCATCGACGATGTCGTCGGTGAGCATCGCCTCACCGCCAAGTTTTTCGTCGTTGATCACAGCCATCACCCAGCTCTGATAAGCGGTGACCAGATCGGCGAATTCGAGATCCGGGTCGTTGAGGTCCAGAGCCATGGCAGCGGCAAGGGCGACTTCTGGCAGTCTGCCGGCCGGTGGGGAAGATGGGAGCATGCGCGCATCAACTCCAGACGCCCTGTCTCTGCAGGCCACCCTGGTGGACTTCGCCCTGGCCGAGCTGGTGCGGGCCCACCGCCTGAGCTTTCAACCGCTCTGGAGCGCCGAAAGCTGGGCCAAGCTGCTGATCTGGCTGGCCCTCAACTGCGGCTGCAGCGGCGACGAGGCCAGCCTCAGGACCTTTGCCGAAGCCCTGGGCGCCGTGCAGACCGGCCGGTTGCGGCGGTTGTTTTTCGAGCGGGAGCTCGAGCCGCTCGAGCTGAGGCTGCTGGCCGATCCCGCCGAGCCCCAGGTGTTGGTCCTGCCCCTAGGGCCTGCCGCCGAGGTGCTCAGCACCGCGCGGATCGGCCAGGCGCTGCAGCAGGAGCAGCTCAGCGGGCTGGTGCCGGACGATCCAGGCTGCTGGCAGCGGCTCGAAGATGCCGTGGCCATTCCCTGGAGCCGGACCACCCCCTGAGGCAGCGCCCCATGCAACTGATCGCCCGCTACGGCAATGCCGGTTTTGAGGCCCTCGCCGACGGGGTGATGGCCTTCTTTGACCAGCGCTCTGACCTGCAGCGCCCCGGCGTGGCCTTTGGCCCCCAGGGGAATCCGGCGGATGGGGCTTGCGCTGGGGCTTCAGCCGAACCGGCCAAGGTCTCCACTGACATCAGCCTGGTGGCGATCGACCGCAGTGACCCCGAGGCCTTCGCCCTGGCCGAGGTGATCGTGCGGGGTGTCGGGGCCGCCCTCGAGCGCTACCTACAGGAGCGGCCGCTGTTTCGGGCCTGCTGCCCCGAGCAGAGCCTGTTCGTCAATCCGATCTTCAACCTGCAGCGCTATGCCCCGGGGGAGGGGTTTCGCCAGTGGCACTGCGACTGGACCCTCAGCGATGAGGCCACCGAGCCCCAGGCCCGGGTGCTGGCCTGGATTCTTTATTGCAATTCCCTGCCCGACGGCGGCACCGAGTTCCACTGGCAGGACCACCACGAAGAGGCCGAACGCGGCAGGTTGGTGATCTTTCCGGCCGGCCCCTCCCACATTCACCGCGGTCGGGTGAACCATCAGCACAGCAAGACGATCGCCACCGGCTGGATCAATGCCGGCAGCCGCGCCGCCTACCTGCAGCGCCTGGCCCGCGGCTGAGGGCTGAAGGCTGTGGGCTACGGGCTTTGGGCTGTTGGCTACGGGCTGTTCTGTTGGCTACGGCCTCAGAACGGAGAATCGAGGGTTGCGGCCCATGGCCACAGGATTGGAAGGGTTTGCGGCGCAGGGGGGGTGGTGAGGTTGGGTGATCCGTATCGACGTTGTAGCGACACGGTGCGGGAACACTGTCCTCCCCTTCCCCGCTCACCCCACTCCGCCCATGAAGGCCAAGCTCTTTGCCAATGGCGGCAGCCAGGCGGTGCGCTTGCCGGCCGCCTTTCGGTTTGAGGGCGGCGAAGTCGAGATCGAGCGCGATCCACCGTCGGGGGCGGTGATTCTGCGGCCGTTGCGGCCCTCGGTGCAGGTCTGGTTGTTCCAGCGTGCCTCGCTGGTGCACCCGTTGCGCCAGGTGATGCCACGGCTGGCGCCCGCGATCGCCGAGCCGCGGCTGGTGGGGGGACCAGCGTGCGTGCCTCCCCTGGGGCAGCCGTTGTTGCTCGATCCAGCCGCCCTGGGCGCGTTGCTGTGTGGCATGGATTTTCAGCTGGATGACTGGTTGCGGCAGGGACGCTGCGCTGTGGCTGCCGTCCATGCCCTGGCGATCGAGCGTGCCCTGGCCGCATTGGATGAACCCCTGATCACCGCCTTCGTGCAACAGGGCCTGGACCTGTGCATCAGCCTGCCCTGGACGGCGGCCTGTAGCCGCAAGCTGGCGGCGATCGAGCATCCCCGTGTCGACCCGGAGGCTCCGTTGCAGGCGCTGTTGACCGCCCAGGCCCAGGTCAGCGGTGCCGTGCTGGTCAGGGAGCTTTGAGAGCATGGGCAGATCGCCCTGCCGCCAGATCGCTCCGTGACCGAGGCCGTGACCGCCCCTGCAGCTGCCGACGCGGCCCTGCCCAAGACCTATGACCCCGCCGGCACCGAAGCCCGCTGGCAGCAGGCCTGGGAAGGCAGTGGTGCCTTTCACCCCGATCCGGCTGCCCCCGGCGAACCATTTGCGGTGGTGATCCCGCCGCCCAATGTCACCGGCAGCCTGCACATGGGCCATGCCTTCAACACGGCCCTGATCGACACGATTGTGCGCTTTCAGCGCCTGAGTGGCCGCAACGTGCTGTGTCTGCCCGGTACCGACCACGCCTCGATCGCGGTGCAGACGATCCTCGAGAAGCAGCTCAAGGCCGAGGGGCTGCGCAAGGAGGACCTGGGCCGGGAGGGATTTCTCGAACGGGCCTGGGCCTGGAAGGCCCAGAGCGGCGGCACGATCGTGGGCCAGTTGCGGCGCCTGGGTTATTCGGTCGACTGGCGGCGCGAGCGCTTCACCCTCGACGCCGGCTGCAGCGCTGCGGTGGTCGAGGCCTTTAACCGTCTGCATGAGCAGGGGCTGATCTACCGGGGCGAATACCTGGTCAACTGGTGCCCCGCTTCGGGCTCGGCGGTGAGCGATCTGGAGGTGGAGATGAAGGAGGTGGACGGCCACCTCTGGCATTTCCGCTATCCCCTGAGCGGCGGCCCCGCCGCTGATGGCCGCACCCACTTGGAGGTGGCTACCACCCGGCCCGAGACCCTGCTGGGCGACACGGCGGTGGCGGTCAACCCCAAGGACTCGCGTTATGCCGATTTGGTGGGCCAGACCCTGACCCTGCCGCTGGTGGGGCGACAGATCCCGATCGTGGCCGATGACCACGTCGATGCCGACTTCGGCACGGGCTGCGTCAAGGTCACCCCCGCCCACGACCCCAACGACTTTGCGATCGGTCAGCGCCACCACCTGCCGCTGATCACGGTGATGGCCAAGGACGGCACGATGAACGAAGCCGCTGGCCGCTTCGCCGGGCTCGATCGCTTTGAAGCCCGCCAGGCGGTGGTGGCGGCCATGGAGGCCGAGGGCTTCCTGGTCAAGGTGGAGCCTTACCGCCACAGCGTGCCCTTTTCGGACCGGGGCAAGGTGCCGGTGGAGCCGCTGCTGTCGACCCAGTGGTTTGTGAAGACCGAGCCGTTGGCGGCCCGCTGCCGTGAAGCCCTGGAGGCCGCTGCGGCTGCCAATCCCCGCTTTGTGCCCGAGCGCTGGGCCAAGGTCTATCGCGACTGGCTCACTGACATTCGCGACTGGTGCATCAGCCGCCAGCTGTGGTGGGGCCACCGCATCCCGGCCTGGTTCGTGGTCAGCGAAACCGGGGGCGTGATCACCGATGCCACCCCCTATGTGGTGGCGCGCGATGCGGCCGAGGCCCGTGCCAAGGCCGAGGCACAGTTCGGGGCGGACGTGATCCTCGAGCAGGACCCCGACGCCCTCGACACCTGGTTCTCCAGTGGGCTGTGGCCGTTCTCAACGCTCGGCTGGCCCGATGCCGATGCCGCCGATCTGGCCCGCTGGTACCCCACCAGTGTGCTGGTGACGGGCTTCGACATCATCTTTTTCTGGGTGGCCCGCATGACGATGATGGCCGGCGCCCTGATGGGCAGCGGCGCAGCAGGTGGCGGCCGTGATGGCGATCCGGCGGCGTGGATGCCGTTCCGGGACGTCTACATCCACGGCCTGGTGCGCGATGAGAACAACCGCAAGATGAGCAAATCAGCGGGCAATGGCATCGACCCGTTGCTGCTGATCGAGCGCTACGGCGCCGATGCGTTGCGGTTCGCCCTGGTGCGCGAGGTGGCCGGCGCCGGTCAGGACATCCGCCTCGATTACGACCGCAAATCCGACACCTCGGCCACGGTCGAGGCCTCGCGCAATTTTGCCAACAAGCTCTGGAACGTCACCCGGTTCGCGCTGATGAACCTGGGTGGCGAAACCCCTGCGTCGTTGGGTGAGCCGGATCCGGCGCAGTTGCAGCTGGCTGACCGCTGGATCCTGTCGCGCCTGGCCCGGGTCAACCGCGAAACCGCCGAGCGCTATAGCAGCTATGGCTTGGGTGAGGCCGCCAAGGGGCTGTACGAGTTTGCCTGGAACGAGGTCTGCGACTGGTATGTCGAGTTGATCAAGCGGCGGCTGAACCCCGGCGAGAACCCCAGCCCCGAGGCGTTGGCCCAGCAACGCACCGCCCGTCAGGTGCTGGCCAAAGTGCTCAGCGAGCTGCTGCTGATGCTGCACCCGCTGATGCCTCACCTCAGTGAGGAGCTGTGGCACGGGCTCAGCGGCGAGCCTGCCGAAACGTTCCTTGCTCTGCAGCGCTGGCCTCAGATTGACGTGGCTGCTCTGGATGACTCCCTCGAGTCGTCGTTTGCCGAGCTGATCGAGGCGATCCGCGTGGTGCGCAACCTGCGGGCCGTGGCCGGGCTCAAGCCGTCCCAGAGCGCTCCGGTGCAGTTCGTCACGGGGCGCCCTGAGCTGGCGACCCTTCTGATCGATGCGACTGCCGACATCAGCGCCCTGACCAGGGCTGAGCGGGTTGTCGTGCAGACCCCTGCCCAGGCCGATGCCGAGCGTGCGGCCGGCGCCCAGCGTGCCCTGGCCGGGGTCAGCGGCGAGCTGCAGGTTCTGTTGCCGATCGAGGGCCTGGTGGACCTCGATGCCCTGCGCGCCCGCCTCGAAAAAGACATCGCCAAGGCCGACAAAGAGATCAAGGGCCTGGCAGGCCGCCTGGCCAACCCGAACTTTGCAGACAAAGCACCGCCCGAGGTGGTGGCCGAATGCAAGGCCAACCTGGCCGAGGCCGAGGCCCAGGCCCAATTGGCCAGACAGCGACTGGTGGATCTGGGCTGAGCAGCCGTTAGCTGTCTGCAGCCACCAGCCGGCCAGCTTCGAGGTTGACGATGCGATCGGCAATGTCGAGCACCTTGTTGTCGTGGGTGACCATGACGATTGCTGAGCGCTCCTGATCGGAGAGGCGGCGAAACAGGTCGACCACGTCGCGGCCGGACTCCCGGTCCAGGGCTGCGGTCGGTTCGTCGGCCAGCAACAGCCGGGGTGAGGCGGCCAGGGCGCGGGCGATCGCGACCCGTTGCTTCTGCCCGCCCGAGAGCTTCTCGGGGAAATAGGACGCCCGATCAGCCATGCCTAGCTGGGTCAGGACATCGGCGGCGCGCTGATCCATGGCGCTCTGGCCCCGGTCCAGCCACTGGTCGTGGACTTCGAGCCCCAGGCGCACATTGGCCAGGGCGCTCAGGTAGGGCAGCAGGTTGTGGGCCTGGAAGATGAAGCCGGCCTGGCGCCGCAGGCGGGTCAGTGCCGGCCGTTCGGCCTGCAGCAGCTCCTGGCCCAGCACCCGCAGGCTGCCGCTCTGGGCAGCCCGCAGGCCGCCCAGCATGGTCAGCAAGGTGGTCTTGCCCGAACCCGAGGGCCCGGTCAGGATCACGATCTCGCCGGGATGCACCGTCAGGTTGATGTCGCTGAGCACCTGCTTGGCGATGCCCGCTTCGACAAAAGAATGGTTGAGATGCTCGACCGCGATCAGCGGCTCAACCGCAGTGCTGCCGGGCAGGTCGCTCACGTTCATCTCAGAAGATCTCGGCCGGGTCGAGCCGGCGCAGCTTGCCGGTGGCCAGCCAGCCCGAGATGCCGCACATCGCCAGGGTGAAGCCGAACACCAGTACGGCGCGTCCGGCCGTCATCACCACCATCAGCGAGGTGGCGCGGGCCAGAAACCCATACAGACCCAGGGACAGCACCAGGCTGGGGGCAAACGCCAGCACCGCCAGGATCAGCGATTCCTGCAGAATGATGTTGACGACGAAATTGTCGTCGTAGCCCATCGCTTTGAGCGTGGCGTATTCGCTCAGATGATCGCTGACATCCGAGTAGAGGATCTGGTAGACGATGATGCCGCCCACCACCAGCCCGACCAGAACACCAAGACCGAAGATCACGCCAAAGGATGAGTTGCGGCGCCAGTAATTGACCTCGACCGCTGAGAGTTCAGGGATGGTGTAGACCTTGACCGACGGGTCGAGAAAGCTCTCCAGGGTTGCTTTGACCCGGTGTGGATCGACACCCGGGTCCAGCTGGATCACGCCCATCTGGATGTCATCGGCGCTCTGATCAGGAAAGTAGTTCTTGAAGTTGGTCGCCGAGGTGATCAGGTTGATGTCGGCCGCAAAGGTCAGCCCCATCGTGAATAGCCCCACCACCCGGCCCCGCACGCCCCGCAGCTCGGTGTCGTAGTAGCCATGGCGCTCCACCTCGGCGACCACAGGGCCGGCATTGTGCTTGGAGCGTGTGTCAAACAGCAGGCTGTCGCTGCGTTGCAACAGCGACGTCTGGTTGAGCAGCGCGGGCAGCCGCAGGGCCGGATTTTCGGGTGCGACGCCGAACACCATGGCCTGCTTCTGCTGCCGGGTCTGGGGGTTGAGCCATTCGCTCAGGCCCAGGTACAGCGGCGCCACGTTGCGCACCCCCTGCACCCCCAGCGCCTGGGTCAGGCGGGCCCTGGGAAAGTTGAGTTGTTCTCCCAGGTACAGGTAGCGACCGCTGACCATCACCAGCTCGCCGTTCAATTGCTGAATCGGCCGCTGCTGGCTGTCGTACAGGCCCCCAGAGAGGCCCAGCTGAAAGAACACCAGCACGTTGGCGAAGCTCACGCCAGCGATCGCCGCCGCCAGCCGCATCGGCCGGTGGGTCGCCTGGCGCCAGGCCAGGGGGGTGCGGTTGAGCAGTTGGTGCAGCGCCATCGTTTCAGGGGCGGGCCGGCTGGGTCAGGCCGGGTTGCTGGCGGCGCTGGGCCTCGATCAGTTGCTGGCGCCGTTGCTGCTGCAGCTGGCGCTGCTGGGCGGTCAGCGGCTCGAACAGCACATTGACCTGCAGGTAATTGGTCAGGCTGGCCATGGCCGCGGCCTCGGGGGCCAGGCCGATCTTGACCTCGAACACGCGCCGGTCCAGGTTTTCGCCGGCCTGGCCGCTGAAGACGGTCTGACGGCTGACCTGGCGGGCGATTTCGACGACCTGGCCCGTGATCGTGCGACCGGCGAAGCCGTCGGCGCCAATCGTCACCCGTTGGCCCACCATGATCTCGGGTCGATCGGTCTGGTACACCTCGGCGATCACGCCCATGCGGCTGCTGTCGCCCATCTCGAGCAGGCCGTCGTCGCCGACCTTGTCGCCGGGGTAAGCGTTGATCTTGAACACCGTGCCGGCAAACGGCGCGCGGATGGTCGCCTTGGCCAGTTCGGCCCGGTCCCTCGCCAGCGTGGCCCGCCGTTCGGCGCGTTCGGCGGCCAGGGTCTCGCGGTCGCCCATGGCCTGATCCAGGTTGGCTTGGCTGGTGCTGAGGATCGTGGCGCGACGGTCCCGTTGCTCGGCGCTGCTGGCCCCCTGGGCAAAGAGCTGGCTGTAACGGCGCAGTTCGACCTCGGCCTGGGCCAGTTCGGCCCGGTATTTGGCGATCACGCTGGTCTGGGCGTTGAGTTTGCGCTGGGCGACACCCACCGCGGCGGCCGCTTCCTGGACCGTTTTGTCGAGGCTGGTTGAACTCTCCAGCAGCGCCAGGGGCTGGCCCCTGACCACCGACTGCCCTTCTTGCACCAGGATCTGGCGCACCGCGTCATTGCTCAGGGAGCTGGGCACCGAGACCTTGACGACCCGATCCAGGGGCTCCACCCGGCCGATGGCGGCGATGCGGCGCGGCAGCAGGGTCTGCTGCTGGCGCTGCTGCGCGAGCTGGCGCTGATGGTGTTGGAACGCCCCGAAGGCGACTGCGCTGCCTGCAACCAGCACCGCGATGGCAACCAACAGGGAGCGGCGATAGGGCGGCGACTGACGCGCGGTCATGGGGCCAGGCACGACGACCAGGCTAGGCACGCTGAACCCAACGAGCTGGTCGCCCCAGGGGTCTGCCGCCACGGCATTCAGCAGGCCTTTGGCAATGGGACCATGGTGAAGGCCATGGCCAGCAACAGAACGCCCAGCCCATGATCAAGGCCCAGCCGATGATCAAGGCCCAGCCGATGATCAAGGCCCAGCCGATGATCCAGGTCGAGGGCCTCAGCAAGACCTACCGGGTGGCCAGCAAGCAGCCCGGCCTGGCGGGCACCCTGCGCCACTTTGTGCGGCGCCGCACCCGCGAGGTGGCGGCGGTGCGTGAGCTCAGCTTCGCGATCGCCCCGGGCGAAATGGTGGGCTTTCTCGGGGCCAACGGCGCCGGCAAGACCACCACGCTCAAGATGCTGTGCGGCCTGATCCACCCCAGCGGCGGCCTGGTGCGGGTGGCGGGGTTCGAACCCCGGCGCCGGCAGCGGGCCTTTCTGCAGCAGATCACCCTGGTGATGGGCCAGAAACAGCAGCTGATCTGGGACCTGCCGCCCATGGATTCGCTGCGGGTCAACGCCGCCGTCTATGGCCTGGGCGACGCGGCGGCGACCCGGCGCATCGCCGAGCTGGCCGACATGCTCGAGCTGGGGGAGGAGCTGACCCGCCCGGTGCGCAAGCTGTCGCTGGGGCAGCGCATGAAGGCCGAGCTGCTGGCGGCGTTGTTGCACAGCCCCCAGGTGCTCTTTCTCGATGAACCGACCCTGGGCCTGGATGTCAACGCCCAGGCGCGGGTGCGCAGCTTTCTGGCCGATTACAACCGCCGCACCGGCGCCACCGTGCTGCTGACCAGCCATTACATGGCCGACATCACCGCCCTGTGCCCGCGGGTGCTGCTGATTCACCAGGGGGCCCTGTTTCACGACGGGCCGCTCGAGCAGCTGGCTGCCCGCCTGGCCCCCTGCCGCCAGGTGCGGCTGGAGTTGGCCGAGCCCCCCACCGCCGAAGCCCTGCTGCCCTATGGCGAAATCGAGCTGCTCGAGGGGCGCGCCGCCACCCTGCTGGTGCCCCGTGACCGCCTGACCACCGCCGTGGCGGCCCTGTTGGCCCGCTTTGCGGTGGTGGACCTCGAGGTCAGCGATCCGCCGATCGAGGAGTTGATCGGTGGGCTGTTCCGCGAGGGCTCCACCGCGGGGCTGGCCGGGGGCCGATAGGTTGCCTGGGAACGCACGTCTTGCAGCCGATGGCCACCGAAGCGCACTGGAACGGCACCCTGATCGCCAGCAGTGACGACATCGTCACGGTCGAAGGCAATGCCTACTTTCCGCCCCAGGCCCTGGTGGACGGCTGTTTCCGTCCCTCTGATCACCGCACCGTCTGCGGTTGGAAGGGCGAGGCCCATTACTACGACGTGGTGGTCGATGGCCAGGTGAACGCCAACGCCGCCTGGTTCTATCCCGAACCCAAGGATGCCGCGGCCCAGATCAAAGGCCGTGTGGCCTTCTGGAAAGGGGTGAAGGTCAGCTGAATGGTGCGCGTCGCCCGGGCCCTGCTGGTCAGCCAGGTCGCGCTGATGGGCGAGTACCGGGCTGAGATCGCTCTGTGGGCCCTTTCGGGTCTGCTGCCGTTCATCATGCTGGCCCTGTGGCGCCAGGCTCCGGCCGGGGCGGCGTTGGGGCTGGGGCCCGAAGGACTGGATCGCTACTTTCTGAGCGCCTTTCTGGTGCGTCAGTTCTCGGTGGTGTGGGTGGTCTTCGCCTTTGAAGAGGACGCCCTGCTGGGCCGGCTGTCGCCCTACCTGCTGCAGCCCCTGCACCCGTTGTGGCGCTACGTGGCCGCCCATCTGGCCGAACAGCTGACCCGGTTGCCGTTTGCGGCCGCGATTGTGGCGCTGTTCTTTGCCTTCAATCCGGGGGCGTTCTGGTGGCCGTCGCCGGGCCGGTTGCTGCTGGCCTGGCTGGCCACGCTGCTGGCGTTTGCGATCGGCTTTCTGCTGCAGAGCCTGATCGCGGCCCTGTGCTTCTGGAGCGAGAAGGCCAGCGCCCTCGAGCGGCTGCTGTTCGTGCCGTTTCTGTTTCTCTCGGGTCTGCTGGCGCCCCTGGCAGCTTTCCCCCCGGGGGTGCGGGCGGCGGCCCAGTGGACGCCGTTCCCCTGGCTGATCAACTTTCCGGCGCGGCTGCTGGCGGGGCTGCCGGTGGATGCGGCCGCCGGCCTGGGGGCCCAGCTGGCCTGGATCGCGCTGCTGCTGCCGGCGGCGCTGCTCCTGTGGCGTGCCGGCGTGCGCCGTTACACCGCCATGGGGGCCTGATGGCTGGCCAGCTGCTGCGCTATGGCCTGACCCTGCGGCTCTACGCCCTGACCCTGCGGCGCTTCTGGGGAACCGCGATCGCCGGTCAGCTCGAGTACCAGCTCAATGTGCTGATCGAGCTGCTGGCCGCCGCCGCTAACCTGGCCGGCAGTTTGTTCATCCTGTCGCTGTTCTTTGCACCCTCGGCCGCTGGGGGCAGCAGTCCCGCGTTGGGGGGTTGGAGCTGGCCCCAGGCGTTGGTGGTGCAGGGGATCTACACCCTGCTTGACGGCGTCGCCACCACCTGGCTGCGCCCCAACCTGGGGGCGATCGTCACCCACGTGCGCGAAGGCACGCTCGATTTTGTGCTGCTCAAGCCGATCGACAGCCAGTTCTGGCTGTCGCTGCGCACCCTGTCGCCGGCGGGGCTCAGCGAGCTGGTGCTGGGCCTGGGGCTGATCGGCTGGGCCCTGCCCCGCACCGGCGCCGTGGTGGGCCCACACCAGGTGGCGCTGGCGCTGGTGCTGCTGGCCGCTGGGGGATTGATCCTGTACGCGCTCTGGTTTCTGTTGGCCGCCACCAGCATCTGGTTCGTCAAGACCTGGAATGCCACCGAGGTGCTGCGGGCGGCGCTGACGGCTGGCCGCTTTCCGGTGACGGCCTATCCGCCGGGGCTGCGGCTGCTGTTCACCCTGGTGCTGCCGGTGGCCTTTCTGACAACGGTGCCGGCCCAGGCCCTGCTGGGCCGCTCCAGCGGCGGCTGGGTTGCCGGGTCCCTGCTCATGGCCGCCATCAGTTTTGCCCTGAGCCGCAGCTTCTGGCGCTTTGCCCTGCGGCACTACACCTCGGCGTCGAGCTGAGACCACGTCGCTCCCCACGACGGGCGGGGCCGTGCCTGCCTGGTTGCAGAAGACCCTGCAGTGCCCCTATCAGCTGGGTAGGGTCGCGCCAGAGGTGCCTAGTCCATGGTTGACACCTTCGCTCTTGCTGGGTTGGGGTCGAGCACCGCTGAGTCCTGGCAGGTCGGCCTTGCGGCCCTGGCCTCACCCCTGGGTGCTCTCGCTTTTGTGCCCCTGTACGCCCTGTGGGTGACCCTGTTGTTGCCGGGGGTGTGGGCGTCGATGCTGGCGGGCGCGCTGTACGGCACCGTCTGGGGCAGCGTGCTGGTGTTTGTCGGCGCCTGCCTGGGGGCCGAGGCCGCGTTTCTGCTGGGACGGCACTGGTTGCGCGACTGGGCCCGCCGCCGCCTCGAAGGGGTGCCCAAGCTGCAGGCCGTCGAGCGAGCAGTAAGCAGCGGGGGGTTGCGCCTGGTGCTGCTGACCCGGCTGTCACCCGCGTTTCCGTTTTCGCTGCTCAACCTGGCCTATGGGCTGAGCGCGGTCAGCCTGCGCGACTACAGCATCGGCCTGCTTGGCATTCTTCCGGGCACGGTGCTGTTCTGCGGTCTGGGGGCCTTGGCCGGCGATGTCGCCCGATTCGGCTCGGTGCTGTCAGGCCGGGCAGATCCGGTCACCTGGGGGCTGCGCGTTATCGGTGTCGCCGCCACCGTGGCTGTGGTCTGGATCGTGGGACGTGCCGCCCAGAAAGCGCTCGCCGATCAGAGCTCAGCTCTTTGATGGCAGGGGCCAGTCCCGCAGCGCTGCGATCAGCACGAACCAGGCCAGCCGCACCCGTGCCGCCGCTCCTGGCCGAGTCGCCAGCTCCTGGTATTTGGCCCGGCCACACTCGGTCTTGATCCAGCGGAAGGCGGTCGGTTCGGCCATCACGTGGCTGCCAGGACAACGCCACCATCGTGCATTCGAAGCTGCGCTGCGGGTGTCAGGCGCTTGCCATCGCTGTCAGGATGACGGTTCAAGTTGTCTGACCCTCCCCATGGCACGCCGTACCGCCGCCCTGACCGCTCTGCTTTCGGGTGCTGGTGGTCTGCTGTTGACGGCTGGGGGCCTGTCGCCTGCAGCCCAGGCCGCGCCCTATTGCACCGGCCCTGGCGTACCGGTCGGCTGCGTGGCCCGCCCGGCCGTGCGCGCCGCCACCCCCGGTGTGGGCGCGGGCGCCCCTGGTGCTGGTGTGCGTCCGGCGGCCGGTCCTGGCGCCGGCCCCAATGCGGGTGGCCCGGTCAACCGCGCCGGTCGCCGCTGAGTCGGCGCTGAGCCTCAGTTCTGTTGCAGCAGGTTCAGCAGCTCGGCTTCGCTGAGGACCGGGACCCCCAGGCTTTCAGCCTTGCTGAGCTTGCTGCCCGCTTCGCTGCCGGCCACCACGTAGCTGGTTTTTTTGCTGACGCTGCCGCTGACCTTGCCCCCGGCGGCTTCGATCAACCCCTGGGCCTGGCTGCGGCTCAATGCGGGCAGGGTGCCGGTCAGCACGAACGTCAATCCGGCCAGCAGGGTGTTGTCGCTGCCGCTGGCCTGGTCGGCTGCCGCCCGCTCGGCTTCGGTGCGGGCCAGAGCGAAGCCGACCGCCGCCAGCTGGGCCAGCAGCTGGTGGTTGGCGGGGGTGGCAAACCACTGCTGCAGGCTTTCGGCGATCTCGCCGCCGATGCCATGGATCGCCGTGATCTGCTCGGGCGTCTCGCTGGCGGCGGCGTCCAGCTCTGCCGCACTGCCGAAGGCCCGCGCCAGTGCCTTGGCATTGACCTCGCCCACGTGGTGGATGCCCAGGCCATAGAGCTGGCGGTGCCAGGGCTGCTGTTTGGAGGTCTCCAGGGCGGCCACCAGCTTGCTGGCCGAGGTCTCGCCCATGCGCTCGAGGCTGGCCAGCAGGGCTCCGTCGAGGCGGTACAGATCGGCGATCGAGCGCACCAGCCCCCGATCCACCAGCTGCTCGATCAGCTTGCTGCCCAGCCCATCGACGTCGAGGGCGCCCTTGCTGACCCAATGCCGCAACGAGCCCCGCAGAATCGCCGGGCAGCTTGAGTTGACGCAGCGGGTGGCGGCTTCGCCCGCCTCGCGCACCAGTTCAGAGCCGCATTCGGGGCAGCTGTGGGGCAGCTGCAGGCGCTGGGCACCGGCAGGCCGCAGCTCGGCCAGCACCCGCACCACCTCGGGAATGATTTCGCCGGCCTTGCGCACCACCACCGTGTCGCCGCTGTGCAGGTCGAGCTCGACCAGCCGATCGGCGTTGTGCAGGGTGGCGCGGCTGACCGTGGTGCCGGCCAGGGGCACCGGTTCGAATTCGGCGACGGGGGTCACCACGCCGGTGCGGCCCACCTGGCAGCTCAGCCGCAGCAGCTTGCTGGGAGCCTCCTCGGCCGGGTACTTGAGCGCGATCGCCCAGCGGGGGGCCTTCTGGGTGAAGCCGGCATCGGCCTGCAGGCGTAGGTCGTCGAGTTTGACCACCACACCGTCGGTGGCATAGGGCAACTGACGGCGGCCCATGTCCCATCGGCCAAAGAAGGCCTCCACCGCGGCCAGATCGGGGCAGCGCTCGGCGTTGGGGTTGACCCTGAACCCGGCCGCAGCCAGCCACTGCAGGGACTCCCACTGGCTGCTCGGGCGGGCGGGGTCTGGACCTGTGGCCTGCCAGTCGCCTGACAGGTGCAGGGTGTAAGCAAAGAAATCGAGGCGCCTGGCCGCCACCACCCGGGGGTCCAGCTGGCGCAGGGTGCCGGCGCAGGCGTTGCGGGGGTTGGCGAACAGGGCCTCCCCGCGGGCGGCCCGTTCTTGGTTGATCGCCGCAAAGGTGCCATCGGGGATCAGGGCCTCGCCGCGCACCTCGACCCAGGCCGGTGGGTTCTCGAGCTGCAGGCGCAACGGCACGCTGGCGATGGTGCGCACGTTGGCGGTGATCTCTTCGCCCCGCTCGCCATCGCCACGGGTGGCGGCCCGCACCAGCACGCCGTGCTCGTAGCTCAGGGCCAGGGCGTTGCCGTCGATCTTGAGCTCGGCCACCAGGGGCAGGGCCGGCAGGGCCTCGCCGCTCTGGGGTTCGCGATCGAGCACCTTGAGCAGCCGGCCGTACCAGGCTTCGAGCTCCGGCAGCGAAAAAGCATTGTCCAGGCTCAGCAGGCCAATGCGATGGCCGACGCTGACGAACCCCTCGACCGGCGCCCCGCCCACCCGCTGGGTCGGGCTGTCGGGGCTGATCAGCTGCGGATGGGCCTGCTCCAGCTCGAGCAGCTCCCGATACAGCTGGTCGTACACCGGATCCTCCATCAATGGAGAATCCAGCACGTAATAGGCATGGGCAGCGCGGTTGAGCAGCTGCCTCAATTCACCGGCCCGCTGCCCCGGATCCGTGGCGGGCGATGTAGCCGGCGAGGTGGCGGGTGCGTTGGCGGGTGCGGTGGTGATGCCACCCGTCGCGGAGGGGTGAAGGGGTTCGGCGCCAGGTCTAGACATTGTCGCTACACGGTTCCAGCACCTTGTGGTGCCCGCTGGAGAGAGGTTGTCTGTCAGGAAGTCAGGAAGTCAGTCAGTCAGACAGTCAGCCAGCCAGTCATCCACTCAGTCAGCCAGTCAGGCAGCCGCCAGTTTGATGATGCGGTCGACTCGCCACTGCTCATCGACTTTCACGAAGATGAAATCGAGGGGCAGCTCGTCATTGGCTTCGCTTTTGAGCTTGATCGTCAGCACGATCTGGCCGTCCTCGATGCGGGGACGACCCGACTTCAGGTTCCGGTAACGGTTCAGCTGCAGGCTGGCCAGAAAGCGGATGAACTGGCTGCGGTTGACGTGGGAGCGGTAGTTCTTGGTGGTCAGCAGGTAGGCGCCATCGACCTGGCCGCTGGCCACCTGGTTGAAGAACTGCTTGATCAGCGGGTTGATGCCGCGGGCGCTCAGCACCAGCTTGACGGCGCTGATCGTCCAGTACAGCAGCAGTGCCCCAGCTCCGGCCAGCAGGGCCTTGGTGCCGATCTCGCGGGTCAGAGCCCAATCCATGGACGCTCAGCTTGTTTGAGGGCCCATGAGTCTGACCGAAAGCGCGTCACAATGAGCCCGGCGCCCCTGCGACCTTGCCGATTGAACCGTTGCTGCCCCTGTTCCATCGCCTGAACCGGGAGCATTTTCAGGGCAGCCTCGCCCCCGGGGGTCAGTCCCTGGTGAGCCTGCGCTGGAGCGACGGCCGCATGACCCGCACGGCTGGGCTGTACCGGTCTGGCCCTGATCTGTGCGAGATCGTGCTTTCGCGGCCCCTGCTGGAGCCCCTGCCGCGGCAGGCCCTGTTGAGCACGCTCTGCCACGAGATGATCCATGCCTGGGTGGATCGGGTGCTGCGGGTGCGCGAAGGCCATGGCCCCCGGTTCAGGGCCTGCATGGCGGCGATCAATGCCTCCCAGTCGGCCTTTGAAGTGCGGATCCGCCACAGCTACCCCTTGCCCGGTGCTGCCGAGGGGGGCCGCCAACCCCGCTGGTTGGCCCGCTGCCCCCGCTGTGGCATCAGCCGGCCGTACCGCCGCCGGGTTCAGGGGCTGGCCTGCCGCCCCTGCTGCGAGGCCCTGCATGGCGGCCGTTGGCACGCCAGCTGCCTGCTGGCGTTTGTGCCGGCCGATAACCTCGCGTCATGAGCCCAGGTCCGATCGACGTCTTTCTGTGGACCCTGCAGTTTGCGGGGCTCGGGATCGCCCTGCTGGGCCTGGGTCTCGAGCGCTGGCCCGGTGTGCGGCGCCGCTAGCCTGCAGCGATGGCGCGTTGGGATGACGAGAGGCTCGAGCAGCGTTTCGACCGTTGGGTTGAGACGGGTCGCCAGCTGGTGGATGGGGTGGCCGGAGCCAGGCCCGGTTCGCGCGGTGCAACCCGTGGTCAGGGGCGGCGCCCGGCATCGCGGCTCAACCCAGGCGAGTTGGGTCGCTGGGTCGAAGGCAAGCTCGACTGGCTGCTGGACGATGACGGCGATGACGACTGGCGCGAGCCCTGGCAGTCGCCGTCGTCCAATGACCGCCAGCCCAGTCCTCAGCCCAGCCCTCAAGCCAGCTCTCAGTCCAGCCCTCAGGCCAGTGGCCGTCGCCGGCCGCTTGAGGCGATCTCGCGGCGTGGCCGGGTTGCCGGTCGCGCCAGCGAACCCCGGGCGCCCGTCCCTGAGCCCCCCCAGGGGCCGCCGATGAGCGGCGATTGGCCCGACGATGCGGCCTTCAGCGTCAGTCGCTGGCAGCGTCAGCCGGGGCGCGCGCCCGACCTTCAGGAGCGACAACAGGACTCAGAATTCGATTCAGGGCCGCCCACCAGCGGCGGGCGCCCCCTGCCCCGCTCCACCCGGTCTCGCCTCAGGCGCTGATTCTGAAGGGGCAGCCCCGTCGGGCCAGCTCGTTGTTGACAGCGCCGCGCAGTTGTCGGGGCACGTCTTCTGCCATTTCGCTGGCGGTGGTGCTGATCGCCGGTGCCCCCCGGTCGAGATCGGCCAGAAGATCAGCCCAGAGTCCGATCTGGCGGTCGCTGCGGCGGCCGGGTGGATGGTTGCTGCCGTGGCGCAGGGACATGGTGGTGATGCAACTGAATCCAGCATGCCTCAGCCACAGAAGACGTCAATCTGTCAAGCCGTTCCGGCTCCAAAGCGGTGCTGTTGTTGTAATCCGTAAACCTGGGCAGGGGTGCTGCCCGGGCCTGTGCTGGCGGGTCCCAGCCAGGTCTCCAGCGCCGGTGAGAACACCTCGCGGATCACGGTCAGCGGTTGACCGCCGCGAAAGAACCGGTAATGGCGGCTCCAGAACGGGCCGCTGTGACCGAAGCGTGTGGCCAGCCAGTCCGCTTCGACCTGGGCCAGGCCATCGACCTCGCGGAACAGCTCGGCCCGGTCCCCGGTCAAGCTGCGCCAGATCGGCTGTTCACGATGTTGCAGGTGGGTGGCAGCCTGCTGTTGGTTCCACCAGCTTTCGGCCCAGGCCAGGGTCTGGTCCCCGCAGCGCAGCCAGACCTGACGCCGCAGCAGCGGGGCGTGCAGGGCGTGGATCTCGACAGGCGCGCCCACCCCGGGGTCGGGATCGGGGGCCATGGCGATCAGGTCCACCTCGACCGGTGCCCCGCTGAGCAGCTCCAGGTGGCGGGTGGGGCTGCCATCACCGAGCAGCAGCACCCGCCAGGGCCCGTTCAGCATCCGGCCGGCGCTGCCGCTGGCCACGGTCTGGAACGGGGCCTGCCACAACACCTGGGGTGAGGTCTGCAATGCGGTCGGTGGAGCCCCCATGGCAGCGGCCAGTTGGCTTCACCCTAGGGAGGACAACTCAAAGGCCGCTGCTGATGCTGAGCCGGCGCACCTGGCCGCCGCGCTCGATCACGGCCCCTTCGCCGGCGACGGACCGCAGCCGCCAGCCGCTGCCGGCGATCGTTTCGCCGACCGCCGCGCTGCTGGAGCTGCCGCCGATCTGGAAGATCGCCGAGCTGCCGCGGCCCTGGCTCTGCACCACGCCGACCAGCTGGGGCAGTCCTTCGGACGCCAACGGTGGCAGCGGCGGGACGCCGACCGCAGGTGCCCGGTTGCCGATCGCGGTGTTGAAGGGGACCTTCAACACGTCAGCGGCTGGCGCCCCATCTGCCGGCAGCTGGGCCAGCTCTTCCATCCAGGGTTCGCCCGGCGGCGGGGGCGGCAGGTCGCTGTCGGCCGCGTTGCCGGTCGCTGCTGCATCCGCGGCCTGGGTCCCGGGTCCCAGGTTGCGCAGCCGTTCCAGCAGCACCAGGTTGCGTTCCTGGCGCAGCGCCTGTTGCTGCTGGTTCCACAGACCCCAGGCCACGGCCATCACCAGGGCGCTGCTCAGCCCCGCCGCGGCTGCGGCGACCGGCAGCACCTGCGGCTGCCCGCGTTTCGGGATCGCCGTTGATGCTGGCGGCGCCGTCGCTGGCGCAGGCGTTGGGCTGCTGGACGGGACCGGTTCGACGATCTCAAGCTCGATCGGTGCCTCGCTGCTGAACACCCGGTTCAGCATCTGCTCGGCCTTGAGCTCCCAATAGGCCCTGGAGGTGGGGATGCCTCGAGCAGGGCTCACCGCCGGGTTTCTGCAGGGGGTTTCAAGGTATCGCGGTTGCGCAGCTCGAGCCAGAGCAGCAGGGCGTTGGCATCGGCGGGGCTGACCCCGGGGATGCGGCTGGCCTGGCCCAGGGTGGTGGGTTGCACGGCGCTCAGCTTTTCGCGGGCCTCGCGCGACAGGGTGCCGATGGCGCTGTAGTTGATGGCGGCCGGCAGGGGACGCTGATCCTGCCGGCGCAGCTGGTTGATCTGTTGCTGCTGGCGCTCCAGGTAGCCGCTGTACTTGATGTCGATCTCGGCGGCTTCGCGCACCTCGCGGGGCAGCTCGGGGGCGGCGAGCCCGTGGCGCACCAGGTCATCACTGTGGAAGCCGGGCCGCCGCAGCAGGTCGGCCAGCAGGATCGAGCCCTTGATCGGTGCGCCGGTCTCGGCCTCCACTGCCGGGGCCACCGGATCACTCACCTTGAGCCGCACGGTCTCGAGTCGGCGTTGTTCGGCGGCGATCGCCGCCTGCTTGTCGCTGTAGATCTGCCAGCGGCGCTCGTCGATCAGCCCCAGCTCGCGGCCCAGGGGTGTCAGGCGCCGGTCGGCGTTGTCGCCCCGCAGCACCAATCGGTATTCGCTGCGGCTGGTCAGCACCCGATAGGGCTCGCGCAGGTCCTTGCTGATCAGGTCATCGATCATGGTGCCGATGTAGCTGCCGGCCCGTTCAAAGTGCACGGGCTCCTGGCCCCGCACCTGGCGCGCCGCGTTGAGCCCGGCCACCAGCCCCTGGGCGGCGGCCTCTTCGTAGCCGGTGGTGCCGTTGAGCTGACCGGCGCTGTACAGCCCCGCCACCCGCTTGGTCTCGAGCGAGGGCTTGAGCTGGGTCGCGGGCAGTACGTCGTAATCGACCGCATAGGCGGGCCGCAGCATCACGCACTGCTCCAGACCCGGCAGGGTGCGCAGCAGCTGCAGCTGCAGGTGCTCGGGCAACCCGGTCGAGAAGCCCTGCACGTACAGCTCGGGGGTGTCGCGCCCCTCGGGTTCGAGAAAGATCTGGTGGCTCGCCTTGTCGGCAAAGCGCACGATCTTGTCTTCGATCGAGGGGCAGTAACGGGGCCCCTTGCTGTCGATGTGACCGCCGTAGATGGGCGTCAGGTGCAGGTTGTCTTTGATCAGGGCATGGGTGTCAGCCGTGGTGCGGGTGATGTGGCAGCTCATCGGCTCGCTGCTCACCCAGGCGGCCGGGTCAAACGAGAAAAACCGGTCGTGGGCGTCGCTGGGTTGCTCCTCGAGCTGATCGAGGGCGACGCTGCGCCGGTCGACCCGGGCCGGGGTGCCGGTCTTGAGCCGGTCCAGCGCAAACCCCAGGGACGCCAGCGCGTCGGTCAGCCCTTCGGCGGCCTGCTCGCCGGCACGGCCGGCGGCCATGCTCTGGCTGCCCACCCAGATGCGGCCCCCTAAAAAGGTGCCGGCGGTCAGGATCACGGCCTTGGCGCCGTAGCTGCTGCCGAAGTAAGTGCGCACGCCGCACACCCGGGCCGCCGGGCCCTGGGCCGGAGTCCAGGCGGTGCCACCGCCGTCGGCCTCGCCGTCGATCACCAGGCCAGTGACCATCGCCTCGCGCAACGCCAGGTTGGGGGTGTGCTGCAGCAGTTGCAGCATCTGGCGGGCGTACTGGCGCTTGTCGGTCTGGGCGCGCAGGGCCCACACCGCCGGGCCGCGGCTGGCGTTGAGGATGCGCTTCTGCAGGGCGGTGGCATCGGCCAGCCGGCCGATGACCCCGCCCAGGGCGTCGACCTCGTGCACCAGCTGGCTTTTGGCCGGGCCGCCCACGGCCGGGTTGCAGGGCTGCCAGGCGATGCGGTCCAGGTTGAGCGTGAACAGGGCGGTCTGCAGCCCCAGCCGGGCACAGGTCAGGGCCGCCTCGCAGCCCGCATGGCCACCGCCCACCACGATCACCTCGAACTGTTCTGTGACTGGTTCGGTGCGTGGTTGGGTGGGGGCGTTGGCTGCTGAGCTGTTGCCGTTCATCCGTGCATTCTCCTGCGCAGCGGCCACCTGCTGCAGCATGGGGTCAACGCCCGGCCGCCGCCATGGACCCTGCTGTCTGCATCGTGGTGGGCTACGGCCCCGGGGTTGGCCATGGCATCGCCCGGGCCTTTGCCCAGGCCGGCGCCAGCCTGCTGCTGCTGGGCCGGCAGCCTGAGCGCCATGGGCCGCTGCTGGCCGAGCTGCAGGGGGCGCTGCAGGCCAGCGGCGCTGCGGCGCGGTTGCAGGCCGCTGACGCTGGTGATCCCGAGGCTCTGGCTGCAGCCATCGGCGCGGGCCTGGCGGCGTTGCCGGCCCAGGCTGGTCCTGTGGTGCTGGTGTACAACGCGGTCGTGCCCACCGCTGCCCCGCCGACGGCCTTGAGTCCGGCGCGGCTGGCGGCTGACCTGCAGGTGGACGTGGTCGGCGCCCTGGCGGCTGTGCAGGCGGTGCTGCCGCTGCTGCGACAGCGGGGCGGCGCACTGCTGTTCACCGGGGGCGGCATGGCCCATCACCCGGTGGCGGCGGTGGCCTCGATCGGCATCGGCAAGGCCGCGCTGCGGGCCCTGGTGCAGTGCCTGGCCCAAGAGCTGGCAGGCCACAGTCCAGCTGTGGGCGTCGGCATGGTCACGATCATGGGCCAGGTGGCGGCCGGCACCGCCTTTGACCCCGCTGCCATCGGTGAGGCCTTTGTCGCTTTGCAGCAACGGCTGGCCCGCGCCGAGCCGGGTCCGCTCGAGGAGCTGTTTCAGGGTTGAGCCGCCGGGCCGCCTGGCGTCAGACTGGTGCCATACCAGAACGGTCTGAGCCTCCATGACGACGGCCTCCCCAGCGCGGGCGCGCGCCCTGCTGCAGTCGACGATCGCCAGCGACCCCAACGACTGGTGCATCGCCCGTTTCAGTCTGCTGGCCGACCAGATCCGCCAGGCGGGCCAGGCGATCGCGCCCGACTTTGCCCTGACGGTGCAGGACTACCCCGCCGAGGCCGATGCCCGCGCGCAGCTGCACACCCAGCTGCGCCAGGGGCATTACGGCCAGGTGTGGCTGATGGCCCCCGACCTGGACAACGGCCCCGAGCCCGACTTCTTTGCGGCGCTTGAGGCGGCGGTGGCCGCCGGTACCCAGCTGGTGATCGCCCGCGACCACACCGATCTGGGTTCGTCGCTGCTGGCGTTGGGCGGCTGCCTCGAGCCGGTCACCAAGACCCAGACCTTCAAGCGCACCTGGCCCGATCTGCCCAGCGACAGCGAGTACGTCAATCCGGGTTGCCCGGCGATCGACACCCCCTGCGTGGTGACCGGTCAGAACGGCGGCGTGCAGATCTGCCGCAAGCGCTCAGGCCACCCGCTGCTGGCCTTTGACACCATGATTCCCGGGCATCTGGTGCTGCCGGCCCATCCCCATGAGGGTGTGATCCGGCCGACCACCGCCAGCCAGCAGGTGCTGTTGTCGAGCTACTCGATCACCAGCGGCCGCGAGCAGATCACCGCGATCCTCGATGAGGCGCCCGGCCGGGGTGCGGTGCTGCATCACTCGACCTTTCACCACTTCGCCGACTTCAACCTGCAGGTCGGGCGGGGCGCGCCCGATTTTGTGATCGATCCCCCGTCGCACCAGATCGATGACTCGCCGGGGCTGCTGAACGATCAGCGCGCC
Source organism: Cyanobium sp. C1_MAG_00004 (assembly GCA_027486935.1). Classification (GTDB taxonomy): domain Bacteria; phylum Cyanobacteriota; class Cyanobacteriia; order PCC-6307; family Cyanobiaceae; genus RGUW01. The sequence goes on along the minus strand of JAIXOF010000012.1, from coordinate 39,813 downwards.
TATGTGGCGGCGGTGGTCGGCTACGCCATGGCTTCCTAGGCAGGGCAGCCGGCTGTTGCGTTAGGCAGCCGGCTGTTGCGTTAGGCAGCCGGCTGTTGCGTTAGGCAGCCAGGTTGCGGAAGCGGGTGAACTGGGGTTCGAACAGCAGCTTGACGGTGCCCACCGGGCCGTTGCGGTGCTTGGTGACGATCACTTCGGTGATGCCGCGGTCGGGGGTTTCCGGGTTGTAGTACTCGTCGCGGTAGATCATCAACACCAGGTCGGCGTCCTGCTCGATCGAGCCCGATTCCCGCAGGTCGCTCAGCATTGGCCGCTTGTTGGTGCGCGATTCAACGCCCCGGCTCAGCTGCGACAGGGCCATCACCGGCACGTTGAGCTCGCGGGCCATGCCCTTGAGGCCGCGGGTGATGCGGCTCAGCTCCTGGACGCGGTTGTCGGGGGTGCTGCCCTCCATCAACTGCAGGTAATCGATCACGATCAGCCCAAGCTCCTTGCCGGTTTCGGCCATCAGGCGCCGGCACAGCGAGCGCATCTCGAGCACGCCACTGTTGGGTTTGTCGTCGATGAACAGCGGCAGCTGGCCCAGGCTGTTGATGCCCTGGCCCAGCAGGGGCCACTCTTCCTGCTGCAGGCGGCCGGTGCGCAGGCGGCCGCTTTCGATGCCCACCTCCATCGACAGCAGGCGGTAGGTCAGCTGCTCTTTGCTCATCTCGAGCGAGAACACGCACACCGGCAGGCTGTGGAGCTGGGCCACGTTCTTGGCGATGTTGAGCACGATCGAGGTCTTGCCCATCGCCGGGCGTCCGGCCACGATGATCAGGTCGCTGCGCTGCAGGCCCTGGGTGATCGCATCGAGGTCGTAGAAGTTGACCGGGATGCCCGCCACCGCGGTCCCCAGTGAGCGGCTCTCGATCTCGTTGAAGGTGCTGGTCAGGATCTCGGCCGTGGGGGTCAGGCCCTTGCTGGGCTTCTCCTGGCTGATGGCAAAGATCTTTTGCTCGGCCTCATCGAGCACCTGCTCCATCGGCTTGCTCTGGTCGAAGCCCAGGGCGATCACCTCGTTGCCCGAGCGGATCAGCTGGCGCCGCAGAAACTTGTCCATCACCAGGCGGGCCACCTGCTCGATGGCAGCGGTGGAGATGGTGCGCTCGACCAGCTCCACCAGGCGCCCCTGGCCGCCCACCTTCTCGAGGGCGCCGGTGTCCGCCAGCCAGGCGGTCATCGCCGTCAGGTCGGTGGGCTTGCCCTGGCTGTGCAGCATCAGGGCGGTTCGATAAATCTCGCGGTGGCCCCGCAGGTAGAAGGCCTCGGGCTGCAGCACATCGGCCACCCGGCCAATGGCGTCGGGGTCCAGCAGGATGCCGCCGAGGACCGCTTCCTCGGCCTCCAGGTTCTGGGGTGGCACCCCATCGGGCAGGGCCTCAAACCGGTCGTCCCGTTCGCGGGAGGTCTGGTTCCGCCGCTGGGACGTTTCCTCGCGTTCGGGCTGGTTGAGGGGAACGCTCACCATGGTGGTCTGCCTGCAGGCGCTGGGGCGGCGATGGCCCGGTCTCTGAGTCTGCCTGGGACAGGGCCCCTTGACCACCGGGAAGACCCTGGGGGTGGGGTCTCAGACCCGATCCCACCCCACCACTGGTGTGTCGCTCAGTGGCTGGCGACTTCGAGGTTGATCTCGGCGCTGACCTCGGGGTGCAGCTTGACCTGCACCTTGTAGCTGCCGGTGCGATGAATCTCGGGGACGGTGATGTCGCGGCGATCCACCTCTTTCTTGGTGGCAGCTTCGATCGCTTCGGCCACATCGGCGTTGGTGACGGTGCCGAACAGCACGTCATCACCACCGGTCTGCTTCTTGACGGTGAAACGGCCGATGGTCTCGAGCGCGGTTCTGAAGGCGACGGCCTCAGCCTTGAGGGCTGCCTGACGCTCGGCCTCCTTGGCACGACGGGCCTCGACCTGGCGCAGCACGGCGGCGGTCACGGGCACGGCTTTGCCGGTGGGCACCAGGAAGTTGCGGGCGTAACCGGGGGCGACCTCCACCAGGTCACCGTCCTTGCCGAGGGTGTACACGTCCTCGGACAGGACGACTTGAACGCGCTTGGCCATGGGGAGATTCTCTTGAGCGTCTGACTGGAGCCGATCGACAAATCTAAAGCACGGTGCCGCTGGAGAATCCGGCGGCACCGGCCTTGGGGTAGGGGTCGGCGCAATGTCGCGACAAAGTCGATACAGGTCGGCGGGGGGCATGTCGGTCCCCCAGCCACAGCTCAGCCCCGGCCCCGTGTTCCGTCCCGGGCCGCGGCCGGCAGGCGCACCTGGGTGGCCAGGCCCAGGCGGCGCATCAGGCGGATGTGCTGCCAGGTCAGGTCGATCTGACGGCCGAAGCCATGGCGTGCCGAGTGGGGAAAGGCGTGGTGGTTGTTGTGCCAGCCCTCGCCGAAGGTGAGCGCTGCCACCCAGGCGTTGTTCTTGGAGTGGTCGCCGCTGTCATGGACGGCGGTGCCCCACCAGTGGGTGGCCGAATTCACCAGCCAGGTGCAGTGGTAAACGATCACCAGGCGCAGGGGGATGCCCCACAGCACCAGGGCCCAGCCGCCGGCGCCGGTCACAGTGCCGATCCAGAACAGCAGGCCCGCCAGGGGCAGTTGCAGCGCCAGGAACCAGTTGTTCAGCCAGCGGTAGTAAGGGTCTTTGGCCAGGTCGCCGGTGAGCCGGGGCACGGCTGCCATCGCCGGGATCTCTTCGAACATCCAGCCCATGTGGCTCCACCAGAAGCCCTTGAGGCTGGTGTGGTGATCAACTTCCGTATCAGAGAATTTGTGGTGATGGCGGTGTAGCCCCACCCAGTCGATCGGGCCGTGCTGGCAGCTCAGGGCGCCGCAGGTGGCAAAGAAGCGCTCCAGCCACTGGGGAACCCTGAAGCTGCGGTGGCTCAGTAGCCGGTGGTAGCCGATCGTCACCCCCAGGCAGGCGGTCACCCAGTACAGAACCAGGAAGCTGGCCACGGCGGGCACGCTCCAGAACTGGGGCAGCAGGGCGACCACGGCCAGCACATGAATGGACGCCATGAACAGGACCGTGCCCAGGCGCTTGCCTTTGGGGATTTCGGCCTGGGGCTCACCGCGGCGCGGGCGGTGCAGGCTTGCAGCCCGCAGGGCACCGGCGCTGCCGGTGTTGATGAAGGCCGGCTGGCGGGTGCTGCGGGCGGCTGGGGCGGCGGCCGCAGGTCTGATTAAGGATGTGGCGGTCATGAAGGACCGACTCCGGATTGATCACCTAAAATGGTAGCAATACGAATCCGTATCAGGCAATCGGTCCATGGGGTATCGCGAGGATCTGGCGGCGGGGCGTGTGGCGTTTGCCCATCTGATCCGCGTCTGGCACGAGCGCAACGGCTGGAGCCACCGGGTGCTGCCCGCCCTGGCCGAGACCCTTGATCTGGGCAGGGTGCACAACAGCCAGCTGTCGATGCTGCGCAACGGCAAGCTCGCCTCGCCAGGCCCCGAGGTGTTTCTGGCCCTGGGCCGCATCAACCAGCTGTTGGCCGCCGAGGCCCCGGGCGGGCGCCTGTCGGCCGGCCTGCGCCAGCGCCTGGCGGGTCAGCCTGAGCTGATCGATGCGCTCGAGGCCTCGAGCCTGCCGGTGCAGGGCAGTGGCGGCCCGGTGCTGGGCCCGGGCGAACTGCTCGAGGTGTTCGTGGGCCAGCGCCAGCCCCCTTCGGCCTTTGATCTGCGCATCGCCGAAACCGAAGCGGCCGCCCTGAGTGCGGCCCTGGCCCAGGTGTTCACCGCCGGCCGGCCCTGGCGGCTGTGCCGCGACCAGCTGCTGGCGGCCTACCCGGTCAACAAGCGCCTGCGGCGCGACCGCTTTGCCGAGGTGATGGCCGGCCAGCGCGATTACAGCGCCCATGAGCTCAACGCCGAGCTGCCCGACCTGCGCAGCACCCTGGCGGCCCTGGGGGCCGCTGGCGAGGGGGAGCTGGAGGCCGATCAGTTTCTGGAGCTGCTGCGGGCCAAGGCCACTCAGCTGCAGCAGCTGGGCCAGGCCGGCTCCGATCGGGGTGATCTGGCAGCCGCCATCCGCGCCCAGTTGGAGCCGGGTCTTTAGGCCGGCCTCAGCGCCCCGGGTGGGGCGCCAGGCGGATGCGCCGGGCCAGGCCCAGCTTGCGCAGCAGCTGGATGTGCAGCCAGGTGATGTCGAGCTCGAACCAACGCAGGCCATGGCGGGCCGAATGCTGGTGGGCGTGGTGGTTGTTGTGCCAGCCCTCGCCGAAGCTCAGGATCGCCACCCACCAGCAGTTGCGCGACAGGTCAGGGCTGTCGAAGTTGCGGTAGCCAAAGGCATGGGTGGCCGAGTTCACCAGCCAGGTGACGTGGTACACGAGCACCAGTCGCAGGGGGATCGCCCACAGCACCAGGCCCAGGCCGCCGCCGTGAACGCCAGCGGCATTGCCGTACCAATAGAGGGCGACGCCCAGTGGCAGCTGCACCAGCAGGAACCAGCGGTCCAGCCAGCGATAGAAGGGATCGCGCTGCAGGTCACCGGTCAGCCGTTGCACGTGCTCCAGCGCCGGGATCGGGTGCAGCATCCACTCGCTGTGGGCCCACCACAGACCCCGGCCGGCATCGTGGTGGTCGTTGGGTTGGTCTGAATAACGGTGGTGGTGGCGGTGCAGCCCCACCCATTCGATCGGGCCGCTCTGGCAGGCCAGCGTGCCCATCAGCACCAGCACCCGCTCCAACCATTTCGGGGCGACAAAGCTGCGGTGGGCCACCAGCCGGTGCAGTCCCAGGGTCACCCCCAGCACCGTGGTCCAGTACAGGACCGCCAGGGCCACGGCGGCCTGCACGCTCCAGAACCGGGGCAGCAGCGCCACCACCGCCAGCACATGCATCAGCAGCATGAAGCTGGTGGTGCCGCCCTTGAGCTTGCGCTGGCGGGCCGGCAGGGTCGTGCGGCGCGAGCGCAGACCGGCGCGCAGGTCCACGTCGCGCGTCGACTGGGGACGCTCCAGGCGCACCGTGGTCGCGTTCGAAAGGGGCGGTTGCGGTAAAGCAGAGACCAAGACAACTCCTGTGAGTCTGGGCTGAACGCTGGGCCTGGGCTCCTGGGGAGTGATCCGAGATCGGATCGGCCGTTGATCAGGAAATGGAATCTAACTGCAGCGCTGGTGGGGCGTTGTGCGGCGAACGGGGCCTGGGCATTGGTACTGCTTTCGGTGCTGGTGTCGGTTGTGTCTGTGGCTGGGAGTGGCGTGATGGCTGATGCCACGGCAGAGATTGATGCGGAGTTGCAGGCCGAGTGCGCGTGGTGATTGCCTGTCTCGATGCCAGCGCGCTGATCGACCTGCTGGACGGCGACGCGCGTTGGGCTGAGGCGGCATTGCCTCGGCTGGAGGGCTTCTTTCTCAGGCCCGATGTGCCAGGCGTGCAGCTGGTCTCGTCCTCAGAGGTGCTGATTCAGCTCGTCTCTTGTGATCTGGACCTGCCGCAGGATGCTGCTCAGCAGGCCTGGACCGATTGATTCTCCGGAATGCAGTGGGACGACGGTTTTTCTCCCATCGCTGTGCCTCAGGAAGTGATGACTACCTTTGACGCGCACCGTTTCAAAGCCCATGCGCTGCAGGGCCCCGAGAACCTGTTTGCCCGTCAGTGCCTGAAAGCGGCTCACGCTTCAACGCAGACGCGTTGAACACCGACAAAGTCGAGTTCCCCAGGGGAATCGCCTTCCACCTCGAGATAGAGCTCGATGGCTTCCTGCACGCGTTCCATCAGCTGGTCGAGGGAATGGGCCTGGGTGTGACACCCCGGCAATGCGGGGACCGTGGCCACAAAAATTCCTTCGCTGTCACGCTCGACGACAACGTTGAAATGACGCGTCATCCCTCTGTTTCCTGTCTGACTTGACCCTAAGGCGGACTGAACGTTGGGTGCTCCTGGGCAGGATGAAGGCCTGTGGATGCCGAGCGCCCGATGACCACGCCCAACGTCTGGCTAGGGGCTGCCGAGCGCATCGATGCCGCCCTGGCGGCGATCGCGCCCCTGGCCGCGCGCCACACGGCGGCGGTGCGGCCGCGGTTGGCGCGGGTGCTTGACGCCTTTGCGGCCGAGCGGGTCGGGGTGCAGCACTTTGCCTCGGTCAGCGGGTACGGCCACGGTGACCTGGGCCGCGAGGTGCTCGATCGGGTGTTTGCCCGGGTGCTGCAGGCCGAGGCGGCGGCCGTGCGGTTGCAGTTCGTCAGCGGCACCCACGCCATTGCGGCGGCCCTGTTCGGTGTGCTGCGTCCCGGTGATCGGCTGCTGGCCCTGACCGGGCGGCCCTACGACACCCTTGAAGAGGTGATCGGCATTCGCGGCAGCGGCCAGGGCTCGTTGGCCGAGTTCGGCATCACCTACGACGAAGTGCCGCTGACCGCCGCTGGTCTGGTCGATGACGGGCGCATCGCCGAGGCCCTGGCGGTGCCCACCCGCCTGGTGCTGATCCAGCGCAGCTGCGGCTACAGCTGGCGCCCGTCGGTGGGGGTTGAGCAGATCGGCCGCCTGATCGAACGGGTCAAGGCGCTGCAGCCCGACTGCGATGTGTTCGTCGACAACTGCTACGGCGAGCTGGTCGAAGAGCTGGAGCCCACTGCGGTGGGGGCCGACCTGATCGCCGGCTCGCTGATCAAGAACCTGGGCGGCACCATCGCCCCCACCGGCGGCTATGTGGCCGGCCGGGCCGAGCTGGTCGAGCGGGCCTGCTGCCGCCTGACGGCTCCCGGCATCGGCGGCGAGGGGGGCACCAGCTTTGACCTGAACCGCCTGCTGTTTCAAGGCCTGTTTCTGGCGCCGCAGATGGTGGCCGAAGCCCTGATCGGCGCCGAGCTGGTGGCCCAGGTGTTCAGCGATCTGGGCTTTGCCGTCAATCCCGCCCCCGGCGGCCCCCGCAGCGATGTGATCCAGGCGGTGCGCCTGGGCGACCCCGAGCGGATCAAGACGGTCTGCCGGGCCTTTCAGGCCACATCGCCGGTGGGCAGTTACCTGGACCCGGTGCCGGCGCCGATGCCCGGTTACGCCAGCGAGTTGGTGATGGCGGGCGGCAGTTTCATCGACGGCAGCACCAGCGAATTTTCGGCCGATGGGCCGTTGCGGGAGCCCTATGTGCTCTACGTGCAGGGGGGCACCCACCACAGCCACGCCGCCCTGGGCCTGCAGCGGGCCCTGGAAGCGCTGCACAACCGGGGGCAATTGCCAGCGGATTGCTGACAAACTGGTCTGGTTTGCCCCGCTCGCGGCCATGGCGCTTCAGTTCCCCGACGACTGCCGCTACGCCGACAGCCACGAGACCGTGCGGCGCGAAGGTGAACTGGCGCGCATCGGCCTCAGCGCCTTTGCGGTTGAGCAGCTGGGCGACATCGTCTTTGTCGAGTTGCCCGAGGTGGGCGCAGCGCTCACCGCCGGGCACAGCCTGGGCAGCGTCGAGTCGGTCAAGGCCGTCGAAGATCTGCTTGCTCCGATCAGCGGTGTGGTCGAGGCCCGCAACGAGGCGGTGCTGGCCAATCCCGAAGAGCTGCAGAACGATCCCTACGGCGAGGGTTGGCTGCTGGTGGTGCGGCCCAGCGACCCCGCCCAGATCGACGGCCTGATGGATGCCGCCACCTACGGCGCCAAGGTGCAGGCGTGAGCGCCGGGTTTCTGCAACGGCACCTGGGCCCGTCGCCGGCCGAGCAGCAGCAGATGCTGGCCGAGCTGGGGCTGGCCGACCTCGAAGCGCTGGCCGCAGCGATCGTGCCGGCCGACATTTTGCTGCCGCCGGCTGCCGCCGCCGAGGGGCTGCCCCAGCCCTGCGATGAGGCTGCCGCCACCGCAGAACTGGCGTCCCTGGCGGCGGCCAACCAGGTGCGCCGCAGCCTGATCGGCCTGGGATATCACGGCACGGTCACGCCGGCCCTGATCCAGCGGCAGGTGCTGGAAAATCCGTCCTGGTACACCGCCTATACCCCTTATCAAGCTGAAATCTCCCAGGGGCGTCTCGAGGCGCTGCTGACCTTCCAGACCCTGATCAGCGAACTGACCGGCCTGCCGATCGCCAATGCCTCGCTGCTGGACGAGGCCACCGCTGCGGCCGAGGCCATGGCCCTGAGCCGGGCGGTGTGCAAACGCCCCGGCGCCCATCGCTACCTGGTGGACCATCAGGTGCTGCCCCAGACCCTGGCGGTGCTGCAGACCCGCGCCGAGCCGGTGGGCATCACGCTCGAGCTGGTCGATGCCCAGGCCCTGGCTGCCGATGCTGCGGCTGCCAGCCCAACCCTGGAGCAGTCCGACGTGTTCGGCCTGCTGCTGCAGCTGCCCGCCACCTCGGGGGTGTTGTGGGATCCGACCGCCCTGCTGCAGGCCGCCCGCGCCGCCGGCGTGATCGCCACGGTGGCGATCGATCCGCTGGCCCAGGTGCTGCTGGCGCCGGTGGGACAGCTGGGGGCGTCGATCGCCGTCGGCAGCGCCCAGCGCCTGGGGGTGCCGATGATGGCGGGCGGGCCCCATGCGGCCTTCTTTGCCACCGAAGAGGCCTACAAGCGCCAGATTCCGGGGCGCCTGGTGGGCCAGTCCCTCGATGCCGAGGGCCGGCCGGCCCTGCGATTGGCATTGCAGACCCGCGAGCAGCACATTCGCCGCGACAAGGCCACCAGCAACATCTGCACCGCCCAGGTGCTGCTGGCGGTGATGGCCGCCATGTACGCGGTGCACCACGGCCCCGATGGCCTTGTGGCCATCGCCCGCCGCATCTTGAGCCTGCGGGCGGCGCTGGCCGCCGGGCTCGAGGCCCTGGGCCATCGCCCCGACGCCGGCGCCGGCTTTGACACCGTGCGTCTGCTGACGCCCAGGGCCCCCGAGCTGCTGGGCCGGGCTGCGGCGGCAGGCTTCAACCTGCGGCCCGGCGATGGCGCGGTGGCGATCAGCCTCGATGAGCTCAGCACCCCGGCCGAGCTCGAGGCCCTGCTGACCGCCCTGGCCGATGACGCGTCAGGCGCCCAGGCGGCCGTTGGGGCCTGCCGGGCCCAGCTGCAACGGGATGTCCAGGCCCCCGAGGCCGACCTGTTGCCCGGCCTGCCCCTGCGCCGGGGGCCCTGGTTGCAGCAGGAGGTGTTTCACCGGTACCGCAGCGAAACCGAACTGCTGCGCTACCTGCAGCGCCTGGTCAGCAAGGACCTGTCGCTGGTGCACGGCATGATTCCGCTGGGCAGTTGCACGATGAAGCTCAATGCGGCGGCCGAGCTGGCGCCGGTGAGCTGGCCGGGCTTTGCCCAGCTCCATCCGTTCGCCCCGGCCGAGCAGCTGGCGGGGTACCGCCAGCTCACCCAGCAGCTGCAGGGCTGGTTGGCGGCGATCACCGGCTTTGCGGCCGTGTCGCTGCAGCCCAATGCAGGCTCCCAGGGCGAATACGCCGGCCTGCTGGTGATCCGCGCCTGGCACCGCAGCCGCGGCGAGGACCATCGCCACATTTGTCTGATCCCGACCAGCGCCCATGGCACCAATCCCGCCAGTGCGGTGATGGCGGGCCTGACGGTGGTGCCGGTGGCCTGCGATGACGACGGCAACGTCGATCTGGCCGATCTGGAGGCCAAGGTCACCCAGCACGCCCCCGAACTGGCGGCCCTGATGGTCACCTACCCCTCGACCCATGGGGTGTTTGAGCCGGCGATCCGCCGGATCTGTGAGCTGGTGCACAACGCCGGCGGTCAGGTGTACCTCGATGGGGCCAACCTCAACGCCCAGGTGGGGCTGTGCAAGCCCGGCCTTTTTGGCGCCGATGTCTGCCACCTGAACCTGCACAAGACCTTCTGCATTCCCCATGGGGGCGGCGGTCCCGGGGTGGGGCCGATCGGCGTGGCGGCCCACCTGGCGCCCTTTTTGCCGGGGGGCGAGCAGGGCATCGGCCCGGTGTCGGCGGCCCCCTGGGGCAGCGCCGGTATTTTGCCGATCAGCTGGATGTACATCCGCATGATGGGCGGCAGTGGCCTGCGGGCCGCCAGTCAGGTGGCCCTGCTGGCCGCCAACCTGATCGCCCGGCGGTTGGAACCCCACTATCCGATCCTGTTCAAGGGGCCCGGGGGCTGGGTGGCCCACGAGTGCATTCTCGATCTGCGCCCGCTGCGGCGCAGCGCCGGCCTCGAGGTCGATGACCTGGCCAAACGGCTGATGGACTATGGCTTCCATGCCCCCACCGTCAGCTGGCCGGTGGCCGGCACGGTGATGGTGGAGCCCACCGAGAGCGAGGCGTTGGCCGAACTGGATCGCTTCTGTGCGGCGATGACGGCGATCCGGGCCGAGGCGGCGGCGATCGAGGCGGGCAGCAGCGACCCGGCTGACAACCCGCTCAAACGGGCGCCCCACACCCTGGCTGCGGTGACGGCCGAGGTCTGGGACCGGGCCTACAGCCGGCGTCAGGCGGCGTTTCCGGCGGGCGAGCACCAGCAGGACAGCAAGCTCTGGCCCGCCGTGGCCCGCATCGATAACGCCTATGGCGACCGCAATCTGGTCTGCACCTGCCCGTCGGTCGAGGAGCTGGCCTCGCCACTACCGCTAGCGTCCTGAGGCGCCCAGGGGTTGCCAAGACGGCACCGGTGCTGCATCATGGCGCATCCCACCTGGGAACCATGGGAAGCAACAACGGATCAGGACCCAATCACCCGGTCTCGCGGGTCGAAGGGACCAACGTGGTCCGGGTTCCTTTTGGAGTCCGCCGGGCGCGCCGGGTCAGGCCCGAGCGTCCCGACCACTGGGCCACCCTGGTGCTGCCCTTTGTGGCCGGCGGTGGTTCTGGCCCCCAGCCGCCTCAGGCGGCCTGATCGAGTTTCCAATCCACCAGCGCCTTGACGTCTTCGATTGAGCTGGCCGGGGCGCGAAACGGCAGCAATTCGAGCGGGCTGCGTTCGGGCCTGACCACCCAGGTCAGGTCGGTCTGTGGAATCAGCACAAAGCCGCGATAGCGCACCGGGGTGCCGAGCTTGACCTGGGAGGCCGCCGATCCCATGGGTTCAGTACAACGAAGGGGTTCCTATTGGAGCCGTCCAGGCCGTCGGAGCTGTCAAATTCATAATTCCTTCCTCCCGGCTTTACAGCCTGCAAGATCTAGCTGACAGGGGCCAATGGGGCCCTGTGCTGCAGCCGATCTGCCGATGTTGGTCAAGCAAGCCTGGGACGCCGCGGTCCCGGCCTGTGTATAGCGGACTACCAACGAATCAGTAATTGGCGCCGCTGCGCCGCTGGTGAACGGCCGTGGTGCCGTCGCCATCGAGAACGCCACCAGCCTGCACCTGGGCATAGAGCAGCCAGTGGTCGCCGCATTCCATGCGGGCGCTGACCTCGGCCTCGAGCCAGGCCAGGGCTTCGGGCAGGATCGGTTGGCCGGCGGGGCTGGTGTCGAGGTTCAGACCGGCCAGGCGATCGGCCCCGGGGGCAAACGGCTGCAGAAACTGTTTCATCAGCGCCGTTTCCCTGCCGGCGGCCAGCACGTTGAGGCAGCAGCGGTCGCCGGTGTGCAGCAGCGAGGCGGCGGCCCGGTCCTTGGCAATCGCCACGGTGAATCCCGGTGGGCTGAAGCTGGCCTGGCTGACCCAGCTGGCCACCAGGGCACCGCTCAGGCTGTCCTGACCTTCGCCTTTGCGGGTGGTGAGCACGCAGAGGGAGCCCACCACCCGTCCCAGGGCCTGAACGGCGGGGTTGCTGCGGCTTTCGGCCAGGCCGCCGGCCGCCTGGCGTCGCTGCTGGCGTCGCTGCTCGCTCAGCAGCTGGCGACCCAGGGCGGTGCCGGTTTCTTCGATCGTCTTGATCGTCGCCGCATCGGGGCTGAACTTGACCTTGATCGGCTCAAAGGCAAAGCTGAAGCCGCCGTCGCGCAGTTTGCTCTCGAGCAGGTCGAGGGCCTCGCCGCTCCAGCCGAAACTGCCGAACACCCCCACCGGTTTGCTGCGGTCGCCTTCGGCCAGCACCGTGCCCAGGGCCGACACGATCGGTGTGGGGGCGTGCCCCCCCAGGGTGGGCGAGCCGATCAGCAGGGCGTCGCTGCTGCGGATCGCGGCCAGCAGTTGCTCGGGGGGGCTGAATTCACAGTTGATGCTCTCGACCCGCACGCCGGTGCGGGCCACCCCCTGGGCCAGGGCGTCGGCGATGGCGGCAGTGTTGCCATAGGCGCTGGCGAACAGCAGGGCCACCGACAGGGAGCTGCGGCTGTTGGTCTCGCCCCAGCGGCGGTAGTCGGCCAGCAGGCTGCGCCAGCTTTCGCTGATCGCCGGACCATGCCCGGGGGCAATGGTGCGGATGTCGAGCTGCTCGAAGCGCTCGACCACGGTTTCGACCTGGCGGGCCATGGGCGCCATCAGGCAGTCGTAGAAGTAGCGCCGGTCCTCTTCGCTGGCCGAGCGGTTGGCCTCGGCGTAGGTCTCGCTGCACAGGTGGGCGGCAAAGAACTTGCCGCTCATCAGCAGGCCGCTGCGCTCTTCAAACGCCACCAGGCCGCCCGGCCAGCGGGGTGTCGGCACCGGGATCAGGTGCAGCACATGGCCGTGGCTCAGGGTGCGGCTCGCCTCTTGCCGGATCACATCGATCGGTGGCAGCGGCGGGATCACCGGCGCCGGCTCTGCCGGTTCGCCGCTTGCCCCGGGCTTGGCCGGTTTCTGCTGGCTCCACAGTTCGCTGAGCAGCTTGGCGCCGGCGTTCGAGGCCACCAGCATCAGCTGCGGCCACTCGGCGGCCAGTTGGCGCAGCAACGCCACCCGGTTGGGGTTGACGTGGCTGACCACCACCTTGAGCGGGGCATCAGCCGGCACCAGCCGGGCCAGGGCGGCCCGATAGGGCTCGGCGAACGAAGCGCCGGGAGGGTGCACCAGCACCGGCGGCACGCTGGTGCCCGCTGATGCCCCGCTCAAGGTGGTGCCGGCCGCAAACAGAAAGCTGTTGGCGGTGGTGCCGCGCTCGAGTCCGTATTCGATCTCGAAGCGCAGGCGCCTGGGGCTGAGCCCCCGCAGGCACAGCAGCCCTGGCTCAAGAGGCAGCACAAGGACGCGGCGGTCGCTGCTCACCGCTGTGGTGTTGGTCATCAGTGGTGGGTCTGCACTTCCTTGTGTATGAGTTAAGGGGTGCCCTCCCATTATCGGCTGGGGCGTTGGGCGAATTGGTTGGGGCCTTCGGGTTTCTTGGTGTCGCTCACGATCCTTGTCGGTTTGCACCGCAATCTCCACTCCCTAAGCGCTAAACGAGCAGGGACGCATAAAGAATTGAGGCTCAAAGCTTGTGGATGTTTGACGCCGAGTCGCTGCTTGTCACTCGGTAGGCGTTCGAAAAATCTTTTGTCTGGTGATTTCTGTTGATCAACCAGCGCTGAGTCAATGGGCTTTGCGCTTGGCTCGATGCGTTGCTATTCAAGATGGGCGTGCCGCATGCTTCTGCGGCACGCATCCTGTCTGATTCGGTAAAGCTTGGATTTAGCGTCTTGTTAGTAGCGCGGATTCTCGTTGATGTGTCATGCCTGCGCCCATGACCGTTGTTGGATGATTAATAGTAGAAGTCTTTCTGGTTTTTGCGGGTGATTCGAGTTCGCCTTGTGGCGATGGGCAATCCAGTTATTCTGGTCAAGGCTGTTTGGTTTGCCGCATTCACGAAGTATCCCGTGCTTTTTCTCCTTCCTGAGGGGTTCATGGCATTGTGTATATTTGTCGATGCGGCCCGGTTGCTAAATCGAATTGCCTTCGGTGAGGTATTTGTGAGGTCTTTGATCCGGGATTCAAAGAAAAAGTGGGCAAGGGAGCTGGTAACGGAACGGGTAAGGGAACTGGTAAGGGAACGGGCAAGAGAGCGTGCTGTTCATCATTGCCATTGGCGATCGATTTGTCTGTCTTGATTCGAGTATCTGGTGCCAAGGCCAGCGTTTCTCGCTGATGAGATGCGCGTTCAGTGCGCCCTGTTGGCTCGCCTCTGGTGGGCCATGTTTGGTGGGCCAACTCTGATGGGCCAACTCTGATGGCTTGTCTCTGATCGGCAGCCTCTGTTAGGCCATCTCGGCAAGCTGCGGGCCGCCTGCGCAGCGATTACATGTAACCACTTGCAAGGGCAGGGCAGGGACAGTCAGGGTCAGTCAGGGTTGGGAAACTCAGAGCTGGGAAGTCAGGTTTGGGAAGTCAGGTTTGGGAAGTTCAGGGTTTAGAAGTTTAGGGTTTAGAAATTCAGGACTGGGAAGGTCAGGGTTTGGAATGCCTGTGGTCTAAAAGCCAGTGCTCTAATGGCCAGTGCTCTAAAGGCCAGGGCTCTAAAGGACAGGGCTGATGGACGGCAAGCGGCTTGGCCTGTTCGGCGATAACCAGCCTGAGCAGGTCCATTAGTAGTGGTTGCCAACCTTGCGGTGATGCACCGCGGTGGTGGCCTCGGTGTCGGAGACGTTGCCCTCCTCCACCTCGGCATAGATGATCCAGTGGTCGGGCCCCTCGAGCCGCTGCACCACGCGGCAGCTTAAAAACGCCAGGGCGTCGGCCAGCACCGGGCCGCCGCTGGCCGCCCCCTCGAGCACGTTGACCCCGGCGAAGCGGTCGGCCCCAGGCGGGAACCGTTTGAGGAAATGGCGCAGCAGCTCTTGATGGTGGCCCTCGCGCAGCACGTTGAGCACGAAGCGATCGCCCACCTGCAGCAGGGCTTCGATCGCCCGGTCCTTGGCCACCGCCACGGTCAGCCCGGGCGGCTCGAAGCTGGCCTGGCTGACCCAGCTGGCGACCATGGCGCCGCTGCGGCTGCCCCCCGCCGGGTCGGCCTGACGTGCGGTCACCACATAGAGGCCCCCCGACAGGCGCCCCAGGGCCTTGTCGAGGTCGCCATCGAGTGATTTCATCGCTGCGATCGCCTTGGCTTTGGTCAGCAGCTGGCCCAGGTCGGTGCCGGCCTCTTCGCAGCGCTGATAGTCCTCGGCGGTCGGCACCTGGCGGATGCGCAGGGGCTCAAAGCCCGAGGGCTGCCCCAGGGACCGCAGCTGGCCGGCGACGGTGTCGATCGGCTCGTCGTCGCCGCTGAAGGCGTCGTAGCAGCCCACCCACTGCTTGGGTTTGAGCGCGGCCAGCAGGGTGCCCACCGAAGCCTGCAGCTCGGCGTCGGCGCCGGCGGGCCAGGTGGGCACCACCACCGCCGCCGCATCGCCCACCAGGGCGCTGAGCTCCTGCGGGTCGGTGGCCCGCAGGTCGACGAGCTGCACGGCGGCGCCGGCCTTGCCGATGCCGCGGGCGATCGCCTGGCTGAGCCGGTCGCAAAAGCCCACCTGGCTCAGATAGCAGACGGCGGCATAGGCCTCGCCCGTGCTGCGCTCAGAGCTCCAGCTGCGGTAGTCGTCGATCCAGGTGGACAGGTGGTGGCGCAGCAACGGCCCGTGGCCCACGGCGATGGTGCTGACCGGGGGCAGGCCATCCATGCGCTTGAGGGCCTGCAGCACGCTGCGGGCGTTGGGGCCCATCAGGCACTCGTAATAGAAGCGAAAGTCCGGTGCAATGGCGCCGGGGTTGACGTCGAAAACGTCCTCGCTGCAGTAGTGCAATCCGAAGGCATCGCAGGTGTAGAGGATGCCGGTGCCGTGGTCGAACGAGAAGATCGTGTCGGGCCAGTGCAGATTGGGAGCGCTCAGAAACTCGAACCGGTGGGCGACTCCGCTGTTGGGGTTGGTGCCCAGGTCCAGCTCATCGCCGCTCTTGACGGCGCGGCTCTTGAACGGCCGGTGCACCTGGTTCTCGAGAAACTGGATCGCCACCTTGGAGCCGACGATCTCCAGCTCAGGGTTCAGGTCGATCAGGTGGCCGATCAGTCCCGAGTGGTCCGGCTCGGTGTGGCTGACGATCAGATGATCGATCGCCTTGGGGTCGATCTGCCCCTGCAGCAGCGGCAGCCAGGTGCTCTCAAACTTGAGATGGCTGCTATCGATCAGGGCGGTGCGCTCGCCCCGCACCAGAAAGCTGTTGTAGGTGGTGCCGTTGCGCAGGCCGAACTCGATGTCGAAGCGGCTGCGGTCCCAGTCGAGCGAGCGGATCGTGGTGGTGTCCGGCCCGATGGCCTCGCACTGCAGGCTCAGGCGCGGTGTGGTTGCTGGCCCAGTGGCAGCACCTGCAGTGGCAGTGGCGGTTGACGCGGCACCCATCGGCGGCTCCAGGCTGCAGCGTTGACTGTAGGCAGGGCACCTGGGACCCCGGTCACAACCACCACCAGCTGCTGAACGCCGCAGCCTGGCCGCAGGGTTGGCCGCCGCTGTCGCGCAGCGTCCAGATGCGGGCGCCGTCGATCGCGAAGCGCCGGCCGGCGCTGTCGATGCGGATGCCGCTGTAGTTCGTGATCGCCTGCTGCTGCTGGGCGCTGGCCAGGGCCTGCTGGCGGCTGGGCCGCTGTTCAGGCTCGGCGGTCCGGCTTGAGGGCAGGCCCACCATGGCCGCCCAGTCGCGGCGCCACAGCCGCAGGGCGGCCCGGTTGGCATAGATCAGCCGGGGGCCTTCGCCCTGGTCCAGCGGCGCCCCGTCATGGGCCAGCACCACGGTGCCTGTGGCAAACAGCTCCTGGGCCAGCAGGCGCAGGTTGCGGTCGGGGTGGCAGCCGGCCGGGGTGGCGATCAGCGGCTTGCCCAGGGCCCGGGCGTGGCTGTCGACGAGGCAATGGGCCACAGCGATCGCCTCGGCGCTCAGCCAGGGCGGTTCGGGCATCGGATCAGGCCCCTGCACCGGCCCCTACACCGGCATCTGCTTTGTCGCTATCAGCTTTGCCGTTGTCCATGGCGGTGGCCATGGCGGCGCTGGCCAGCTGCTGGGCCTGGTCCCTGAGCTGCTCGAGGAACAGGCGGTTGGCGCCGGCAAAGCGGGGCTCTTCGGCCAGGGGCAGGGGGCCGGCCGCATCCAGGCCGGTGTCGCCCTCGAGGGCCGGGGTGATCACCACCAGATTCGAATCGAGGGCCGCGTCGTAACGCCACCAGCGGTTCGGGTCGGCGATGGCTGGATGGGCGGGCCGCAGGGAGCCACCGGCGTCCGGTTGCGCGGGTCCATTGGCGGCAGCCCTGCCCGCCGCCGCCTTGGCCAGCAGCTGCCGGCGGCGTTTGGCCAGATCGCTCAGCAACTGGGGCCTGGTGCGGCCCCGCAGCTGGAACAGCACGAACGGGTCCTCGCTGAAGCGATCGCCCATCAGATAAAAGACGGCGCTGACGTGTTTGCAGGGGTTGGCTTTGTCGGGGCAGCTGCACTCGCTGCGCACCTCCTGCAACTTGAACGGGAACAGGCGCTTGCCGCTGGCGGCAAAGGCCCGCTCGATGTCCTGGGGCATCACCCCCGCCAGCAGCTGGGCCGACCAGCGCGCCTTCTGGCTCAGGGCCTCGAGCACATAGCCCCAGTCCTCGTCGCTGAGCACATCGAGCCACAGCTTGACCTTGTAAGGGTCGGCGTCACTGCCCTGGACCCGGGCATGCACGCGGCGCCCCTCAAAACGGATCGACTGCACGTTGCCCGAGCGGGCATAGTCCCAGGCCCGCTCCAGTCGCTTCTTGAAGCGGTAGCCGTTGATCAGCTCCATCCATTGCTCGACCCACCAGGGCTGCTGGGCGATCCCCTGGGCTCCGAGCTGGGTGGTGAGGGTGGAAGGGGTGTTCATGGGAAGGGCACGCCGACGCGTTCGATGTGTTCGCGCAGGGGGGCGTAATGCAACGACTCCCAGTGGGTCACATCAAACAGATAGGGGGTGGGCAGAAGGTCGAGGGCTTCGTGCAGGGCAGCGCTGCAATCGCTGTCACTGCTGAAGGCCAGGTCGATGTCGGAGCCGGCCCAGTGGCTGCCCATGGCGCGGCTGCCGTAGAGCCTGACCCAGTGGATCTGGGGGAACCCCTGCAGGCACAGGCGTATGGCGTCAACGGTGCGGTCGTTTAAGCCGTGGGTGCTGGCAGCTTGCCGGCTGGGGGTCGGCGTGGAAATGGTCATGGTGTCTCCTCCAGCTTTGCGGTCAACAGCTCTTGCAGCTGACTGAGGCCGCTCATGTAGCGCTGTTCGATCTTTTCCACGGCTGCCTTGGCCCGCCCATCGTCATCGGTGTGGGCCATCAGGTTGCGTTCTTCGAGCATGGCGATCCACAGCTCTCCGTCGACCAGCAGTCCAGTGGCAAAGGCCTGCTTGATCACCTCTCGGGGCAGGCGGGCGTCGATGCCGTTGTAGGCCAGATAGTCCTTGAGGGTCTTCCAGCTCAGTTCGAAGGTGAATTCGTAGGCCTTGATCACCGCCATCCGAACCACCTCGCTCTCAGGGTCCTGCTGCAGCAGCTCCAGCATTGAACAGAGCCGCCGGTAGGCCCGCTGCAGGTTGTCAAAACGCTGTTTCCAGCGGATGTCACTGGTCTCGGCCGTTGGCGTGTGCGGTGCGTCGGCCATGGATCAGGCCTCCTCCTCGCTGAGGGCCACCAGGTCCTTGAGCTGGCCCACATCGAGGCCGCCGAGCCAGTCTTCGCCGCTGCCGACGATGTCGGCCGCCAGCTTGGACTTTTCCTGGATCATGCGGTCGATGCGTTCTTCGACCGAGCCGCTGGTGATGAACTTGTGCACCAGCACCCGGTTGGTCTGGCCGATGCGATAGGCGCGGTCGGTGGCCTGGTTCTCGACGGCCGGGTTCCACCAGCGGTCGATGTGGAACACATGGCTGGCCCGGGTCAGGTTGAGGCCCACACCGCCGGCCTTGAGCGACAGCAGAAACAGCTGGGGGCCGCGGGGGTCGTCCTGGAACCGATCGACCATGGCCTGGCGCTCGTTCTTGCTGGTGCCGCCATGCAAAAAGGGCACCTGGGCCCGCCATTTGCGCTCCAGATGGGCCTTGAGCAGGTGGCCCCACTCGGCAAATTGGGTGAACAGCAGGGCCCGATCGCCCGATTCGATCACCTCCTCGAGGATCTCCTCGAGCCGCTGCACCTTGGCGCTGCGGCTGCTGAAGCTGCCGTTGCTGCCGATGGCGGTCTCGGGGCTCTCTTTGAGGGCCAGGGCCGGGTGGTTGCAGATCTGCTTGAGCCGGGTGAGCAGGGCCAGCACCTGGCCGTGCTTTTGGCCAAGCGGCGCGCGGGCGATGGCGTCGAGGCTCTCTTCGACCGTTTTGTTGTAGAGCTTTTTCTGCTCGGGGGCCAGGCCCACCCATTCGCTGAGCTCGAGCTTCTCGGGCAGGTCCGAGATGATCGATCTGTCGGTCTTGAGCCGCCGCAAAATGAACGGCCCGACCCGGGCCTTGAGGTCCCGCAGCGAGGACATGTCGCCGTAGCGCTCGATCGGCAGGCGGTAGCGCTGCCGAAAGAACGGCTCGTCGCCCAGCACCTTGGGGTTGAGAAAGTCCATCAGCGCCCACAGCTCGCTGACCCGGTTCTCGACCGGGGTGCCGGTCAGGGCGATCCGGAAGCGGCTGCCCTTGGCCGGGCGAGCCAGGTCGCGGGCCGCCATCGATTGTTTGGCACTGGGGTTCTTGATCGCCTGGGCTTCGTCGATCACCACCCCCTGCCAGTCGATCGCTTCGAGCAGTTCGCTGTCCCGTTGCAGCAGTCCGTAGCTGGTCAGCACCAGATCGACGCCCTTGAGGGCTTTTTTCAACGCCGCATCCGTGCTGGGACGCCGGGGGCCGTAGTGCTCCCGCACCGCCAGCTCGGGGGTGAAGCTGTGGGCTTCGCGCTTCCAGTTGGTGAGCACCGAGGTGGGTGCGACCAGCAGCACCGGGCGCTTGAGCTCGCTCTCGGCCTTGAGGTGCTGCAAAAAGGCCAGCAGCTGGATCGTCTTGCCCAGGCCCATGTCGTCGGCCAGGCAGGCCCCCTGATCGAAGCGGTGCAGAAAGGCCAGCCAGCCCAGGCCCCGCTCCTGGTAGGGGCGCAGCTGGCCGGCAAAGCCCTCGGGCGCCGGCAGGGGGTCGGGGGCCTTCTGCTGGTGGTACTGCTCGAGCACCGCCTGCAGCCGGGGGCCCGCCTCGAAGCGGTGCACCGGCAGGCGCATCAGCGTTTCGCCTTCGTTGGCGGTCAGCCGCAGGGCGTCGTCAAGGCTCAGACCCGGGTCGGCCGCGCAGAACCGCTCGGCGTTGCGCAGGTCGCTGGGGCGCAGCTCGATCCAGGCGCCCTTGTGCTGCACCAGGGGGCTGCGCTTGGCCTGCAGCCGCTCCAGGTCCTTGAGCGTCAGGGTGACGCCGCCGATCATCAGCTCCCAGTGCCACTCGAGGCTTTCGCCCAGGGTGAAGCCCCGCGATTGGGCGGGCAGCTCGGCGGTGATCGCCAGGCCCAGGCGGCTGGCCAGCCCGCCCGACAGGCTGGGCGGCAGCAACACGCCGACGCCCACATCGCGCAGCTGGTTGGCGGCGGTGCGCACCAGCACAAATGCTTCGGCCGGGGTGAGCTGCATGCGCTCGGGGGTGGCCGAATCGAGCCCCCGTTCGATCGGCTCAAACACCGTTAGCGCCCGGCCCAGACCCTCCAGCAGCAGCTGGCTGGGTTGGGGCACGGCGATCTCACCCAGGTAGATGTCGCGGTCGCCCAGGGCCCAGACCTCGGCGGCGGGCAGCCGGAGGCTGGGGTCGGCTTCGGCCTGCAGGGCAAAGCTCAGGCTCCAGAGCTCGTCGCCGTCGTCGGGGGTGGCCAGCTCCAGACAGGTGCGGGCCGGCGCCACCCGCCCGGCCACCGCTTCGCGCCAGTGGTGGGTTGCCACCTCGAGGCGCTCGGTCTCCTCCTCGTCGAGGCCGAGGCGGCCATCGCCGGGACCCAGGCCCTGCTGCCAGGCCTGCAGCAGGGGATCGAGTCCCTCGGCCTGGGGGTCGGGTGTGAAGCCAGCCCGCAGCTGACCATCGAGCAGCGCTTCGAGAAAGCCCGCCACCCGCAGGCGGCCGCTGCCGGGACGCCGGCAGGCCTGGGCCAGTTCGGCCTCGCTGCGCTCGGCGGTCGCGCAAGTGGCCACCTGGGGCAGGCGGATGGCGAACTCTTCGAGCCGGTGGCGGTCGTCCTCGCGGTTGAGCAGCGGCAACCAGTGGGCGCGGCCCTCCTCCACCAGGGGCAGGTAGCGGCCGCGGGCGATCAGGCTCAGGGTCCAGCGCTGCAGATGGCTCCACCAGCGCAGGTCGTCAGCCAGCTCGGGGTTGCCGCCAGACAGGGGCAGGCGGCTCAACCATTCGGCCGCGGCGGCGGGTTTGAGCGCCAGGCCCTCGACCCGCCAGGGCCACCAGTCAACGGTTTTGGGCAGGGGCTGGCCGGCCTGCAGCGGCAGCCCGCTCCAGGGAGCCGATGGGGTGGGCTTTTTGCCTTTGGCGGCCTGGCTGCGGCTGGGCAGGGTCAGGGTGCCGGCAGCGGGCCGCAATGCTTCGGACCACAGGCCATTGTCGTCGAGCCATTCGGCCAGGTCATCGACACCCAGGCTGAACGGGTGCTCGGCGACCTCGCGGCCGGGGCTGATCGGCTCGGCCACGCGCCAGGTGTCGGCCCACAGCAGCAGGCGACCACCCGAGCCTTCGGGCGGAAACAGCCAGGTGGCATGCAGCAGGCTCATGAACCGATGGGTTCGGCCTCAATCAGGGCCGAAGGGCAGGCAGCAGGCGGTGCACTCCGCGGAGCAGCAGGGCACTGCCAACCAGGGGGAGCCAGAGCGGCAGCCACCCGCGAAGCACATCCATCATCACTGTTGATGGGCCCCCTGTCACCTGCAGCGGGCTCATCAGGCTGCAGATGCCGCACACGGCGCCCACCAGGCCGGCCTGCAGATGGCCGTCCTCGGGGTCGGCCCGTTGCAGGTGAAAGGCGAGCAGGCCATAGAAAAAACCGCAGCCACCGCTGCGCAGACCCGGCTCGAGCCAGCCGTTCTGGTGGGTGCCGAGGGCCAGCAGCAGGGCGCTGGCGCCGGCAGCCAGCGCCCCCGCCAGGGCCCAGCTCAGCGACTGGAGACGCAGTCGGGCACGAGAATCCCCGGCATCCGGGCTGAACGACACCACAACGCAGCGGATGGGCGCGATCATGATCGCCTGAGCGGCTGGCCACCATGGCGTTCGTGCGCACTGTTGCCATTGGTGCAGCTCTGCTGCTGTCGCTGCCGGCGTCGCCTGCCGGTGCTGCTGAAACGGCCACGGTTCAGGAAATTCTTGACGGCAACGAGCTGTTCATCAACCAGAAACAGGCGCGGGTCAAGGCGCGGGCCAGTGCTCCAGAGCTGGTGAGCACCCGCAACAGCCGCGGCCAGCTGGCCTTTGGCAGCGGTGCCGCCGGACGCCTGAACCGCTTTTCGCTGCTGAAGCTGGGCAGCAGCTGCTTTCTGCTCGAGAAGGGCCAGATTCTGGTGTCGGGTCCCCAGAACGGATGCACCCGCTCAGCCCGTCTGAGCGTGCGGGGCACCAACTATCTGATCGGCGTCCAGGAGGACGGCAGCTCCGAGCTGACGGTGCTCGAGGGATCCGTCGAGGTCGAAACCCTGAAGAACGGTGAGCCCAGCGGCGAGCCGGTGACCACCGTCGAGGCGGGCAACACCCTGCGCATTTCACCGTTGGGGGTGATTCTGTCGTTGCTGCAGCTCTCGGCTGGCGACTACAGCACCATCCTGGGCGGCCCTCTGTTTTCCGGTTTTGAAGCGCAACTGCCGGGGTTCGGGGCCCTGGAGAGCTATGTGCGCAGCCACCTGCCCGATGTGCCGCTGCCGTCGCTGCCCGGCGTGCCGTCCCTGCCCGTTAGCCCTGCTTTGCCTGGTCTGCCGGGATTCGGCCTGTTCTGAGGGGTAGGGCGCTGGGCGATCATGCCCAGCTGAGGATGTTGTCGTTCTGTCATGGCCGCCACCCCCCGCACCGGCGTCGAGATCCGCCAGGCGTTCCTCAGCTTTTACGAGCAGCGCGGCCACACGCCCATGGCCAGCGCCTCGCTGGTGCCGGACGACCCGACCGTGTTGCTGACCATCGCCGGCATGCTGCCGTTCAAACCGGTGTTCCTGGGCCAGCAGCAGCGCCCGGCGCCGCGGGCCACCAGCTCCCAGAAGTGCATCCGCACCAACGACATCGAGAACGTGGGTCGCACCGCCCGGCACCACACGTTCTTCGAGATGCTCGGCAACTTCTCGTTCGGTGATTACTTCAAGGAGCAGGCGATCCAATGGGCCTGGGAGCTGAGCACCGGGGTGTTCGGCCTGTCTCCCAACAACCTGGTGGTCAGCGTCTTCCGAGAAGACGACGAAGCCGAGGCGATCTGGCGTGACGTGGTCGGGGTTAACCCCAGGCGCATCATCCGCATGGATGAGGCCGACAACTTTTGGGCGTCGGGCCCCACCGGCCCCTGCGGCCCCTGCTCGGAGATCTACTACGACTTCAGGCCCGAGCTGGGCGATGACGGCATCGATCTGGAGGACGACAGCCGTTTCATCGAGTTCTACAACCTGGTGTTCATGCAGTACAACCGCGACGCGGCCGGCACCCTCACGCCGCTGGCGGCGCGCAACATCGACACCGGCATGGGTCTCGAGCGCATGGCCCAGATCCTTCAGGGCGTTTCCAACAATTACGAGACCGACCTGATCTACCCGTTGATCGAGACGGCGTCGTCGTTGGCTGGCATCGACTACCGCTCACTCGACGACAAGGGCAAGACGTCGCTCAAGGTGATCGGTGACCACAGCCGGGCCATCACCCAGCTGATCTGCGACGGGGTCACGGCCAGCAACCTGGGCCGCGGCTACATCCTGAGGCGGTTGCTGCGGCGTGTCGTCCGCCATGGACGACTCCTCGGCATCGACAAGCCGTTTCTGACGGCGATGGGTGAGGCGGCGATCGCCCTGATGCACGACGCCTACCCCCAGCTCGACGAGCGCCGCGAGGTGATTCTGGCCGAGCTGGCCCGCGAAGAGGCGCGGTTTCTCGAAACCCTCGAGCGCGGCGAGAAGCTGCTGGCCGAAGTGCTGGCTGCCCAGCCCAGGCAGATCTCCGGGGCCCAGGCCTTTGAGCTCTATGACACCTATGGTTTCCCGCTTGAACTCACCGAGGAGATCGCCGAAGAGCACGGCCTCACGGTCGATCTGGCCGGGTTCGAGGCGGCCATGGAGGCCCAGC
Organism: Cyanobium sp. C1_MAG_00004; assembly: GCA_027486935.1. Taxonomy (GTDB): domain Bacteria; phylum Cyanobacteriota; class Cyanobacteriia; order PCC-6307; family Cyanobiaceae; genus RGUW01. Next base: position 15,773 of record JAIXOF010000012.1, on the reverse strand, counting down.
GCCAGCGGGCCAAAGCTGCGGCGGTCAGCATCGATCTGACCCTGCAGGGGGCGATCGATCAGGTGGCGGCGGCGGCTGAGGCCACCGCCTTCAAGGGCTACGACCAACTCGAGCACCCCTGCTGTGTGGTGGCCCTGGTTGTCAATGGCGAACCGGCCGAGCGGGCCGGTGCCGGCGATGGGGTGCAGCTGGTGCTCGACACCACGCCCTTCTATGGCGAAGGCGGCGGCCAGGTGGGCGACCGCGGCCTGCTCAGCGGCACGGGTGCTGGGGGCGACGGGGTGATCATCAGCATCGACTCGGTCACCCGCAACCGCAGCGTGTTCGTGCACAGCGGCCGCATCGAGCGGGGCACCCTGGCGGTGGGTGATCTGCTCAATGCCCAGGTGGACCGCACCTGCCGTCGCCGTGCCCAGGCGAACCACACGGCGACCCATCTGCTGCAGGCGGCGTTGAAACAGGTGGTGGACCCGGGCATCGGCCAGGCCGGATCGCTGGTCGACTTCGACCGGCTGCGCTTTGACTTTCACTGTCCGCGCGCGGTCACGGCGGCCGAGCTCGAGCAGATCGAGGCGTTGATCAACGGCTGGATCGTCGAAGCCCACGATCTGCAGGTGCGGTCGATGGCGATCGAGCAGGCCAAGGCCGCCGGCGCCGTCGCCATGTTCGGTGAGAAGTACGCCGATGTGGTGCGGGTCGTCGACGTGCCCGGGGTGTCGATGGAGCTCTGCGGGGGCACCCATGTGGCCAACACCGCCGAGATCGGCCTGTTCAAGATCGTCAGTGAGAGCGGCGTGGCCGCCGGCGTCCGCCGCATCGAGGCCGTTGCCGGTCCGGCGGTGCTCGCCTATCTGAACGAGCGCGATGCGGTGGTCAGGCAGCTGGGTGAACGCTTCAAGGCCCAGCCCGGCGAGATCGTCGAGCGGGTGGTGGCGCTGCAGGACGAACTCAAGGTCACAGCCAAGGCCCTTGCTGCTGCCCAGGGCGAGTTGGCCGTGGCCAAGGCCGCGGCCCTCGTTGCCCAGGCCGAAGCCCGCGGCGCCTTTCAGCTGCTGGTGGCCCGGCTCGACGGGGTCGATGGCTCCGGCCTGCAGGGAGCGGCGCAGGGCCTGGCCGACCAGCTGGGTGACGGGGCTGCGGTGGTGCTGGGGGGGCTGCCCGACCCGGCCGATCTGGGCAAGGTGATCCTGGTGGCGGCCTTTGGCAAGGCGGTGATCGCCGCCGGCCCCAAGGCCGGCGCCTTCATCGGCAGCATTGCCAAGGTCTGCGGTGGCGGCGGTGGCGGCCGTCCCAACCTGGCCCAGGCCGGCGGGCGCGACGGTGCTGCGTTGGACGGGGCGTTGCAGCAGGCCCGCACCCAGCTGGTTGAGCTTCTGGCCTAAGCGGCCAAGCTGGAAGCCCTGTTCCCAGGTTCCAGCCATGGGTCGATTCGGCCTGTTGTTTGCCTCTGCCCTGGCACTGATCCAACCGGTCAGTGCTGCCCAGGTGCAGCTGCAACTGAGCTGTTCGGGTGCGGTGCTCGAGGCCCGCGGCAGTGCCACGGTCAAGCGCACCATCGACAAGCTGCGCGTTGTGCTGCGGCTCGAGGCCCAGGACACCAGCGCCAGCGGTGCCCTGCTGCAGCTGCAGCAGCGGCTGGATGCGGTGCGCCGCAGCCTGCAGTCCCTGCAGGTGCAGGAGCTGCGCGTCACCTCGCCCAGCGTCTGGCAGCGCCCCGGTGCGGCGGGCCAACCAGCGCAATTTGAAGCGAGCTCGCAGGTGAGCGGCCAGCTCGTCCCCGCCCAGCTGCAGAGTCTGATCAGCCAGGTGGGTGGCCTGCCCGGTGTGCGTCTGGCGCCGGTGGAAGCCCAGGCCGACCCCAGCGGCGATGCCGCCGCCAATCGCCAGCTGTTGCAGGCGGCCTACCGCGATGCTCTGCAACGGGGCCAGATGCTGGCCGCCGCCCTGGGCCTCAACACCTTGCGGCCGCTGCAGGTCCAGTCCGATGGCGGCGTGCGGCCGGCGCCGCTACCGGCGATGGCCCGGGCGATGCCGGCGCCGGCACCGTTTGACCCGCGCGAGTTGAGCGAACCCACCGATCAGCTCAGCCTTGAGGTCACCTTCTGCGCCACACCATGAGCGTGGCTTAGGCCAGCTCGACCCGGTTGCGGCCGCCGTTCTTGGCGGCGTAGAGGGCCTCGTCAGCCCTTGCCTGGGTCGCTTCGCCGGCTTCGCCGGGCTGGTGCCGGGCCCCACCCACCGAGATCGTGACCTGCAGCAGCTCGTCGCTGCCGTCGAGCTGAACCTGCCGCTGCTCGACGGCTTGCCGCAGCCGCTCGCCCACCGCCGTCGCCTGGGCGTTGTCCGGCAGTTGGTTGGCCAGCACCAGGATCTCTTCGCCGCCGACCCGCACCACATGGTCGCCAGGCCGGATCGCCGAGACCAGGGCCTCTCCCACCGCCACCAGCACCTGGTCACCGGCGGCATGGCCCCAGGTGTCGTTGAAGCGCTTGAAATGGTCGATGTCGACCATGAAGAAGTGCAGCCCCTCGTCAGAGTGTTGCTGGGTGTCGAGCAGGGCCGGCAGGTGCTGGCTGAGCCAGGTGCGGTTCTTGAGACCGGTCAGCTGGTCGAAGTAGGCCTTGCGCTGAAACTCGCGCGAGGCGGCGTCGCTGCTGAGAGCCCGCAGGTTGGAGCTGTAAAGCCGGCCGCAGACCGTCTCCAGCATGCGCACGGCGAACTGGTGTGAGCGGTTGGCCAGCTCCAGCAGGGTTTCCCGTTCCAGTTCGAGCAGCCGCGAGGGTTCGCTGGCGATCACCCAGGCCGAGGTGGGACTGCCGGTCAGGGCCGAGACCTCTCCGACCAGCTCCCCTACCGCCACGCTGCCCACCTGGGCACCGCCGTCGGGTTGCAGCAGCACCGCCAGGCTGCCCTCGAGCAGGATCGCAGCAGCATTGTTGGCGGTGTTGCCAGCCAGCACCACCGCGCCGGCTTCGACCTGCCGCTGGATGCAGCGCTCCAGCAGCGGTTCGAGCGCCGGTGCCTCGGCGCTGCTGAGCAAGCCGAGGCGCACCGCATCGCCGCCGCTGAAAGGAGCCCCTGGCATCGGTTGGCATCTTCAGGTCTGTCATTCCATCCTGGGTGAACCTGAAAACAGCGTGATGTTCGTCACCAACCGTGTCGCCGGCCGGGTGCTGGGGCCTCTGGCCACGCTGCTGCTGGTGGCCGGGCCCCTGGCAGCCGCCGCCCAGCCGAATCTGCGCAACACCTTTCCGGGGAGGCGCATCGGTGGAGGAACCCGGGGCGAATGCAGTGCCCGGTTGTTGGCCAATCTGGTGCCGGCCAACAGCGTGTTCGCCCCCGGCAGCGGGGTCACGATCGGCCTGCTCGAAGGCCCCACCGCCCAGCCCCGGCCCCTGCAGCTGAGCTTCAGACCGCTCAACAACGCTGGCACCAGCGCCGCAGCGTCGGCCCAGGTCAGCGCCCGCGACCTGCCGGCGGCGCCGGCCGGAGTGGTGCTGCTGACGATTCCGGCGGTCAAGACCGCCACGATCTGGGAGTCGGGTTACCGCTGTGAAGGGGGCGGCAGTGGTGCGGGGGCCGCCGACAGCCTCGATTTTGTGCAGAGCGCCTCGCCGCCGGCGGTCAGCCTGCTGGTGAGCGATCCCCAGGCTGACGACAAAGCTGTGGCAGCGGCGTTGCAGCAGTTGCGTCGCCAGTGCGGCAAGACCGTCGCCACCGCCAGCCTGGCCCAGAGCTTCGGCCTGGCGGATGCGATCACCCCCGAGTGGCCCCAGCAGCTGCCGGTGCGATGCCCCTGAGCTCCCAGATCTGCAGCGGTTCGTTGCGCCCCTTGACCTGAAGGCTGCCCCAGTCCTCCCACAGCAGCCGCGCGCACCAGGCCCGTTCGTCGGGGCTGGCGTCCTGCAGCAGCAGCTCGCGGGTCGCGCTCGAGACCAGCACCCGGCAGAGGTTGTTGTGCCGGTGCTTTTCGATGCTCTCGAGCCGTGAGGCGCAGTTGACCGTGTCGCCGATGACGGCGTATTCGAGCCGTTCACTGCTGCCCATCGAACCGGCCAGCACCGGGCCCGAATGCATGCCGATGCGCAGGGCCATGGTGGGGGCCCCTTCGGCACCCAGCTCGACGTTCAGCTGCTCCATGCCCTGCTGAATCTCAAGCGCGGTGCGCAGGGCTTCGCGGGCATCGGCTGCGGGGCTGTCGCCCACCGGAGCACCGAACACCGCCAGAAAGCCGTCGCCGGTGAATTTGTTGACCATGCCCCCGTGACGGCTGATGGCCGGTACGCAGTGGGCCATGCCGCGGTTGAGCCAGTTGAGCAGGTCGGCCGGGGCCAGTCCCTCTGAGACGGTGGTGAAGTTGCGGGTGTCCGAGAACAGCACCGTCACCGGCAGCTGGCGGCCTTCAAAACGGCCGTCGCTCAGCAGGGTCTCGCGTTGGTTCCACAGCTGGTTGGCCACCGCTGGCGAGGTGGTCTGGCCCAGCAGCCGTTGGATCTGCTGGCGCTGCTGCTGGGCCAGGGCACCCCGCCGCAGCAGGCCGGTGCCGCCGAACAGCAGCAGCGCCGCCACCGGTTCGCTGAGCTCGAGCCAGATCTGCGCCTGCAGCAACAGGCCGATCGCGGCGCCCATCCAGCCGGCGATCAACAGCGACAGCAGCAGCAGGCCGCGGCGCATCGGCGAGCTGCGCTCGGCCACCAGGGCCCCCAGCAGGGCAGCCACCAGCACGATGGCGTTGGTGAAGGCGATGCTGGCGCTCCAGATCGGCTCGCGGTCGCTGTTGCGCAGGGCCACCAGGCGGTTGGCGTGCACCTCGACGCCCGGCATCAGCATCGGCGCGGCCCCGGCGCGAAAGCGGGTGTGGGGCACTTCGAACAGATCCCGCAACGAGGGCGCGGTGCTGCCGATCAGGGCGGTGCTGCCGCGCAGGTCAGCCGCCGGCACCTGGCCACTGATCAGCTGCTGCAGGGTCCACTGGCGGTAGCTGCCAGGCTGCAGAAAGGGCAGCATCTGCTGGTAGCCGGCGGTGTCGATGCCGTAGTACCCCCCTGAATCCGGCCCAAGCCATTGGATCGGGGGTTGGCCCCGCTCGATCCGCCGCCGCAGGTTGTTGTTGCCGCGTTCAACCTCAAGGAGGCGCATCGGCAGGGTGACGACGGTGTCGTCCTGACCGCCGACATGGATCAGATCGCGCCGTACAACCCCATCGCGATCGATCACCAGGTCGTTGTAGGCCCGTTGCGTGGGCGGTGTGCCTGGGATCGGCTCGATCGCTTCGGCCACATTGAAGATCGAGACCAGGCGAGGGTTGCTGCGCACGGCATCGCGCAGGCACTGCTGCTGGGGGCCGACGCCCTTGTCGCGGTACAGGTCCAGGCCGATGGCGCGTACCCCTGCGGCGTCGAGGCGATCGATGGCGCGGCACAGCAGGCTGTCGTCGATCGGCCAGCCGTAGGTTCTGATGTCGGCTTCGCTGATGCCGATGATCGCGATCGGCTGCGGTCGGCCTGAGTCGGCCGGCCGCAGGTTGGTGATCAGGTCGTAGACGAGCAGGTTGACCGCTTCGGCCAACTGGCTGCGCTCGAGCCCCCACAGCAGCAGGGCGGCGATGCCGTACGAGGCCAGGACCCTGGCCGCCGCGGCCGAGCGTTTGCGCGAGATCACAGCAGGTTGCCGCAGTGACGGGTCTTCCAGCCTGGCCGGATCGGGGTCCGGCGGCAACGGGCCGGCCCATCCGGTTGATTGACAAGCCAAGGCGGCACCTTCAGCATCCAGCCCATGGCCCAACCCATGATCATCGCCACCCACAGCTACCGGGGTGGCACCGGCAAGTCGAACGTCACCGCCAACCTGGCGCTCGAGCTGGCCCGCTGCGGCCATCGGGTCGGGGTGGTGGACACCGATCTGCCCTCACCGGGTGTGCACATCCTGTTTGGACAGGATCAACCGGCTACCACCGTCAACGGTGTCCTCTATCGCCATTACGACGTCAACAGGGCGATGATCGACGTCACGCCCGAGGGACTCGGGGGTGACGGACGCATCTTGCTGCTAGCGGGCAGTCCCAAGCCCGGCGACATCGCCCAGATCGTCAAAGAGGGCTACGGACTCGAGCAGCTGGTCGACGTCTATCGCGACTTTGGCAAGGCGGCGGCACTCGACTTTCTGTTTGTCGACACCCATCCGGGCATCAACGAAACGACGTTGATGTCGATCACGGTCGCCGATCTGCTGCTGATGTTGCTGCGTCCTGATCGCCAGGACTACCAGGGCACCGCCGTCACCGTCGATGTGGCCCGCAAGCTGGGGGTGCCGGCCTTGCGCTTCGTGGTCAACAAGGCGATCACCAGCCTTGATTGGGCCAACCTGAAGACCACGATCGAGCAGACCTACGGGGACCAGTGCCTGGCGATCCTGCCCCAGTCCGACGAGATCATGCGGTACGGCGGCAATGGGTTGTTCTGTCTGCAGCAGCCCGACCATCCGCTGTCGGTGACCCTGCGGGAGGTGGCCCAGGCGGTCGCCGCCCTGCGCTCCTGATCGCCCCGAAACCCAATGCTGACGATCACCTCGACCTTGCTTGCCGCGGCGGCCACCGCTGCGGCCCCAGCCGCTGACCTCCCCAAGGATGCTGCTGGCCATGCCCCGGCCGCTGGCTATGCCGCCGCAGCCCACGGTCCCAGCCTGCCCCAGGAGCTGGGTCTGGCGCTGCTGCTGCTGGCGGTGCTGGCGGTAGTGCTGCGGGCCCGGCCCCTGCTCGAGCTGCTCGAGCACAGCGACAATCGCCAACAGCCGAAGGCCCTGCGCTGGCCCACGGCGTTGCGCTCGTTTTCGGGGGGACTGGCAGCGGCCTACGTGCTGTTGCTGCTGTTGCCCGAGCTCAGTGTGATCAACACCGAGCTGCACGGCCCGCCGACGCTGGCCTTTGGGCTGGCGCTGCTGGGCCTGTTGATTTACAAGGGCATTCAGCATTACTGCCTGCAGCAGGCCACGGCCGCCCACGAGGCGATGGGCGAATGGAAATTCGTCGGCGTCAAGGCGGCTGAAAAACGTTCGAATTTCGCCATCAGCCTTGGCGTGTTCACCGGCTATGCGGCCCTGGTCCTGTTGACCCTGCCGTTCCAGTTCAGTCACCTGAACGGGATGGTCTCGGCGGTCCTTTATCTGATCACCTTTGCCCTGCATCTGGGCTTCGATGTTCTGGCCACCTGTGAAGAGGACGAGCGCCGCTTTGCCAGCCTGGCGCCGCGTCTGGTGGTGCCGGTGCTGATCGTGGCATCGGTGCTGGCGGCGATCGGGGCCCTGCCCAACGTCGTGCTGCTGGCCGCCTTCTCGCTGCTGGCCGGCATCATCATCTACAACGTCTTCCGGGTGGAGCTGCGCAAGCCCGAGGACACCTCGTTTGTGTGGTTTGTGATCGGGGCAGTGGTGTTCGCCTTGCTCAACGCCCTGACCTTGCGCGGCGGCGCCCACTGAGCGCTGCCGCAAAGGCTGCTTTCAGTCGCCCCGCAGACGCCGACGCAGGTCGGTCGCGTTCTGCTGCAGGGCCTGAAAGCTGCTGGCACCCAGGATCGATTCGACCTCCTGGGCGGCCCGCTGGTGGTCGATCTCGAGGCTGAGGGTGGCGATCGTCGACTGCAGCTCGGCTTCGCGCTGCTGCACCCGCTCGAGCATGCAGCGGAAGGCATCGCGGGCGGCCTTGACCGCCGGGTCGCCGCTGCCGCTGCTGCTGATCAGGGTCTGCACGCCGGCGTAATCGCCGTTGGCCACCAGGGCCGTCAGGTGGCTGAAGTCGTGGATGAAGCGCACCATGTTGCGGGCCCGCTCGCTGAGGATCAGCACCAGGGCCTGGCGGGCCAACTCGTCCCCGTCAATCAACTGCAGCGCCTGCTCGCGGTCGATGAACAGCAGCTGGGTGTCGTCCGTCAGGGCACTGCAGCTGGCCGAGCGGGTGGCTTCGCCCAGAAGCGACATCTCGCCGATCACGGCACCAGGGCTCAGCCGAGCCAGTTCGATCACATCGCCCGAGGGGTTGCGGATCGTGATCCGCAGGCCGCCCTGCTCGAGCACGTACAGACCGTCGCTGGCGTCGTTGGTCTCAAACAGCACCTGGCCGCTGGCCAGCCCCACCGGCCGGCCCGTTGATTCGGCCCCCAGCCGCAGCCGTTCCTGCAGCTGCTGGCGGGCCTGGTCGACGCTTGCGGGTGCTGCCATAGCCGGATTCAGAACCTGTACTGAATCTTGGAGTAGACGCCGCTGCCCAGCAGCCAGCTGTTCCAGTAGACCCGTTGGCCTTCGTCCAACGGCGTGATCCAGCCCAGCTCGAGGGTCCAGTGTCGACCGGCGAGCCAGCGCACCAGTCCGCCGCCCGAGCCGACCGTGTCGCTGGTCCAGATGCCGCTGCGTTGGTAGCTGATGCCGCCGTAGCCGATGAACGGCACCAGCTGCACCGCCTGCTGGCTGTTGCGCCAGACGGTGTACGCCAGCTCGGTGGCCCATAGGTAGCCGTTGTCGCCGCTGATGAAGGTGCCGGGCAGCCCCTTGAGGCCCACATCGCTGCCCAGGGCAAAGCCCATGTCGTTGGTGAGTTCGTTGAAGGCGATCTGTCCGGCGACGCGGCCGTTGAACTGCAACCGATCGGTCAGCGCCCAGGCCACGCTGAGCAGCCCCCCCAGGGCCCGTGACTGGCCGGGGTCGATGCCGACGCTGGCCAGGGAGGCCAACTGGTCGCTGGTGCTGACCCCGGCAATGCCCTGCAGGCCATAGAGGTTGCCGCCCCAGCTCACTGGGCCGCGGTTGCCGCCATAGGCCAGGCCCGCCCGCAGGTAACCGGTGCTGATCTGGGAGACCGGTCCCTGGCTGCCCCCCAGCAGCGGAAACGAAGCTCCGGCCAGTGAGCTGGAAGAGCTGTTGCCGCTGAAGCCGCCGAACAGCATCCAGCGTTGGTTGAGGTCCTGTCTGAGCGTCCACTCCAGTTGGCCCAGACCCTGGAACTGGGTGAAGGAGACGTTGTGGGCGGCGCCTGTGGCCTCCACCAGATTGCGGCGGCTGTAGCCGAACGACGAGGTGAGGTTCAGCCGGCTGGCGAGGGGAAGGCTGTAGCTGAGCGAGGTGATCACGGCGCCCAGCTCAGGGTCCTGATCAGCGTTCAGTTCGCCGTACACCAGGAAGGTGTCGCCGCGGGTGGCCAGGTTGTTCTTGAGCACCACGCCGACGGCCCGCCATTCACCGCTGCCGGCATTGCCGTCATTGCGCAGGCTGACGTCGCCGGTCCAGGGTGTCGGCACCGGTTCGATCGCCAGGTTCAGGATCGCTTCGGTGGGGTCACTGCCCAGGCGTCCCAGGCTGCCCTTGATCTGTCCGACGCCAGGGATGCTGCGCAGCGCCAACAGTTGCCGCTCCAAGCTGGGCAGATGCAGCACCTCCCCCTGCAGCCCCCGCAGTCGGCCGCGAATGTCCCGGGCCAGGCCCGCATCACTGCTGCTGATGCGCAGTTCGGCGATGCGGCCCTGCACCACCTTCAAGGTTCCGGGGGCCGGGGTGGCTTCGATGTAGACGCGTGAATTGACGTAGCCGTCAGCGGTGAGCCGGGCCGTCAAGGCGGCGGCGCAGGCCGTCAAGGTGGCGGCTGCCGTGGGCCGGCCGCAGCGCCCCAGGATCTGCTGCAGCTGCTCAGGGCTGTAAGGGGTCTGGCCCTGGACCGCGGGGATCGGGCCGGCTGGCGCTGCGGGCTGCGTGGGCGCTTCGGGTTGGCCGGCGGGGGTCTGGGGGGAACCGGGCAAGCCAAAGATCGGCGTGTCCGGCTGGGGTTGGCCGGGCCGCTGGGTTTCCACCGGGGTCTGCTCCGGCAGCCTCACCGGGCCGCGCTGCAGGGGCGGGGCCACCAGCTGGGCCAGCAGAAGCATGCCGGGCGTTTACATGAATTCGCCCCATTGTGTGGTGTTTTCCCTGAATCTGTCCCAATGTTGTGGTTGATCTGCAGCGATCAGGACGAGGGGTTGAGCGTGATCGGCCGGCTTGACATCGTTCGCCTGGGTCCGTTGCTGACCCTGCCCCTGGTGCTGGCCGGTGTCACAACCCGCTTCGGCGCGCCAGCCCTGGCCCAGGTCAGTGCCACCGGAGCCGGTGGCTTGAACACAGCCGTCAACGGGGTGGTGGGTGGTAGCTGCAGCAGCGGTCTGTGCAATGTCGATGGGGGCACGGCCGCCGGGGCCAACCTGTTGCATCGCTTCAGCAGCTTTGACACCCGCGGCGCGATCACCGGGGTGCAGATCAACAACGGCGGTTTCAGCAACGTGGTGGTGGGGGTGACGGCCCCCCAGGGCACCTTCATCGACAAACCGGTCAGCCTGAGCACCCCCGGCAGCCTGTTCTGGCTGTCGCCCGGGGGCATTGCGGTCAGCGGCTCGGGGGGGTTTGTAAACACCACCCAGCTGACCCTCAGCACCGCCACCAGCCAGCGCATCGGCGAGGGGCGGTTTGATGTGTTCGGCACCACCCCCCAGCAGGCGGCCCTGCTGTTTGGCACCCCGCGCACCGGTGCGGCCGATCTGGTGCTCGACCCGGCGCTGCGGGCGATCGCCGGCATGGCGCCCGACCCCGAGATCGTGCTGCAGGGGGTCAGCCTGACGGTGGACCGCTCCCTGTTGGTCGACAACCCGGCGGGCCTGGTGTCGGTGGCGGGCAGCACCCTCTCGGCAGCGTCGAGCACCGGCACCGGCGGCAGCATCACCCTCACCGGCCACGAGGTGTGGGTTGATGGCAGTTCGAGCCTGCTGGCCACCGGCCCCACAGGCGGGGGTCTGATTCAGGTGGGTGGCAGCTGGCAGAACAGCGACCCGTCGGTGCGCCAGGCGCTGCGCACCTGGATCGGCTCCGGCGCCTTGCTGGATGCCTCGGCCACCCTCAACGGCGCTGGTGGCACCGTGGTGGCCTGGAGCGACATCACCAACCCCGCCAGCGCCACGGTTGTGGCCGGCACCCTGTTGGCCACGGGCGGGCCCCAGGGCGGCGACGGCGGCCGCATTGAGACATCGGGAGCCTGGCTGGCAGTGGATGGGATACGGGTGTCCACAGCGGCGCCCTTTGGCAAGACCGGGGTGTGGTTGTTGGATCCCTATGACCTGACGATTGGCGGGACAGGCAACCCAGTCAACATCACAACAACTGGCAGCGCTTCAAGTCCTCCGATCGTGCTTTCAGTAAGTGGGGGCAGCTCATACCTTGATGTCACAACATTGACGTTTAATCTTGGCCTTGCCGATGTCATTGTTTCTACAGGCGTGGGAGGGACGAATTTTGGAGATATCACAATTGGTTCGCAAATTTCATGCCAAGGCGCCAATTCGCTGACCATCCATGCTGCTAATAATATTTACTTGGATAATGGCATTTCCATTTCCGGTGGTGGGGATCTGTTTTTGCAGGCTGATGCTGGGGGGTTGACACAGCATTCGACCGTGGCGGGAACTATTTCTGTCAACAACGGAACTATTTCAATCACCCAAGGAGGCAATACGTCATTTGCAGGAGTGATTAAGCTGGACGGTGCCGTCATGGATCTCGAAAAAGATGGTTTGGGCGTCCTGACCTTGACCGGTCGTTTGCAGTTGGGAAATAATGCAGCTCCTCCGCTTCAGGACAGAACTGCTTTCGTAACAGTTAATCAGGGCAAGCTAGTCTTTTCTCCTGCGTCCGGCAATGCAATTGCCCTTGATTACGCTTACACGGTATACGGAAGGCCCATCGACTTGTCTTTTGATGGACCTGCAGAAGCGGTTGTCAATGCTCCTATTAACCTTTCTGCTTACACCGGTAACAATGTGCTTGTAGTTGGCGACCTCTCTAAGTTCGGAGCTGGCCTTCTTGCCTTGAATGCTGCCAACACAATCGGCCCTACATTGTTGATATCTGAAGGTACGTTGGCTTATGCCAGCGCTGATTTCTTCGGTAATGGTACGCAGCTCTCGCGAACACTGATCATTGACGGTGGTGTCTTTCGCTCTTCGATATCGAATGGCTTTGGTACGGGTGGTGGCGAGATCTTTTTGGGAGCTGATGGTGGTACTTGGCAGGTTGATCCAGGTTTGACTGTTTCGTTTGGTTCTGCGATTAATGGAAGCGGTAATTTTACAAAATCCGGAGCTGGCACCTTGATCCTTAATGGGGCCAACGGCTACACAGGCTCCACTTTCATTAATCAAGGAACGCTTTCTGTTGGCGGCAGTCTGCCGGACGCTACTGCTTTGACAGTGTCGACGGGAGCTTTGTACCAACTTGGGGCTTCTGATGTGATTGGGTCCATCGCAGGTGGCGGCGGAATCGCCCTTGGGTCCTTCACGCTTACAGCAGGCGGTAATGGGGCGTCGACAACTTATTCTGGATCGATGTCAGGGACGGGAAGCTTTACCAAAGCCGGCTCAGGTACTCTTGTTTTGAATGGGGCTAACACCTATACCGGTGCCACCACGGTTACAGGGGGCACCCTGACTGTTAATCAGACTCCGCCAACTACTGCCACATGCGATGGAGGGAGCTCGAACATCTGTCCAGGCGCAACTGTGCCAACCAGTCGGGTTGATCCATTGTTGACGCCCAGTCTCAATGTTGTCCCAGGTTTTTCGGTGTCGACAACAACTGGTACTGCTACAACTCCCTCGTCTGGAACAACAACTACGTCCTCGTCATCTTCAACGTCAACTGCTGTTGCGACGACAGCCTCTGACTCCAGCAAAGAATCGTCAACCACGGCGGCAGTACCTGCCAGCAGTTCCAGTGCTCCTGCTTCAGCTGATGTGCAGGTGACGACAACTGCCCTCCCAAGTGATGGCACCACCCTGATCAGCAGTAGCAATGTCTCGGTGATCAGCTCCCTTGAGAGCTCTTTCACGACGACTGACAGTTCTCTGACCAGCAATGCGACCACCGGTGGCGGCAGCGCAACAGGCGGGACATCCTCGACATCGTCGACGTCGGCAACAACATCCAGCACATCGTCTGAATCAACCTCCTCTTCCACCAACCCGGACGCCACCAAATCCGAGACCACCAAGTCGGATACAGCGAAGTCCGATGCCACCAAGTCCGAGTCCGCCAAGTCCGATGAGGGCAAAGGTTCCCAACAGGCTTCCGCAAACACGCCCGCGGCTGCCACGGGCAACAACGCCGGCGCACCACCGACCACCACCGTTCCTGCGCAACAGGCGGCCGTCGCCAGTCAACAGGCCGACCAGCAGAGTGGCCGTCAGGCGCTCAGCAACCTGGTGCCCGAGCGCAGCGGCAGTGCACTGTCGGCACCCAGCGTTCCCCAGATGCAACAGAGCCTGTCGGGCGCCACGAACCTGGTTCGCAGTGGTGCCCTGGGCCCCCAGTCCTGGCTGCCGTCGGGCGCTGAGCCGGGTTGGCAGCTGGCGGCCTCTGATGGGCTGCTGGCCCGCTCCGATGTGGGCGGGCCGGCCCTGTTGCCGCCGGCCTTCAACCGTGCCGCCTACACGCCGGCGGTTTTGCATGTGCGCTTTTCGGAGGCCAAAGGCGGCACGGTGCGGCCCGACACCGATGCTTTCCTCGACCTGACGCTGGTGCCCCTGGCCGGTGAGGTCGAGGGCCGCCGGGTCGAGGTCTCCAAAAAGGAGTTCGCCACCCTGCTCAAGCAGCTCTACACCCAGCTGTCGCGTCAGGAGCCGCTCAACACAACCGATCCGGCCTCGGCGAGCCGTCGGTTGCATGCGCTGCTGGTGGCCCCGATCACGTCGGCGCTGCAGCAGCGCGGCATCACGACCCTGCTGATCTCGGCGGACCGGGGTCTGCAGGGAGTCCCGTTCGCGGCCCTGCACGACGGTCGCCGTTATTTCGGTGACGCCTACGCCTTTTCATTGACGCCGTCGCTGGCGCTGACCAGCATGGATCCGCCCCAGAAGACCAATGGTCGGCTGCTGGCCGCGGGTTCGGCGGTGTTTGATGGCCTCGCGCCCCTGCCGCTGGTGCCCGCCGAGCTGGAGCAGGTGGGTCAGGCTGATCGCAAAGACAAGGCCCTGAACCGGGCCTTCACCCCCAGCACCCTGCTGGAGCAGGCCGCCGACCCCCGCTACAGCCGGGTGCATGTGGCCACCCACGCCGAGTTTCTGCCAGGTGGGCCCGCCGCCTCGCGCTTGTATTCGGGCACGGTGCCGATTCCCCTGAGTGACTTCGTCAAGCTGCGCCGTGCCCGCCAGGGGGCAGCCCTGGACCTGATCAGCTTCAGCGCCTGCCGCACGGCCCTGGGGGATGCCGACAGTGAACTGGGCTTTGCCGGGCTGGCACTGCAGGCCGGGGCCCGCAGTGCGGTCGGCACCCTGTGGTACGTCGACGATGTGGCCACCTCGGCCTACTTCGTGCAGATGTACCGCTACCTCGAGGCTGGTATCCCCAAGGCCGAGGCCTTGCAGTTGACCCGTCAGGCCTTTGGCCGCGGTCTGGTGCGCCTCGATGGCGACCGGCTCGTGGGTCCCGATGGTCAGACCCTGCTCACCGGTCTGACCGGCACCCAGCAACGACGGGTTGCCGCTGGCCTGGAAAACCCCTATTTCTGGGCTGGCATTGAACTGCTGGGGGCTGCCTGGTAGTCAGCCAAATCCTGCGCCCAATCCAGTGCCTGGTGCTTCGTTGACTAATTCTGTTCTGTTCCCAATGGTTCTGGCCCTGCAACCGGTGGGCAGTCTGCAGCTGCTCGGCCAGCCGACAACGTTGTTGCTGTTGCTGGTGCTGCTGCTGCTGTCCATCCCGCTTGAACGCGAACGGGAACGCAAACGGCGCAAGCTCAGCCATCTGATCCCCAGCATGCGGTTTTTCCGCATCGCCATTGCTGCCGCTCTGGTCAGCGGTGCCCTCAGTGCCCTGGGGGTGGCGCGCGAGTGGCAGAGCTGGACGGGTCTCATTTCGCTGCTCAGTCTGTATGTGGCCTTCGTTGACATCGGCGTCGGCTTTGTTTGGCAGCTGTTGTCCCTGACCCGCCAGGACCGCACGCCAGCTCCACGTTTTTTCAAGGATCTGTTGTTTGTGGCCATCGCCTTCGCGGTGATCACAGCTGAGCTCTATCAACGCGGCATGCTGAGCACCATCGGAACCGCAGCCGTGCTGTCGGTGTTGGCGTTCATTGTCGGGCCTGGTTCGGCGACGCAGCTGCAGAACATTTCCTCGGCTTTGACGGTCCAGGTTGAGCGGCAGTTTGTCATCGGTGACTGGGTCGAAATCGATGGGCAGCAGGGCCGGGTTGACAATATTTCCTGGAATAGTACCTACCTGTATGACGATGTCTTTGACCGTTACGTTGTGTTGCCGAACGCCACCATTGACAAGGTCAAAATCATCAATTACTCGCGGCCTTCGCCCACTGACTTTGGCCTCGAAGTGAAGGTCGGGCTGCCCTATGAGATGCCCCCTTCGAGGGCGATCCATCTGTTAACCAGTGCAGTGCTGCATCATCCGCACATTCCCCAGCCCGACCGTGCCAGGGCCTTTCTGAAGGGCTTTGGGGGCTCGAGCATCGATTACAGCCTCCACTTTTTCGTTCCTGATTTTCTGTTGCGCTACGAGGTCGCGACGGATGTCAGCACGCGCATCTGGTACGCCGTCAAGCGCGAGGGGTATTCCATTCCCTTCCCGATTGTCGATCTGCGCACGCCAGGGTCGAATCGCGGTCAGATCGCCGCTGAGCAATCTGAGGCTAAAAGCAGAAGTTTTGCCACCCTCCGTCGGATCGAGTTGTTCGCCTCCTTGCGGGATGAGGAGCTGATGCAGAT
>JAIXOF010000110.1 GCA_027486935.1 Cyanobium sp. C1_MAG_00004 | reverse complement strand
GCGCACCATCAGCAACCTGCAAAAGGCCCTGGCGCCATGCTCTCGCTCGTGATCCCCACCTACGGGCGCGAGCAGGTGCTGGTCGACACCATCGCCGCGCTCGAACCCCAGCGCCGGGCTCTGGCCAGCCCGTCTGAACTGTTGGTGGTTGATCAGACCCCCAGGCATCAGCCAGCGGTGCAGGCGGCGCTCGAGGCCTGGCAGCGGGCGGGCCGGCTGCGCTGGCTGCGGCTGAACCGGCCCCATCTGACCCGGGCCATGAACACCGGCCTGCTGCAGGCCCGTGGCGACACCGTGTTGTTTCTGGACGATGACATCGTGCCGTCCCCGGGGTTGCTGCAGGCCCATCTGCAGGCCCATCGCCGCCATCTGCAGGCCTGGGCGGTGGTCGGCCAGGTGCTGCAGCCGGGTCAGCAGCCCCAGCCGTTGCCGCCCAGGGCCAGCCGGGGCGAGCTGTGGCGCGATCTCGACTTTCCGTTCCACAGCAGCCTCGGCGCCTGGATCGAGAACGCCATGGCCGGCAACCTGAGCCTGAAGCGCGACCGGGCCCTGGCGATCGGGGGCTTTGACGAGCGCTTTCCACCGCCGGTGGCGGCCCGGTTTGAGACCGAATTCGCCAAACGGCTGATCGCCGCGGGCGGTCGCATCCGGTTTGAACCCCAGGCCTCTCTGAATCATCTGGCGGCGTCAGCGGGGGGAACCCGCAGCCGCGGCAGTCACCTGACCAGCGCCGCGGGCCATCACGGGGTGGGCGACTGTTATTACGCCCTGCGCTGCGGCCGCGGGCTGCCCCGTGCCTGGTACCTGCTGCGCCGCCCGCTGCGCGAGGTGCGCACCCGCTTTCACCTGCGCCACCCCTGGTGGATTCCGGTGAAGCTGCTGGGTGAGTTGCGGGCCCTGGTGTCGGCCCTGAGCCTGAGCCGCCGCCCGCCGCTGTTGCTGCCGCCCCCGCCCGAGCCGGCGCCATGAGGGTTCTCCATGTCATCCCCTCGATCAGTCCACTGCGGGGCGGGCCGACGGTGGCCGCGCTCGAGATGGCGGCTGCCCAACGGCAGCTGGGCCTCGATGCACGCCTGCTCAGCACCGATGACCATGGTTCGGACGTGCTGCCGGATCTGCCCACGGGCCAGTGGTGCGAGCACCAGGGGGTGCCGCTGTGGCTATGCCGCCGCTGGCGGGCGCCCCAGCGTTTGCTGCGGGATGCGGCCATCGCCCCGGCCCTGCCGCTGTGGCTGCAGGGGCAGCTGGCCGAGGTGGACCTGCTGCATGTCCACGCCCTGTTCGCCTTTCCCTCGAGTATGGCGATGCTGCTGGCCCGCCAGGCCGGGGTGCCTTATGTGGTCAGCACCATCGGCCAGCTCTGCAGCTGGAGCCTGAGCCAGAGCCCCCGGCGCAAGCAGGCGATGTTGACCCTGCTGGAGCGGGGCAATCTGGCGGCGGCGGCAGCCCTGCATGTCACCAGCACCGCCGAAGCCCAGCAGACCCGGAGCCTGGGGCTGCCGGTCCCCTGTCTGCAGATTCCGCTGGGGGTTGCGCCGCCCCCGTGGCTGACGGAGTCGCTAACGACCAGCGCGTCGGGTCTGCGCCTGCTGTTTTTGTCGCGCCTCCATCCAAAAAAGCAGCTGGAGCCGCTGCTGCAGGCCCTGGCGCTGCTGCAGCGCCGCCAGCCGTCGTTGCCCTGGACGCTGCAGATCGCCGGCCAGGGCGAGCCGGCCTACGAGGCGAGCCTGCGGCGGCTGGCGGCCGAACTGGGTCTGGCGTCCCGCTGCCAGTGGCTGGGCTTTGTGGCCGGCGAGGCCAAATGGCGGCTGCTGGCCGGGGCCAGCTGGTTTGTGCTGCCATCGGCCCTCGAAAATTTCGGCATCGCCGTGGTCGAGGCCCTGGCGGCGGGCACCCCGGTGCTGATCTCGCCCCAGGTGGCCCTGGCCCCCACCGTGGCGGCGGCGGGGGCCGGGGTGGTCTGCAACCCAGAACCCGAGGCCCTGGCCGACTGTTTGGCCCGGCTGCTGTTGCAGCCCGACCCCTGTTGGCGCCAGCGGGCCCAAGGCCTGGCGCGCGAGCAGTTCGCCTGGCCAGCAATCGCCGATCGCTTTGCCGGTGCCTACCAGGAGCTGGTGCGATGAGTTTGCTGCCGTTGCTGGTGGCCCTGGTGGGGCTGGTGTTGATCGCTCAACTGCTGCAGGGGGGCTGGCGTTTGGCCCTGGGGCTGGTGCTGCTGATCGGCTTTCTGCAGGATCCGCTGCGCAAGGTGCTGGTCGGTCAGCCACCCCTGACCGTGGGCCTGGTGCTGGTGGCGGCCTGCGCCTGCGGTGTGGCGCTGCTGCTGCAGCGCGGTGGGCTGGAGCTGCCCCTGGTGCTGGCCACCCTGCCCCGCCTGGGCCAGTGGCTGCCGCTCTATGGCGTTCTGTTGGCCCTGCAGACCGTCCATGGCCTGGTGCGGTTTGGGCAGCCCCTGCTCAGCCTGATCGGCCTCGGGGTTTACCTGGCGCCCTTGCTGGGGCTTTGGCTGGGCTTTGAAGTGGCCAGCGAGCCGCCCCTGCTGCAGCGTCTGCTGCGGCTCTATGTGCTGCTGTCGATCCCGGCCGGTCTGTCGGTCTGGTGGAGCTACCGCGGGGTCGATCACCCCCTGCTCAAGGAGGTGGGCAGCGGCATCCTGATTCACTTTCAACCGGGGGTCTCCCTTTACGGGGCCAGCGGCGTCTGGCGCACCAGCGAGGTGGCGGCCTGGCAGTTGGCGGCGGCAGCCTGCTTGGCGCTGGTTCTGGCCACGGCGGCCCAGCGCCGCTCGACGGTGTGGGCCTATGGGCTGCTGGCGGTGCTGTTCACGGCCCTGACCCTGCTGACCGGGCGGCGCAAGGCCCAGGTGCTGGTGCTGCTGTTCGTGCTGTTCGACGCCCTGCTGCTGCAGCGCTGGATGCGGCCTCCCTGGCGGGGCTGGCTGCTGGGCAATCTGGTGGCTCTGGCGGGTCTTTCAACCCTGGCGGCCGGCTGGCTGGTGCCCCAGCTGCTCGGAGCCGATCTGGGGGTCTACCTGCAGCGCTCGCTCTCGGCCCGGGATGAGCTCGGGGGTCGCTTCTCCCAGATGGCCCTCGGCGGTTTTAGCCGGGCGCTGGACCTCTCCGGTCTGTTCGGTTTGGGCGTCGGGGCGGCGGCCCAGACCGGCAACCTGCTGTTCGACCGCGGACAGCAGCTCGGTTCTCGCCTCAACTTTGTGGCCGAAAGCGGCGCCGGCAAGCTGGTGGCCGAGCTGGGCCTGGTGGGGGTGGCGGTGTTGCTGGTGGGCCTGGTGCTGCTGCTCGAGCTGGGGCGCCGCAATCTGACCTTGCTGCAGGACCTGCCCCCAGCGCTGGTGCATCTGCACCTGGGCCTGGTGGCCTTTGCCCTGGCCAACGTTCCCTTTTTTCTGGCGGCCAGCGGCGTCTACGGCGATCCGTTCGTGCTGCTGCTGCTCAGCCTTGCCCTGGGCTCGGTGCTGGCGGTGCCCCTGCTGGTCGCCCGCGCGCGGGGTCTGCAGCTGCCCAGCCGCACTGATGCGGCCTGACTGCCGAGCCTGGCCGCGGTCCGGCGGGTGATCCATACGCTTCGGCCACGCTTGCGGACTGCCCATGGCCCAAGGGCTCACGGCGTTGTTGCTCACCTGCAACGAAGAAGACAATCTGGTGCGCACCCTGACGGCCCTGGCACCCCTGGCGCCTGCGCTCGAGCGGGTGGTGCTGGTGGACAGCGGCAGCACCGACCAGACCCTTGCCCTGGCCGGTCGCCATGCACCGGCGGGGGTGGCCCTGACGGTGTTGCAGCGGCCGTTTGACACCTTTGCGGCCCAGTGGAATTTCGGCCTTGCCCAGGTGCACAGCGCCTGGGTCCTCAGCCTCGATGCCGATTACTGCCTGACCGGGGCGCTGGCACGGGAGCTGCTGGACGCGATGGCGACGGCGCCCCCCGATCTGGCTGGGTTTGAAGTGGCTTTCCGCTACTGCGTCGCCGGTCGACCGCTCGCCGGAGCTCTGCTGCCGCCGCGGGTGGCCCTGTTCAGACCCGAGCTCGGTTGCTACCGCGATGACGGCCACACCCAGCGGCTGGATCTCAGCGGCCGGGTCGGCCGCTTGCGCCAGCCGATGCATCATGACGACCGCAAGCCGCTGGAGCGCTGGCTGGGGGCCCAGTTGCGCTACCTGCGCCAGGAGCGCGACAAGCTGCGCAGCCGCCCCTGGCGGCAGCTGTCAGCGGCCGATCGTCTGCGCAAACACACCCCGCTGGCCCCCCTGGCGGTGGGCCTGGTGTGCCTGGTGGGCCGCGGCAATCTGTGGGAGGGCCGGCGCGGACTGTTTTATGCGGCGCAACGGGTCTACGCCGAGCTGCTGCTGCTGCTGCTGCTGCTGGAGCCCGTCAGCTGATGCGCGCCCTAATCAGCACGATCCGCCCCGGCGCCGGCGGGGTGACCAGCAAACTGACTTGGCTGGTCAGCGAGCTCGAGCGGCTGGGCATTGAGCCCGTGCTCGCCTGGTACGAGCCCTGGAGCTGCAGCCCAGATCTCTCGCTGCCCTTGTCGGCCGCCGGGCCGGCCCTGCTGGTGGGCCGCCGGCCCGGCACCCGGCAGCTGGCGCCCGAGCCCCCCTGGCAGGGTCTGGGGGTCGGCGCCTGGCTGCCCGAGCTCGAATTCACCCATTACCTGCCCGGGGCTGCCTGGCGGCGCCTGGCCGCCAGCTGTGATCTGCATCTGGCGGTCACCGGCAACCCTCTCTGTGCAGCCCGACTGAGCCTGTTGCGCCGTCCGTTTCTGGCCTGGGTCGGCAGCGATTGGCAGGGCGACCGCTGCGAGCGGGTGGCCCGCTTTCCCTGGCATCGCCGCCTGCTCGATCAGCGGTTCAACGGGCCGGTGCTGCGGCGCCTGGAGCGTCGGGCCCTGCGGGACCCCGCCGGTCGCATCCTGAGCATCAGCGGCGCGACGGCCCGCAGCCTAGAGCGCATTGCCGGTCGGCCCCTGGCCGGGGTGCTCTACCGGCCCTGTGATCCAGGGCTGTTCTGTCCCCAGCCCCGGCGTTGCGTGCCCTGGCGGCTGGGCTTTGCCGGTCGCTACAGCGATCCGCGCAAGCAGATCGGGCTGCTGCTCGAGGCGGTGGCCCGCCTGGTGGCCCAGGGCCACCCGGTGCAGCTGGAACTCACCGGCGAAGCCGATGGCCGTTGGCTGCTGCCCGAGCTCCAGCGGCTGGGCCTGGTCGACCGGGTGCGACTGCACCCGCACCTGTCGCTGCCCGAGCTGGCACGGGTGCTGCAGTGCTGGGATCTGTTCGTGATCCCCTCCCAGCAGGAGGGGCTCTGCCTGGCGGCGCTTGAGGCGATGGCCTGCGGAGTGCCGCTGCTGACCACCCCCTGCGGTGGCCCTGAGGAACTGGTGGCCGGCGGCCACAGCGGTGCGGTGGTGGAGGCCCGGTCGGCCCCCATGGCCGCGGCGATCGCCGCCATCTGCGGTGACCGCGGCCGCCGCCAGCGTCTGGCCGCCGGAGCCGCCGCCTGGGTGTCGGACCACGCGGACCCGTTGGCAGCCCGGCGGCGGCTGCACGGCGCCCTGGCTGATGCCTTCCCCAGGATCAGGCCATGGTTGCCCTGAGCGGCCTGCAGCGGCTCGATCGCTACCGCCTGCCCGCCGATTTCAGCCTGGGCAGGCCCCGCTGGCTGTTGCTGCTGTGGTTCTGCTGGGGTTCGCCCTTGTTGGCGAACCGCTGGTTGCCGGGATCGTCTTGGCGCTGCTGGCTGCTGCGGCTGTTTGGCGCCCGCATCGGCGCCGGCTGCCGTCTCAAGCCGGGCCTGCGCGTCAAATACCCCTGGCGCCTGGCGGTCGGTTCCCACAGCTGGTTGGGGGAGGCCGTCTGGATCGACAACATCGCGCCGGTGCGGCTGGGCCGGCGGGTGTGTCTTTCCCAGGGCGTCTACCTGTGCACCGGCAACCACGACTACCGCAGCCCCGACTTTGCGCTGCAGGCCCGTCCGATCAGCGTGGGATCCGAGGCCTGGGTGGCGGCCAGTGCCGTGCTGGCTCCGGGTTGCCGCATCGGTCGCGGTGCCGTCGTCGGGCTGGCTGCGGTGGTCCGCGGCGCCGTTGGACCGGGTCTGATCGTCAGCGGCAACCCGGCCCGGCCGGTGGGCTGCAGGCAGCAGGCTGCGGCGATCGGGCTGCAGTGCTCAGGCATGGACCCGGTCATGGCTGTTGCTGATGAATAGGGTCCGCTTGCATCGACTGAACTGGTTCTGTGACTGTCTGCAGTCGATCCCTGTTTGGGTCCGTTTCCGCATCGCTGAGTCCCCGGACATTGGGACTTCGCTGGCAGTGGCGCCGTCAGAAAAATCAGCATGCAAGATTGACCATTGTCAGTCAGTTTTTCCCTCCGGACTTTGCAGCCACCGGACAGTTTCTTGATGATCTGTCGCGTCGATTAAGCTGTGAGGGACTGCAGATACTGGTGCTGACCGGACAGCCCAATTATGCTTTTCGGGATGGTCGGGCTGCGCGCATCAGTTTTGATGGCCATCGCTGCATCCGCCGTACATCGGTCTCAAGGTGGTGGCCCAGTCGCATCCGTGGACGGGTCGTCAACAGCGTCCTCTTTTGTGTGCGCAGTCTGCTGCGTCTGATGCGTTCAGCCCGTCGCGGTGATCTGCTGCTGTTCACCACCGAACCCGCCTATCTGCCATTGGTCGGATGGTTGGTCAACCGCCTGACTGGTGCCCCCTATCTGTTGTTGCTTTACGACCTCTATCCCGACATCGCGGTTTCCCTGGGTGTGCTGCGGCCCGCCCACCCCCTGACCCGCTTCTGGCAGCTCGCCCAGGGCCAGGCACTGGCAGCGGCCCGCGAGGTGGTGGTGCTCAGCACGACCATGGCCGCGCGGTTGCAGCAGTCCTATCCAGGCCTGAGCACCGCCGTGCAGGTGATTCCCAGCTGGGCCGATCCCCAGCGCATCCATCCCATGCCCCGCCAGGACAATCCCTTTGTGCAGCGTCACGGCCTGCAGGACGGATTCACCGTCCTCTATGCGGGTAACCAGGGCCGTTGCCACGATCTCGACACCCTGCTGGATGCGGCGGAGCTGTTGAGCCACCGTCCCGGACTGCGGCTGCTGATCGTCGGCAACGGTGCCCGGCACCAGCACCTGCAACAGCGGGTGCAGCAAGCCGGACTCAGCCAGGTGCGCTTTCTGCCGTATCAGGAGCCGGCGGCCCTGCCGGCGATGCTGGCCGCTGCCGATCTGGCGGTGGTGTCACTGCTGGCCGCCGCCGAGGGTCAGGTGGCCCCCAGCAAGTTGTACGGGCACCTGGCGGCGGCCACGCCGGTGGCGGTGATCTGCAGCGAGCAGTCCTATCTGCGCCAGGACATCGAGACCGCCGGCTGCGGGGCCGCCTTTGCCAATGGTGACGCGGTCGGGCTGGCGGCCTTCATCACCCGTCTGGCTGACCACCCCCAGTTGGCCAGGGCCATGGGCCAGGCCGGTCGGCGCCATCTGCAGCGCACTGCCACCCCCGAGCTGGTGGTGCAGCGCTATGCCCAGCTGCTGGCGCGCCATCTACCCCAGCGGATCCCTGAGCGATCCCTGTCGCTGGTGGCCGGCACATGACGATGCCTCGCCTCAACCTGGTTCGATCGTTGCGGCGCTGGTCGGGTCTGCGCCGCCTGTGGTTGCTGCTGGCGATCGCCATCGCCACCCAGAACGTGGCCCTGATGGAGCACACCCAGGGGCCCCAGGCCGCCGTGATGGCGCTGCTGGTATGGGCCGGGGCCTACATCTGCCTTGAGGACCGCCTGCCGCTGCTGCGGCCCAGGCCGGGGCGGGGCCAGCTGCTGCTGGGTGTCCCCCTGCTGCTGTGGGTTCTGGCGCGTTCGGCCCTGGCAAGTCACTGGGACGGTCTGCTGTTCGCCATGGCCCCGGTCGGAGGCCTGGCGCTGTTGTTGCTGGGGATCCCCTGGCGGCAGCGCCACCACTGCCGCGAGGCGCTGCTCTGTCTGCTGCTGCTGCCCGCCTATGCGCTGGTGATGCGGGTGCTGCCCGAACAGCCCCTCAGTCTGGCCAGCGCCATCGGAGCAGGCACCCTGTTGAGCAGCCTGGGGGTCCCTGTCCATGTCGAGCAGCGCAGCGTGCTGCTCAGCGGCGGTGGGGTGACGGTGCTGGGCGCCTGCAACGGTCTTGATCTGATCGCCCAGCTGGTCAGCGTGGCGGTGTTGTTCCAGTTGGCCTTCCCATTGCGCGGCTGGCGCAGCCGGTGTCTGCTGGCGCTGCTGACGCCCCTGCTGGGCTGGTGGATCAATGTGATGCGCGTGGCCCTGCTGGCCACCATTGCCGGCGGTGGTCAGGGCAAAGGCTCGGCGCTGTTCGACTTCTTTCACGATCAGGCGGGGTCGCTGCTCTTCTCGGGCGTGGCGACCCTGGCGCTGGGTTGGGTGTATCTGGTGTTGCTCGAGCGCCAGCTGGCGCCGGTCCCTGCGTCCCAGTCCCCGGTGTTACCTCCCTCCCAGGTGTTGCGATGACACGCTCTCAGGATCAGCGGTCCCTGCGGCTCACCCTGGCCGTCCTGCTGCCGTTGGCTGCGACCTCGGCCCTGGCGGCCCTGCTCAGATTGCCCGGGCCGCAGGTGGGCGATCTATCCGAGTCGACGGTGCGGCATCGGCTCGCCGAAGCGGGTTTCAGCGTCAGGACGCTGCCGTCGGTTGCGCCGTGGCGCTCCGACGGGATCGCGCTGTCGACCCTGCGCACCTACCAGTTGCAGCCGGGTCTTGAGCTGCGGTTGCAGCGGGTGAAGATCTGGCGACGGGCCGATTTTCAGCTCGCCTACATGACCCGGCCCTGGACCGAGGCACGCCGGGATCTGGCGTTAGAGGGCCCGCGGCGGGTGGTTCGCGGTCCCGCTGGATTCCACGCCATCGCAGGCCGTGGCACCGCGGCGGTGCGGCAGACCTGTCTGCTGGCAGCACCGGGCGGGGCGGCGAGTGGGGTCACAGCTGCACAGCTGGGAGCCCTGGCCGACCAGCGGGCCAGCGGTCCGGCTGCGCTTGCCGCCCGCCTGGTCGGGCTAGAGCCCAATCGCTCCTGGCAGTGTCTGTTGGTCAGCCTGCACAGCGATCGTCAGCTGCAGCCTGGGCCCCGGCAGCCTGGGCCCCGGCAGCCGGGGCCCAGGGTTGATGGCCTGTGGGCCCGATTGATGCCAGCCCTCACAGAACTCTGACCAGGATCAGCCCGCAGAGACCGGGCTCGGTTCGGGCAGGTGATGCACGACGCCGTAATGGCGTCCGTCATCGCTCAGGTGACTGGGGGCCAGGGCCTGGTTGGCCAGCAGGCCGACCACGGTGGCACCGCTGCGTTGCAGCCGTTTGCAGGCGTGTTGGGCCCGGTGCCGCTCGACCTGACCGAGGCCCACCAGGAACAGCAGGCCATCGAGGTCCGAACCAAGCAGGGTCGTGTCGGTCAGCACCTCGCAGGGGGGTGTGTCAAACAGGATCAGGTCGTACTGATTCAGCGCCCGTAGGCTCTGCAGCTGGGCGCGCCATTGGGGCGACTGCAGCCAGCGGGCCGGATCCTCGAGGCCCCGGCCCGCTGGCAGCAGATCCAGCAGCGGTGCCACCGGCTGGATCAGCGGCTGCAGGTCGGTCATCTCCTGCGTCAGGGCCTCGGCCAGTCCCGCCGGGCTGCTGCCGCTGTTCAGCCCCAGCAGCTGGTGCTGGCGGCTGAGGCGCAGATCAGCATCCACCACCAGCACCCGCTGACCCAGGTCGGCCATGGTCTCGGCCAGCGCTGCCACAGCGGTCGAGCGGCCCTCTCCGGCCGCGGTTGAGGTGATCGCCAGCAGCCTTGCCGGCCGGTTGCGCTGCAGTTCCCGCAGGCCGGCGAACAGTTGGCGCAACGATTCGCGCAGGGCCAGGGCCTCTCCGGCGGGGCGGGCGTCCAGGCCGGCGGCCAGGGGCTGCTGCGGGCGGATCGGCAGATGGGGGATCACCCCCAGCAACGGTTGCTCCAGGGCCGGCTCCAACTGGGCGGGGGTGTGCAGCAGGGGATCGGTGCGCTCCCGCAGCAGGGCGGCCCCCACGCCAGCGACGGCCCCCAGCAATAAGGCCTGCAGCAGCCCCTGGCCCAGGTTCGGGGCCACGGGGCTGGGGTTGAACCGCGGCGGCGCAATCACGGCCCAGGGGCTGGTGGCGCGGGCCTGCTCGAGCCGGTAGGTCTCGCGGGCTCGGATGTACGAGGCGTAGCTGTCCCGCGCCACGCTTAAGCGCTGCTGCAGGGTCTCGTAGGACTTGACCCGTTGCGGACTGGCGCGAAAACGCTGGTCCAGCAGCAGGATCTGCCGGTTCAGTTCGTCCTGCTGGGCGCTGTTGACCAGCAGGGCGCTTCTGAGTCCATCAAGGGTCTGGCGTTGCACCACCGGTCGCAGCTGGGCCCGCCGGGCCAGCAGCGAGCGCACCAGCGGTGTGCTGTCCAGAT
The DNA here is from genome assembly GCA_027486935.1 of Cyanobium sp. C1_MAG_00004. GTDB lineage: Bacteria > Cyanobacteriota > Cyanobacteriia > PCC-6307 > Cyanobiaceae > RGUW01. Next base: position 5,471 of record JAIXOF010000110.1, on the reverse strand, counting down.
AGGAGGCCCTGGCTGTTGCCAGCTCCTTTTCGATCTGCTGCAGCTCGGCCAGCGGGGTGCTGGTGCCGGCAGCGGCTGCGGCGCTGTCCTGGGGTGAGCGCCGTGGTGCCGTGGCCAACCCGCCTGGTCCCAGCTGCTGATCGGCGCCGGGGCTGCCGCTGGCCTGCAGCACCAGGCGTCCGGCCTGCACGGCCCTGATCTGGCTGTCGAGCTGGGCCTGGCGCAGCTGCAGGTTGCGCAGTTCGCCGGTCAGGTTGTCGCGGGACTGCTGCAGGGTCTGGCTCTGGCTCAGGGGGTCGAGAAAGCCATTGCGCACCCGCAAGGCCCGCAACTGGTCCTGCAGGGCATCCACCCGCCCCAGCAGATCGGGGGCCTGCTGGTCCAGAAAGCGCATGCCCGAATCCAGGGCCTGCTGGCGCTGTTCCTGGGAGAAGGCCACATAGCGCTTGGCCAGGGCGGCCAGGATCTGCTCGCCTTTGTCTGGATTGGGCCAGCGCAGGCTGACGGCCAGCACCTGGTTCACCCCTTCGCCCGGCAGGCTGATGCTGAGCCCCTGGATCACCGCTTCGAGGGGGACGGCCTGGGCGTCGGCAACTGCGCCGATCACCAGCGGGCTGCCCAGCAGCCGCACCATGTTGGCCAGGTTGGTGCCGCTGCCGCTGCGGGCGATCGCCTCGACCACGCCACCGGTGTCACCACCCCCATTGCCGCCACCGGTCCCGGCCGGGCCGCCGTTGCGCCCCGGCTCGAGCGGGTTGGCGATCTGCATTTCAAAGCGCCCTTCGTAAACCGGATGGAACAGGCGCTGGCCCAGGCTCCACAACCCCAGGCTGGCGCTGACGCTGACCGCAGTGATCAGGGCCAGCTGCCGGCGCCGTCTCAGGGTCTGCAGCAGCGAGCTGACGCCGTCGCCGGTCATTGGGGCCGTTGGTGTGGCCTGCATTCGTTGCAGCCAGACGTCCCGCTCTGCTGTCACTGGCGCTGTTCAGATCTGGCACTGAAGCTATCTCAGATCGCTTTGATCACGGCCCAAAACTTGTGGTTGTATGGGCTCGAAATGGAACTCTCTGCTGATGGTTTATCCGCCTGATCAAGTGCTGCAGACAGAGTGCGGAAAGGCTCATTTGTGTGGAGATTCTGATGCGAATTGATCGTTCTTTGCGGCGCTTTTGCGGCAGATCGAGCTGGCGTGTGCGATCCCCGATGGGCCTCGAGACCACCGCTGCCCCAGCCGGGGGTCAACGGCCGCTGCGGCGAATCCTGCTCTGCTCTGCGGCAGTTCTGTTGCAGCTTGAGGCCTCCCAGGTGCTGCTGCCGCCGGGGGCGTTGGCCGTTCCTGCAGCAGTGGCGCGCCAGAGTGCTGCATCCGATCGGTATCGCCTCGGCTCGGGCGATGTGTTGTCGCTGCGGTTTCTGGATCCGGGGGCGGCCGAGTTGGCCGGGCCGGTGACGGTCCTGCCTGACGGAACCGCCACCGTCGGCCTGCTGGGGTCGGTTGATCTGGCGGGATTGACTCTGGGACAGGCGCAGCAGCTGTTGCGCCGGCTGTACAGCCGCTACCTGCGGCGCCCAGAGCTGACTCTGGCGGTGGTGACCCCCCGCGCGCCGCGGGTTGCGGTGCTGGGCGAAGTGGAGCGGCCGGGCGTGTACGAACTGCCGGCCACGGGGTCATCGGTGGTGGCCGCCATCCAGGCCGCCGGGGGGGCCACCCTGCAGGCGGATCTGCAGGCGGTGGTGCTCGAGCGTCCCCAGGGGGGTGCGTTGCAGCAGCATCTTGATCTGGCGGCCCTGCTGCAGCGCGGTGATCAGCGCCAGAACCCGCTGCTGCTAGACGGGGACACCCTGCGCCTGGGACGACTGACGGCCACGGCGGTGGCCGATCCCCAGGTGCTGGCTCTGGCAGCCACCAACCTGCGGCCCCAGACGATCCGCGTCAATGTGATCGGCGAGGTGCGCTCGCCCGGGCGGCTGGATCTGCCCGCGGGAACGGCCATGGTCGAGGCGGTGCTGGCGGCCGGCGGCTCCGTGCCCTGGCGAGGCCGCAGCCAGCAGGTCGAACTGGTGCGGGTTAACCGTGACGGCACCACCCGGCGCGAGTTCATCACTCTGCGGGACCAGCAGAACGTCTCGGTGGCGTTCAACCCGCCGCTGCAGAACAACGACACCGTGATCGTGCACCGGACCCTGTATGCCAAATCCCTTGATGTGCTCAATCAGGTGCTGGTGCCCCTGGCGACGGTGGGCAACTACTGGTGGCTCTATCGCTCCTTTTCGCCCTGAGCAGCCACCGGTCTGCCGCCTGGCCACCGGTCTCGGTGTGCTGCTGGCGTCGCAGCTGGTGCCGGCCCTGCTGGTGCGTCCGGTCCGAGCCGAGTCGCTGTGGCTGCTGCAGTTCACCCCAGCCGAGCAGTTGGGCGGGCCGCTGAACCGTCAGGACCTCGAGGCCCCGCCGCTGTCACCGGTGGCCCTGGCCGAGCAGGGTCGCCTGCGCAACAGCAGCGATCCGCTTGTCGCGCTGCCACCCCTGTGGCGCCGGCAGTTGCGCCAGGTGTTGCCGCCCAGGTCCAACCTGGGCTGGCAACCGGCGCGGAGGTTGCACAGCAGCTGGCCCCAGCTGGACCGTCCGCTGCTGGTGCCTGTGGTGCTGTACAGCGATGGGCGGGTGGATGTGTTCCTGGACGATCCAGGCGCCGCCCCGACGGGAGCGGCAGTGCAGCAGGCGTTAACAGCTTTGCTGCAGCGTCTGGATCGTCCGCCCCAGGGAACGCTGCAGGCGCTGCTGCTCGAGCTTCAGCCGCGTCCGCCGCTGTCGCCGTTGCAGTAACGGGCCAGATCGGCCACCAGGGTCTGCTTGCGCGGCTGGGCCTGACGGCTGCGGCGCGGCGCCGCCGGGCGCGGCTGGCGCTGGGGCCGGGCCTGGTGAAACAGGCAGGCCAGCAGGGCGGCCACCAGGCTCAGGCGCACGCTGTTGCGCAACAGCAGCGACTGCTGTTGCTGTCGGTTGAGTTGGACCTGCAGCACGGTGCGGCCGCGCAGTTGATCCAGCACCTGCAGCAGCTGCCGTTGTTGGGCGCTGACGTCATTGCCCAGTTGCGCCAATGGCGGCAGGCGGGTGGGCAGCTGCTCGGCGACCGCCGCCAGGTCGGCGCTTGAGCCGGCCTGGTTGATCTGCTGGCGGGCTGCCTTCAGATTGCGATCGGTGGCTGCGATCAGGGCGGTGGTGTTGCGGTTCGTCGTCTGCAGGATCTGCAGGCTGGCGGCCCCCTGCAGGGGGATCAGCAGGGCAAACCCCAGGGTCAGGGGCAGCGCTGCCCGGCTGGTCCAGCGCAGGATCCGCTGGGTCACGGTGCCGTCGGGATTCCAGCGCTGGCCGATCACGGCCAGTGCCAGGCCCATCAGCAGCAGCGGTGCCTGATTGATCAGCGCTTCGCACAGCCGCAGCTGCCATTGCGGCGCGGTGAGCTGCACCGGAATGACATTGCCGATCACCCCGATCCCATAGAGCAGCAGCAGCAGGCTGGCGAACCAGGGCAGCAGGGAGGCCAGATCGCGCTGGGGCGGCTGGGCGGCAGACGTGGACGCCATCAAGGTCTCGGGTTGAGTCCCGAAACCCTATGGATGGCTGAGGGTGGTGGCGGGGTCGCCGCTGCTGCGGCTCTGCTGCAGTTCCGCCGGCGAGCGGGGCAGCCGCTGCTGGGCCGCGGCGATCAGCCCCTCAAACAGGGGATGGGGCTTGCCGGGCCGCGACAGAAACTCGGGGTGGTACTGACAGGCCGTGAAGAAGGGATGGCCCTTGAGCTCGATCAGCTCGACCAGGCGGCCATCGGGCGAGGTGCCGCTGATCTCGTATCCGGATTCAAGGAACAGGCTGCGATAGGCGTTGTTGAACTCGTAGCGGTGGCGGTGGCGCTCGTAGACCACTTCATCGCCATAGAGCTGATGGCCCATGGTCCCCGGGCTCAGCCGGCAGGGATAGACCCCCAGCCGCATGGTGCCGCCCAGATCGATCACGTCCTGCTGTTCGGGCAGCAGGTGGATCACCGGATGGGGGGTCTCGGGGTCCAGTTCGGCGCTGGTGGCCCCGTCGAGTCCCGCCTGGTTGCGGGCCCACTCGATCACCGCGCATTGCATGCCCAGGCACAGACCCAGGAAGGGCACCCGTTGTTCGCGGGCCCAGCGGATCGCCGCCACCTTGCCGTCGACACCCCGGTTGCCGAAGCCGCCGGGCACCACCACCGCGTCCATGCCCGACAGCAGGGCTTCGGCCCCCTGGGTTTCGATCTGTTCAGCGCAGATCCAGTGCAGATCGAGGCAGGCATCACGGGCGATGCAGGCGTGCCGCAGGGCTTCGACCACCGACAGGTAGGCGTCGTTGAGCTGCACGTACTTACCGACCAGGGCGACCTTGACCGCCGGACCGGGGTTGCGCAGCCGTGCCACCAGCTGGGCCCAGCTGGCCATGTCGCTGTCATGGTCGTCGAGCCGCAGCGCATCGAGCACCTCGCGGCAGAGCCCCTCCCGCTCCATCGCCAGCGGCACCGCATAGATGCTGTCGGCATCGAGGGCCTGAATCACCCCGCGGGTGGGAACGCCGCAGAAGCCGCCGATCTTGGCCTTGAGGTCCTCGTTGATCGGCCGGTCGCTGCGGCAGACCAGCACATCGGGCTGGATGCCGATGGAGCGCAGTTCCTTGACCGAGTGCTGGGTTGGTTTGGTCTTGAGTTCGCCTGAGGTGCCGATGTACGGCAGCAGGGTGACGTGCACGTAAGCCGTGTCATGGCGGCCGACGTCACCCCTGAATTCGCGGATGGCTTCGAGAAAGGGCAGCGATTCGATGTCGCCGACGGTGCCGCCGATCTCGGTGATCACCACATCGGCCCCCGAATTGGCGGCCACCCGGTGGATCCGTTCGCGGATCTCACCGGTGATGTGGGGGATCACCTGCACCGTGCCGCCGTTGTAGTCGCCGCGGCGTTCCTTGTTGATGACGGCCTGGTAGATCGAGCCGGTGGTCACGCTGTTCAGCCGTGACATCGCCGTGTCGGTGAAGCGCTCGTAATGGCCCAGATCAAGGTCGGTCTCGGCGCCGTCCTCGGTGACGAACACCTCGCCATGCTGGTACGGGCTCATCGTGCCCGGATCCACGTTGAGATAGGGATCGAGCTTGACGATCGAGACCCGATAGCCCCGGCTCTTGAGCAGCCGCCCCAGGCTGGCGGCCACGATGCCCTTGCCGATGCTCGAGACCACACCGCCGGTCACGAACACGAACTTGGTGGCCTGCCCGCCGCGCGCCCCCTGCGCCAGGGTTGCCTTGCCGGCCGAGGGGACTTGGGTCATGGAGCTCCCGCTGACGTCCCAATCTACCGATCACGCTTGGGGGGTCCCAGATCCTGGGCGCGCCGGCTGGTTAGGCCAGCTTCGCTGGCACATCAGCCTCTGCGTCCAGGATCTGGGACCACGGGCGGGGG
>JAIXOF010000121.1 GCA_027486935.1 Cyanobium sp. C1_MAG_00004 | reverse complement strand
TGAGACTCAGACCTTGCGGCTGTAGAACTCGACCACCAGCAGTTCGTTGATTTCGAGGGCGACCCACTCGCGCTCGCACTTGCTGATCACCTTGGCGGTGAACTTGGCCTTGTCGAGCTCAAGATGAGGGGGGATGTTGGCCAGGCCCGGGAACTCCAGGTTGCCTTCGGCCAGCTTGCGGCTCTGCTTGCGCTCACGGATGGTGATCACATCGCCGGCCTTGCACTGGTAGCTGGCGATGTCGACGACACGGCCGTTAACGGTGACGTGGCCGTGGTTCACCAGCTGGCGGGCGCCGGGCACGGTGGGACCGAAGCCCAGGCGGAAACAAATGTTGTCGAGGCGGTTCTCGAGCAGCTTCAGCAGGTTGGTTCCGGTGGAACCCTCCTGGGCGCGCGCTTTCTTGACATAGCGCACCAGCTGGCGCTCAGAGATGCCGTAGTTGAAGCGGAGCTTCTGCTTCTCTTCGAGACGGATGGCGTATTCGGAGCGCTTGCGACGGGCTTGGCCGTGCTGACCGGGGGGATAAGACCGCTTGGCGGACTTACGGGTGAGACCGGGAAGGTCTCCCAAGCGCCGCGTAATCCTCAGACGAGGGCCGCGGTAGCGAGACATGGAATCGAGCGTTCAAGGGACAAGGGCACCCAGGGCCAGGCATGCTGGGGATCACCCCGGCGGCCTGAAGCCATGCAGCGCCAACGATCGATCCTATCGGTTGACCCTTTGGCCGCGGTGCTGATCGCCCTGATCGGGTTCTACCGCCAGTGGATCTCACCGCTGCTGGGCCCGCGCTGCCGCTTCATTCCCAGCTGCAGCGCCTATGGCCTGGAGGCGATCAGCCGCCATGGAGCCCTGCGCGGCGGTTGGCTGACCCTGAAGCGGCTGCTGCGCTGCCACCCCTGGACCCCCTGCGGCTGCGATCCGGTTCCCGACTGATGCAACTGCTGCTGTACAGCCGCCAGGGCTGCTGCCTGTGCGCCGGCCTCGAAGAGAAGCTGCTGGGACTGGGTCCCGCCCCCCTGCTGCAGGTGATCGATGTCGATGGCGACCCGACCCTGCAGGCCCGCTATGGCCTGGAGGTGCCGCTGCTGGCGGTCCCCATGGCCAACGGCGAGCAGCGACTGCTGCCGCGGGTGCCGCCCCGCTTGATGGGGGACGCTCTGGCCCGGTGGTTGCAGCAACAGCTCGCAGGCGCCGACCTCGCCTAGAAAGGGCGCCACTGCGACCGCTGCTCTGATGACCCAGCTGCTGCATCCGCTGCTGCGCCAGGTGGGGCTGGAGCCACCGCAGCACCTGGCCAACGCCGTGGTCAGCAGCATCAGCTGCGATTCGCGCCGGCAGGGCAACGGCAGTCTGTTCATCGGCATCGAAGGCACCCAGGTCGACGGCGGGATCTACTGGCGCCAGGCCCTCGAGGCCGGCGCCTGTGCGGCCGTGATCAGCCAGGGGGCGGCAGCGGCAGCGCCACCCGATCCGGACGCCGCGGTGCTGGTGCTGCCCAGCCCGGTGGCGCGCTGGGCCGGCGAACTGGCTGCGGCCTTCTGGCAACAACCCAGCCAGCGTCTGGCGCTGATCGGTGTTACCGGCACCAACGGCAAGACCACCACCACCCATCTGATCGAACACCTGAGCGCCAGCACCGGCCGCCAGAGCGCCCTGTTCGGCACCCTGGTGAATCGGTGGCCCGGCCACAGCGTCACCGCCCAGCACACCACCGCCTTTGCCGACGTGCTGCAGGGCCAGCTGGCCCAGGCGGTCGAAGCCAGGGCCCAGGTGGGGGCCATGGAGGTCAGCTCCCATGCCCTGGACCAGCAACGGGTGGCCGGTACCCGCTTCAGCGGAGCGGTGTTCACCAACCTGACCCAGGACCACCTCGACTACCACCCGTCGATGCAGGCCTACTTCGAGGCCAAAGCCCGCCTGTTTGAAGCGCCGCTGCTGTTCGGTTGCGGTGGGGCCTCGGACGCCCGGGCCGTGATTAACAGCGATGACCCCTGGGGCAGCCGACTGGCCCAACGGCTCGGTGAGCGTTGCTGGCGCTGTTCGCTCGAACCCGGTAGCGACGCCGAACTGCGCATCGAGGAACTGCAATTTCGCCCCGACGGCGTGAGCGGCACCCTGGTGAGCCCGCTGGGATCGGGCCCGTTCAGCTCACCGCTGCTGGGCCGTTTCAACCTGATGAACCAGCTGCAGGCCGTCGGCGCCTTGCTGCAACAGGGGCTGCCCCTGGCGGGACTGCTGCAGGGTCTGGCCAGCTTTCGCGGCGTGCCCGGCCGCATGGAACGGGTACTGGTCTCCAGCCAGCAGCCCCTGCCCGCGGTGCTGGTCGATTACGCCCACACCCCCGATGGCCTGGACAGCGCCCTGTCGGCCAGCCGGCCCTTTGCTGCGGGTCGGCTGATCTGTGTGTTCGGCTGCGGCGGCGACCGGGACCGCAGCAAGCGGCCCCAGATGGGCGCCATCGCTGCCCGCCTGGCCGATCAGGTGGTGGTCACCTCCGACAACCCCCGCACCGAAGATCCCGCCCAGATTCTGGACGATGTGGTGGCAGGCATCCCGGCCGGGACCGACCTCACGGTCGAGGCCGACCGAGCCCTGGCCATTGCCGCCGCCATTGCCGCCGCCCAGCCCGACGATCTGGTGCTGATCGCCGGCAAAGGGCACGAGGACTACCAGATCCTGGGCACCACCAAAATTCACTTTGACGACCGCGAAGAAGCCGAAAAGGCTCTGCGGGAGCGCTTGCACTGATCGCAGGGGCACAACACCCCCTACAGGAACCGGCGGCTGCACGGGCCAGCCGCTGAATCTGCAGCAACTGATAGGACTGCAACATCCGGAGGATCTGCAACATCCGGAGGACCTGCAACATCCGCAGGATCTGCAACATCCGGAGGACCTGCAGCCTCCGGAGGGTCTGCAACATCAGAAGCACCCGCAAACGGGGCCAAGTCAACAAAGCCAGCAGGGTGGCCTCGTCCGATGGGTGACCCCTTTGGCAGCCGATGCCGATCTCGGCACGCGCGCATCTCGGCACGACTGCATCACGGCATAACCGCATCTCGGCATGACTGCATCTGGGCACTGCTGCATCACGGCACGCAGATCGGAGGGAGCGGCAAAGAGCACAACAGCAACTGCGCCAGCGCGAAAGGTGCCCGCAAGATGTCAGAACCAGACAGGGGGCCCCGCTCGTTTGGAGCCACGCGGCTTGTTAGCTCAGTTGCATCTGCATGCCGGCCAGCGCGGCGAGCAGTTGATCGATTTCGGCGTTGGTGGTGGTGATATGGATGCAGGCCCGCAGGCAGTCAGGCTGATCCAGCCGCCGGATCCAGATGCCCTGGCGGCCCAGGGAGTCGACCACAGCAGCGGTGTCGCGCGGGGTGCCGGCTCTGTCCTCCAGGGTGAAGCTCACCAGTCCGGCCGGCGGCGGCTCGCGCAGCAGGGTGCGGGCGCCGGGCACCGACTGCAGGCCCTGCCACAGCCGCGCGCTGCCTGCGGCCATGGTCTGCAGGCGCTGGGGTGGAGTGCCTTCGGCGGCCAGCAGCTCCAGTGAGGTCGCTAGGCCGCTGGCCAGGGGCACACAGCTCGTCGCCACTTCAAAGCGGCGGGCATCGCGGTGAAAACTGCTGGTGGCCGAGAACTCGTGGCACAGGCTGCGCCAACCGATCAGGGTCGGCTGGGCTTGCTCAAGCAGGCGCTCTGACAGCGCCACCCCACCCAGGCCCTCGGGCCCGCAGCACCATTTGTGCCCCGTGAAGGCATAGATGTCGGCATGGGGTGCCGAATCCTCAACGGGAATCGCCCCCATCGATTGGGCCGCATCAACCAACAACCACGGTTGCCGGGCATGGGCGCACAAGTGCTGGGCCACCGCAGCGATCGGCATGATCGCGCCGCTGTTCCACAGCAGATGGGACAGCACCACTAGGCGCGTCCGCGGGGTAAGGCGCTGCTCGAGCGCAGCGAGCACCGCCGCCGGCAGATCCGCCTGGGATGTGGTGCTGCACAGTGCCAGCACCGGCAGCACCGCCACAGTGAGCCCCTGGCGCCGGGCCAGCTCATGGCAGGCCGCGACGACGCCCGGATGTTCGCAATCGCCGATCAGCAGTTCATCGCCGGGCTCCCAGGGCAATCCCCACAGGGGCAACACGCAACCGGTGGTGACGTTTTCGGTCAGGGCCAGACGATGGGACGGCACCCCGCACAGCGCCGCGAGGGCCTGACGCACCCGGACCGTTTCCTGCTCGATGAACGGCCAGACCTCGGTGGTGAACGGTCCCCGTTGCTGAATCGTGCGCCAGGAAGCCACCATCGCCTCCAGCGATGGATCGGGCAACGGCCCCTGCCCTCCGTAGTTGAAGTACGTCTTGCTGGCCAGCGCTGGACAGTGCTCACGCATGGACGCGGGGCCGCATACATCAGCTGATTATTCCAGAAGTGGCGCCAGATTTAACTGTTAACCAACGGCAACCAAGAGGCCATCAAAGAAACAAATAAATGTGACCTTGCGAGACAAAAAAGATGCAAATACTGCCCGAGACAATGCCGAATCGCGTCAGAACGCTTTGATCAGGCCCCGGCCACCAGAAGCCAAGGGTGCGGCACGGGACAACCCAAGGCCCGCCCCAGAAATCAAGCCCCCAGCAGACGCCCAACGCAGCCGGCTCATGCCACGATGCAGAAGTTGCATAAAAAGGTGGTTCGGCGCGAAGCGCGGAGCGAAAGCCTGAGCGCAGTGGCCGCACCACTGACGATGGGAACGCTGTCGGCGGGGTCAAAATCAGTTTCTGATCTCGGGATTCCTGAGGTCCGAACCACGGCGTCCGGGCCAATGCGGCGCTCACCATCACCCATGCAGACGTCATGACCGCATTGATGACAGCCGTCAAGGCCAATGACCTGAGTGCGGTGCAGCGCCTGCTGGCGGCAGGCACAACGGTCAACCAGGCCGATGGCAATGGCGACTGGCCGTTGATCATGGCCGCCTATTTGGGGCACAACACCGTCCTGGCATCGCTGCTGGAGGCCGGTGCCGACGTGGGCGTGCTCGATCCGGGCATGCAGGCGACCGGCTTGCATGCCGCCGCCTATGCCGGCCATGCCGAAGCCTGTGCGCTGTTGATCACCCATGGGGTGGAACTCAATCGCCAGGGGCCCCACAACGGCTACACCGCCTTGCACGATGCGGTCTGGCAGAGCAACATCGCGGCAGCAAGCGTGTTGGTGCAGGCCGGCGCCGATCGCACGATCCGCTCCAAGCAGGGCCAAACGCCGCTGGATCTGGCCAAGGCCAACAAGCAACAGGCCCTGATCGCCCTGCTGGAGGCTTGATCGCGCGGTTCAAGGACTGAAGTCACAACATCAGCATTCGCTCAGGCTTGCGCAAACTGCAAATCTTGACGCCAATGCACCACAATTGGTGTGAAACTCCATCGAAGTCATACAGCTGCGTTGCTGACCCGATCAAAGGGATGTATCGATGGTGCTGCTGAATCAACATCACAGCATGGCAGCATCTGTTCCCATTCAAAAGAAATGCCTGGCAGAAGCCTTCGGCACGTTCTGGCTTGTGCTCGGGGGCTGTGGAAGTGCCGCGATTGCGGCCAACTTCCCCTACCTGACGGGCGCTGACATCGCCCCAGGCAATCCGTTCGGCCTCGGTTTTCTTGGCGTATCGCTGGCCTTTGGCCTGACGGTGGTGACGATGGCCTACGCCATCGGCCACATATCGGGATGCCACCTCAACCCGGCCGTGAGCTTCGGACTGTGGGCCAGCGGTCGCATGAAAGGTTCCGAACTGCTGCCTTACATCGTGGCCCAGGTCATCGGCGGCGTACTGGCTGGGGGTCTGATCAAACTGGTGGTGGCCGGGGGGCCTGCCTTCAACCTGGTGATGTCCGGCAGCAATCCACTCGCCACCAACGGCTGGGGCGCCCATTCACCAGGGGGCTATGGGTTCTGGGCGGCCCTGGTGATTGAAGTTGTCCTCAGCTTCTTCTTCCTGCTGGTGATCATTGGTGCCACCGACCGGCTGGCCGCTGCCGGTTTTGCCGGACTGGCGATCGGTCTGACCCTGGCCCTGATTCACATGATCAGCATTCCGGTCACCAACACCTCGGTCAATCCAGCACGTAGCACAGGCGTTGCCTTGTGGGTGGGCGGAGATGCAGTCGGCCAACTGTGGCTGTTCTGGGTCGCGCCGATCGTCGGGGCTTTGCTGGCCGGATGGTTCTATCGGCAGGTGCTGAGCGAAGAGGCCTGAAGGGCTCAGGGCTCAGGGGGATGGCGACGGGGCTGTGCCGAGCATGGCCCCGTCCATCCAGGCTCCGTCCAAGTGAGAGCCCTCGAGGCAGGCGCCCTCAAGACGCGCACCACGTAGGTCGGCACGACGCAGGTCAGCACCTCGAAGATCACACTCACTCAGATCAGCTTGACGGAGGCTGGAACCCGAGAGGTTGACCCCTTGCATCCGTGCACCAGTGAGGCTGATCTCGTCGAGGATGATGCCGCTGAGATCCTGGCCATCCAGCCAGATGCCTGCGGCAGCCAGCAGCTCCAGAGCTTCATTACGGGCATAACTGAAGCGCACACCGGCCTGGCGGCAACTGAGAATCAGTTCCATGGCATCGAGATGGTCACGCTGACGCCGTTGACCAGCTTCAAGCATGAACAGAAAACTGGCTGTCATGATGCTAAGGGCCTCAAGATTGCCGACGCTGATTACGCCACCAGCGTCATGAATCAGGCATCCTGGGGCCATGCCATGTTGCCGGCATTGTTCCCAGCGGTTAACCAACACCAGCATTAAGAAAGCTGCAGTCAATGCGCAGCACAGTCGCAGCGCGAAGTGCCTTTCAAGCCATCGGATCAGCCGCAAGCGACGCAGGCAGCGGCGGCGCTCAACCCAACGCTGTTTCATGGGATCAAGACAGGTTTGCGATCAAAAAGGAGCCTGTTTCAACTGGTACGTCTGCGGCCCTCGCGCAGAACAGCGGACGGGGACAATGCAAATTGGGCTCGAAAGTCACGACTGAATGCTGAAGCCGAACTGAATCCATAGCGCGATGCAATGATAGTGACCGTTTGCGCATCATCAGCCCTCAGCAGGGCCTGACGTGCATGCTCAAGTCGCTGCTGGCGAACCCACTGAATGGGGCCACAACCAAAGCGCTGCTGAAAAGCCAGCTGAAGATTGCGACGGGAATAACCGCTGACCTGCTCAAGATCACTGAGGGCAATACGCGAACACAGATTGGCATCAATCCATTCCAAAAGCCCCTCAAAAACACGCATACGGTCCAATGCTCTACCAGAATCCTCTTGCAAAATCTTTCGCAAAGAAGGACTCAACAACAACGCGAGCGTGCGGTAGACGAGATCATCAACCTGGAGATGCTCCAGATAGTGCAGTTCTCGCAACTGCTGGCAATCGAGCATGCGAAAGGAACGACATAAAACCTGCAAAAGCTCTTGCACCGGTCCAGTCGTTGGACCAATCGCTCGCATGTGCTCGAAGTCGGCAACAAAACGCCTTTCCGAGACACCTAAACCCGCCATTGCCGTAGCAGTTTGCCGCAAACGCTGCAAATCGATGTCGAAGACAACACCATTGAAGTGATGGTCAATCAGGTAGCTGTACTCTTGACTTGCTGCAAAAAAGAATGGGCGCTGCTGGTTGACCAGGTACTCCTGACCGCCACCGCCATAGGTAACCGTTCCGCTGAGCAACAGATTGATCGAGCCAACACCCTCGCGTTGACCGATCGTCCCCATAATTGGGGTCGTGAAGCCACAGGAAAGCAACAATTGCCCAGCCTGGGCCGTGGTGGTGCGATGCAGGAAACCGGCCTCGAACCCTGGCCGGGCTCCAAAATCAAGAACGGAATAATGCTGAGCAAGGCGGTTGGCCAGGGCCTGAGGATCCCGATCAACAAGGGCCTCATCATCATGAAAGATGAGACTTTGCCTGGCGGCGGCCTCGGAATCAAGCCCAGGAGGGGACCCCATGCGATGACTCTGAGCCGTTAGCGTTGATTGTAGTCACATGCAACACAAGTCAACCCTTTTCGTTCATCTTTCTAACACTGCCAGTCGCGCAGCGTGTCTTGGATGATTTTTCGCGAATTGAAGGTGGTAGACCTCTGAAGTCGTCTCTAACTTGAAGGGAGTCGCCAGCAAGAGCTGTTCTGTGACGCTCACCGACGAGCTGGCACGTCGCCGTAATCGCGATGCTGCAGAGCGAACCCTCATGGCCTGGATCAGGACCTGTCTGTCGCTGATCAGCTTTGGATTTGGACTCGACAAGATCGTCGGCGCGATCGACAAAGTCAGCGGCAGCTCAGGACCGAGGCCCGGGGTTGTTGCCGTGGCCTTGGCCTTTGTGATCACCGGGATCGTGGCGATGGCAGCAGCAACGGTCCAACACCTCAGGGAACTGAAGCGCCTGCAGCGCACCGATTACGTGTACATGCAGGGGCCACGACTGGCGGCGGGTACGGCGATCTTGCTCACCCTGATTGGGGCCCTGGCGATGGTCATCCTGCTGGCGGGACTGGTGCGATGAACGGCGACGCAACCGTGTTGGTGCCAGTCACCCTGTTCATCGTCATGCTGGCCCTGGGAGCTGGCCTACCCGCTGAATCTTGGCGTGACTGGCGTCATCACCGGAGCCTGATTGTTCGGGTGCAGCTGGCGACCTGTGTCGGAGTGCCGCTGATGGGATGGCTGCTGCTCTGCACTCCGGCCGCGCAAAGCCTGAGCGTGGAAGCTCGCCACGCCATTGCCCTGATGGCGGCCTGCCCCAGCGCGCCGCTGATCGTGCGCAAAGCGGGGAAGCAGGGGGGCCACGCTGGGCTGGCTGCCCAGCTACAGGTGATCGCGGCGCTGCTGGCGATCGTCACCGTGCCCCTGCTGGCCCAGCTTGGTCAAGCCCTGTTCAGAGTGGAGGGCTGGGACATTGCCCCGCGCGAGGTGGCCCTTCAGGTGGGACAGATCCAGCTGCTGCCCCTGTTGATTGGGGTGACCCTGCGGGCCAAGGCGCCGCAGTTCGTCGATCGTCTGCAAGTGCATCTCAATCGCCTCGCCAATCTGCTGTTGGCCCTGCTGGTGGTGGCGATCCTGGTCAAGACATCGCCCTTGTTGCTTGCGTTCGCCAAAGCCAATGTCCGGGCTCTGATCCTGATGGCTCTGCTGGTCGCCATCAGCCTTGGACTGGGTTTTGCGGTCGCCCGGGACGGTCACCAGCAGAGCACCACCGCAGCCCTGGTGACCTCAATGCGCAACCCTGGCCTGGCGCTGCTGTTGACAGGCAGCCATGCTCCAGAACTGGGGCAGGTCAGGCTGGGAATCCTGATCTATGTGCTGATCACGGTGCTGCTGTCCATCCCGGTGCTGCGCTGGCAGCAACGGGTGCACGCATGACGCTGAAGTTGGCAGAACGCGCCACTTCAAAATGCAAACAGAGGCAGAACAGCAGATGCCAGCAGCACGATTCATTTTCAGCATCAAGATGACGTCCTGAGCGCACCGATGCCCAACGGCAAGCCCAACATCTTGATTCTCTGGGGCGATGACATCGGCCAGAGCAATCTGAGCTGCTACAGCCATGGCCTGATGGGATATCAGACCCCCAACATTGACCGGATCGCCAAGGAAGGCGCCAAGTTCATCCACTACTACGCGGAGCAGAGCTGCACCGCCGGTCGGGCCGCCTTCATCACCGGTCAGAGCGTCTACCGAACCGGCCTCAGCAAGGTGGGGCTGCCGGGAGCCGAGCAGGGCTTTCGCGCCGAGGATCCAACGATTGCGGAGCTGCTCAAGCCCCAGGGCTACCGCACGGGCCAGTTCGGCAAGAACCACTTCGGCGACCGCGACGAACACCTGCCAACGATGCACGGGTTCGATGAGTTCTTCGGCAACCTCTACCACCTCAATGCGGAGGAAGAGCCTGAACTGCGGGACTATCCCAAGGAAGACGATCCGGAGTTTCCCAACTTCCGCAAGCGCTTTGCGCCCCGCGGCGTGCTGCACTCCTGGGCCAATGGCGATGGCACCCAGCGCATTGAAAGCACAGGTCCGCTGACCCGCAAGCGCATGGAAACGGCCGATGACGAATTCATGGCCGAAGCCAAACGCTTCATCCGCGATGCAGTGGCTTCAGGCGAACCGTTCTTTGTGTGGTTCAACACGACCCACATGCACTTCCGCACCTACGCGCGCCCGCAGGATGTGGGACGCAGCGGCCGCTGGCAGTCGGAATACCACGACGTGATGATCTATCACGACGAATGCATCGGCGAGATGTTGGATCTGCTCGATGAGCTGGGCGTCACTGACGACACGATCGTGATGTACGGCACCGACAACGGGCCCCACATGAACAGCTGGCCCGATGCCGGCATGACCCCCTTCCGCAGCGAGAAGAACACCAACTGGGAAGGGGCCTACCGCGTGCCCGCAATCGTGCGCTGGCCTGGCAAGATCCCTGCCGGTACGAACATCACCGGCATCTGCAGCCACCTCGACTGGCTGCCGACGCTTCTGGCCGCCGCCGGTGAACCCGAGATCAAACAGAAGCTGCTGGGCGGCTACCAGGTGGGCGACAAGACATTTCGCATCCACCTCGATGGCTACAACATGCTCGACTACTGGATGGGCAAGAACGACACGAGTCCCCGCAAGGAGTTCTTCTACTTCTCGGATGACGGCGATCTGGTGGGGCTGCGGTACGACAACTGGAAGTTCGTGTTTCGCGAGCAGCGGGCCACCGGCACCTGCCAGATCTGGGCCGAGCCGTTCGTCGAACTGCGCGTGCCCAAAATCTTCAACCTGCTAACCGACCCCTACGAGCGCGCCGACATCACCTCCAACACCTACTGGGACTGGATCTTCGACCACGTCTTTCTGATCGTGCCCGCCCAGGCTTACGTGGGTGAGTTTCTCAAGACCTTCATCGACTATCCACCGCGCCAGAAGGCAGCCAGCTTCTCGCTGGAACGGGTGATGGAGAAACTGGAGCACGCCGCCAGCGGCGCCTCCTGATCACCAACCGATCGACAAGCCCAATGCCCAAGCCCCCTGGACGACCGCCGGCCCCTGGCATGGTGTGGATTCCAGGGGGCTCCTTTGTGATGGGCTCGGATCACCACTACCCGGAGGAGGCCCCAGCCCACCGGGTGGAGGTACCGGGCTTCTGGATTGACCGGACACCGGTCACCAACGCCCAGTTCCGCAAGTTCGTCAAAACCACCGGGCATGTGACGGTCGCCGAGCGCGCTGCCGATTCGGGCCTCTATCCGGGAGCCCATCCCGACCAACTGCAGCCAGCCTCGATCGTGTTTGTGCCACCAGCGGGTCCGATCGACCGGGGCAACCACTACCACTGGTGGCAGTACATCGCCGGCGCCGACTGGCGCCACCCCGAGGGACCCGGCAGCTCGATCAAGGAGCGTGATCACCATCCGGTCGTGCATGTCGCCCATGCCGATGCCATGGCCTATGCGAGCTGGATTGGCAAGCAACTGCCCCGAGAGCCCGAATGGGAGCGGGCCGCCTGGGGCGGCCGCCAGGGCTTTGAATTTGCCTGGGGCGACACGCTTCACCCTGGCGGTGTACCGATGGCCAACACGTTTCAAGGAGCGTTCCCGCACCACAACAGCCGCCTCGACGGCTGGGAACGCACCTCGCCGGTGGGCTCATTCCCGGCCAATGACTACGGCCTGCTCGACATGATCGGCAACGTCTGGGAGTGGACCGACAGCTGGTATGGCACCCACTGCCCTGAGCAGGAGTCATCCGAGTCGGGCAGAACGTCAGCGCTCTCGGGTTGCTGCGCAGAGGCAGAGGACAGTGCCCGCCGCGCCAGTGTCGATCCCAGCTCGGAACACGGTGACGTGCCGCGCAAAGTGGTCAAGGGGGGATCGTTTCTGTGTGCACCCAGCTACTGCCGCCGATACCGGCCGTCAGCGCGCATGGCCCAGGGGATCGACACCAGCACGTGTCACATGGGGTTCCGCTGCATGGTGCGGATCGAGCTCTGAACGAACCTGCCACCGGCCCCAATCAGGCAGCGCCATAGGCCACCTGACAGGCCGCATTGACCAACTCGGCTTCGGCAGCACTGGAGGGCACAGTGCCGTTGAGGGTGCCGGCCTCACAGTCGGCTGTGAGCCGGAAGCTGTTGCCGTTGTCAGTCACCAGAAAGGTGACGCCATTGCTGCCACTGGGCTGAACTGTGCCATAGAGCAATTGCAGGTCCGTCTCGGGAACGACGATGTAACTGACCTGGTTCTGCACTGCCGAATTGACCGCAGCATTGATCACTGAGGCGGTCGCGAGAGTCGTGATGCCCCAGGCGGCAGCTCTGGCTCCCCACCAACCCCAGGCCGGCCTGGCCCAACCCCCATACCAGCCGTAGGACCAGGGACGGGCTACAGCCCAACCCGGTCGCGCCCAACCTGGGTAGAGGTTGACGCCGGCAAGATTGACATTGCCGCCCCAGTTGCGCGTGATGTTGCGATTGACATTACGGCTGACATCGCGATTGACATTGCGGTTCACATCACGGTTCACATCGCGGTTGAAATCGCGATTGATGCCACCATCAAAGCCGCCGTTGCGTTGAGCGAATCCACCGCGATTGAGTGAAGGGGTGGCCCGATCGGCAGGGACCCTGGAACTCCAGCCACCCGATGGACGGCTCGTGCCCCGGTTCAGCCCACTGCCAGCCGACGCAAACCCGGTCTGGGGCCTGGCCGCAGCGCCACCGCCACCACGCACACCACCGCCACCGCCGCCGCGCGCACCGCCGCGGGCCAGCTGATCGGCAATGCCGCTTGAGGGCCCATGCCGATCCAGGGGGGTCAGGGCCGCAGCGGGCAGGGTCAGGCCCGAGAGCACCAGCGCAGCCGTCAACGTGGTGAGGTGTCTCATGGCAGCTTCACCTCACAACCCTGGTCGTAGCAGGTGGCATCGATCCGGCCGTCGGGGCCGAAGTGCACCTTCACCAGATCGCGACCGGCCATCGCCGGGGCATTCTGTTGGCGGACACTGTTGAGATAGTTCGGGTTGACCACGCAAAGGTCACGCCCGTTGAAGCAGACCGTGTTGGTTGAAAACCGGGCAGCAGCCCCCGTGAGGCTCTTCCACTGCTTGCCATTGCCATCCCAGAGGGCCATGCGCACGGGCGCATCGGTGATGCGGATGGTCTCTGTGACCGTGCCGATCCTGTGGCGATACAGGGTGGCATCGTTCTCGTTGAGCACCTCGACCCGGCAGGGAACCGGTGCTGCCGACCTCAGGCTGCACGTGGTGTCCAGGGAATAGAGGACGTCAGCGCGAGCAGACGTTGGCGCCAACAGCGATGCAAGCGATGCAGCCGCCAGGACACTGCCAGAACAGGGCAGAAAGACAGGTCGCAAGATGAACAAGGCCGATCAGGGGAACGACCTCTTCAGCATGAACAGAGAGCAGGTCCGAGGCAACAACTTGCCCCATTTTGTTCGCTGTTGTTCAACACAATGACCGCAAATGCGGCGCATTTTGACAACTGTTGCCCGTTCTGAATAGCTGCGTCCAGGGCTGACTCAAAGCACCTGGCCGACCATCACCGCGGCAATCGCCGAGAACAGGGTGATCCCCAGGGCGGTCATCGGGTTCTGGCCCTGGGCAACGGCGATGGTGGTGACCAGGCCAGCACCAAGGGCGGCGACGGCCAGCTGACTGGTGAGTTCGCTGCGGTCGCGGGGGGCGGGATTGGGCAGCACGGCGGGCCTGCGGTTGCAGCGACCCTATGGGCGGTTGCAGGGCTGCAGAGAAGCGACACCCCAGGTCGTTACCTGGATTAGAAGTTCTTCACAGAAGCGTTACATGCGTGAGGCCGGGCGGGCGCGGCCGCTGCTGGCCCACTGCTTGAGCTGCTCGAGTTGCTCGCGGGCGGTGCGCGACAGGGGCACCACCTGGGTGGCGGCGGCGATCAGGTCCGCTTCGCCGAACTCGCGCTGGTCGGCAAAGGCCAGATGCATAGCTTCGATCACGGTCTGCTCGAGCTCGGCCCCCGAAAAGCCCGCTGTGCGGTCGACCAGCACCTGCAGGGGGATCGTGTGATCGGGCCGCCGTCGGCGCAGCTGCAGGTCCAGGATCGCGGCGCGCTCGGCGGCGCTGGGCAGATCGAGCAGAAAAATCTCATCAAAGCGCCCCTTGCGCACCAGCTCGGGCGGCAGGGCCTCGACGCCGTTGGCGGTGGCCACCACAAACACGGCGCTGGTCTTTTCGGCCATCCAGGTGAGCACGGTGGCCAACACCCGCTGGCTGGTGCCGCCGTCGCTGCGCGAGTTGCCGCCAAAGCCCTTGTCGATCTCATCGATCCAGAGCACGCACGGGGCCATGGCCTCGGCCCGCTGGATCATCTCGCGGGTGCGGGCTTCGCTGGCCCCCACCAGCCCGGCGAACAGGCGGCCCACGTCGAGCCGCAGCAGCGGCATGGCCCAGGTGTGGGCGATCGCTTTGGCGGTCAGTGATTTGCCCGTGCCCTGGGGGCCGACCAGCAACACCCCCCGGGGCAGGGGCAGGCCGTAGGCCTGGGCCTCGTCACCAAAGGCCATGTGACGCTGCTCAAGCCAGCGCTTCAGCTCTTCGAGGCCGCCGATGTCGGCGGTGGTGGCCTCGCTGGGGCAGTACTCGAGCAGTTCGCTGCGGGCGATCACCTGCCGCTTCTGCTCGAGCACATCCAGCAGGTCGGCTTCGCCCAGGGCGCCGCGCTGGGCCAGGGCGCGGGCGGCGATCTGGCGCACCCGCTGCTCGCTCAGGCCATGACAGGCGGCCGTGAGCTGCTCGAGCACCGCCGGCTCCAGGGGCTGGGCGCTGGCGTTGGCGATGCTGACCAGCAGCTGCTGAATCTCGGCGGGCTCGGGCAGGGGCAGATCCAGCACCGTGATGCAGTCCTCGAGCTCCAGCGGCAGCTGCCACTCGGGGGCGGTGATCACGATCGTGTGCGGCACCTGACGCAGGCTGACCGCCAGGTTGCGCAGCCTGCGGCACACCCCGGCATCGTCGCCGTAACGGTGAAAATCCCGCAACAGCAGGATCGCACCGCTGTCGGGGGGAAGGCCGTCGAGCACGGCCAGGGCCGCCATCGGGTTGCGGGCGGCCTCGCCTTCGCGGTTGGGGGCGCCGGCCAGGCCGGCGATGAAATCCCAGCCCAACAGGGTGCGGCCCCCCAGGCGCCGGGCCGCCTGCTGCAGCAGCGCCTCGACCCGCTGCTCCTCAAAGCTGCGGATCCAGACAATGGGGGTGCGCGCCCGGATCAACAGATCGAGCTGGTCGGCCCAGGTCCGGCTCACGGCGGGTTCATGGGTCCAGGGACCTGAGGGCAGCCCAGCGGGGATCCGGCAACGGATCAGGGGTTCCCCAGCTGGCAGGTCCAGGGCAATCGGGTCCGCAGCGATTGACCAGGGGCAGCTGCAGGCTCAATTGCTCGTAGACCCAGCGCTCGGGGTCAAACCTGCCATTGGGATCGAGCTGCTCGCTGAACCCATCGGCATCGAAATCGAGGGCTTCGGCCAGCTCCTGGTCGCTGCCACCGATGGCGAGGCGCTCGCTGACCCGGGCCTTCAGGGGTTGGGCATAGGTCTGCAGGCAACGGTCACAGCGCAGGCTGACGCTGGCCTGCAGTTCGCCTTCAAGGCGCAGCAGCGGACCATCGGGCCTGGCGTTGATCCGGCCGACGACCGGTCCCTGACTGGCGAGGCCGGCGATCTGCTGGTGCACCTGCCAGCTGACGCCGGCTTCAGTGCTCAGCAGATCCTGAACGGCAATGGGACCGAGGGGCTCAGCCATGGATGAATGGGGCCTGCTTACTTTTTGCTCTTGGGCTCAAAGGGCAGCCGGTCGCCACTGACGCTGCCGCCGCCGGCGGTGGCCAGATTCTGCTGGGACATCTGTTGATCGAGGATCTGCTGCAGGTTCTCAGGCAGAGCTTCACGCCCCAGCAGGAAGGTCTGCAGGGCCTGGAAGATGTTCGCCACCACCATGTAAAGCAGCACACCGGCCGGCAGGGGGAAGAACAGGAACATGCCCGTGATCATCACCGGGGTGATCTTGTTGGCCGTCGACTGCTGGGGGTTGGCGGGCATGCCCATGCCCGAGAGGATCTGGCTGGCGAACAGGCTGATGCCGAAGCCGGCCACCAGGATCGCGATGTCCCAGTTCACCTGCCCATCGGTCATGAAGCCCACCTGACCGAGGGCCTTGATGAACAGGAAGCCGCTGCGGGCCGCCAGGCCTGGGATCTTGGCCTCGACGGTGGCATCACCGGTTGTGATGGCCTTGATCGTGCCGTTGGCATCAACGCTGACCACACCCTCACCCTTGGTGACGCTCCAGGTGGGGGCAAAGGCATCGCCGTTTTCGACGCCGCCCAGCACCGCGGCAAAGCCCTGACCGTCCTTGGTGTGCAGGCTGACCTGGGTGCTGTCACCAACGCCGAGTTTGGTGCCGCCCTCCAGGGTCGCGATCACCGGGACGTGGTTGGTCTCGGTGACGAAGATCGAATGGCTGGGGCTGTTGAACGGCTTGGCCTCGACTGCGGCGATCTGCTCGGCCGGCAACACCTTGAGGTTGATGGTGTAGGGCACATCGGCGAACGGTGAGCCCCGCAGGGTCGCGAACAGGGCGAACAGGATCGGCATCTGCACCAGCAGGGGCAGGCAGCCCGCCAGCGGACTGCCGAACTCCTTCATCAGATTGCCCAGCTCCTCCTGTTGCTTCTGGGGATTGTTGGCGTACTTGCTCTTGATCTCGGCCTGGCGCTTCTGCATCACCGGCTGGGCGATGCGCATGCGGCGGGCGTTGCGGATCGAGCCGGCGCTCAAGGGGAACAGCGCCAGGCGGATCACCACCGTCAGGGCGATGATTGCCAGCCCGTAGCTGGGCACCAATCCATAGAAGAAGTCGAGGATGGGCAGCAGCAGGTTGTCGGAGATGTAGCCGATCACGACAGCGGAAGACGACGGGGAATGGATTTGGAGCTCAGTGTGACCGATCGCTCAGGCCGATCAGGCCGCCATGCCCTTGGGGGCGGCGGGCCTGGAGCGGCGACGCTCGTCGATGTAGGCCTCGATTTCGCGAAACCGGGGAACGGAGCGCATCTCGAGCTTGGAGCCGTCGTTGAGCACCAACACCATGTCACCCCAGGCCCCGAAACCGCGGGCCACGCTGCGCACCTCGCGGACCTGGCTGTAGACCACCTGGGTGCGGTTCCGACCCAGCCAGCCGCCATTGACCTCGATGCGACGGCTGGTGATGCGGAACCGCAGCCACAGCGCCCGCACGACGGCGGCGATGGTGAATGGCAGGCCGATCAGGCTCAGGCCGAGAACGATGTTGAAGATCAGGTCGCCCCGGGCCGGCCCCCCTTCGTAGAAGACGGTTTCGTCAACCTTGATTCCGGGGGCGACGGGCTCCTGGGTCATGGGGTGAGTCCGGCTTTGTCGAGGAGATCGCAGCATTCTCCCAGCAGACGGGGTGATTCCCAGGTGGCGCTGCCAGGTTTCAGACTGATCAGCAGCCACAGGGGTGGTCCGCTGCAGCCATGCAACTGCTGCAGAACTGCCTGATGGAGCTGTCTGCGCAGACGGTTGCGTTGCACCGACCGCTTGTGGACCTTGGTGCTCACCACAACCCCGCATCGCCAGGGGCTGGGCAGGTCCTGGTCGGGACCGGGGGGGATCAACCGGCTCTGGGCGGCCATCCAACGCAGCACCATGGCTTCGCCATGGACGGCTCGCCCCCGTTTGTACAAGGCGTCAAAGACGCGCTGGCCCCGCAACCGGTGTCGCTGGGGCAGGGCCAAAGCCTCAGACCGCCAGACGGGCGCGACCGCGGCGGCGGCGGGCCTTGATCACCCGGCGGCCGGTGTGGGTGCGCATGCGCACGCGAAATCCCGAGACCCGCTTGCGCTTGCGGCTTGTTCCTTCGAGGGTGCGCTTGGTCATGGGAGTGTCTGCGGACGCGGCCAGTGGGCAAATTTATCAGGCGGTGGCGCTCAGTTATTGCCGGGATCGATCTCAATCAGCCAGCTGCCCAGATAACCGGCCACCGGCACATCGCCAGGGGCCTGGGCCAGGGCGTTGAACTGATACATGCCGATGTTGAACGGGTTGAAGATGGGCATGTACACCCCGATCGTGCCCTTGTCGGAGACGGGCGTGTCAGGAAAGACATCGATCGCCTTGCCACCACTGGCCAGCTCGATCGTGGCCGGGATCTGCTCGAGGCAACGGGTGCGCGACAACATGCCCCCTTCAGACATCTTGCAGAGTTTGATCCGCTTGGGATCGATCTGGGCGTCGAAATAGGGCGGGATCGTGATGCTCAGTTTGAGGATCGCCGTCTTGCGGTCCTTGGGCCTGAGAATGAAGTAATACTCAGCGCGCTTCAGCCGCGCCGCATCGCTGACGAAGTAGTACAGCTTGCGGTAATCGCGGGTGTTGTCCCAGCGAAACTCCATCAGGCTGGGTGTGCTCTGGGCCAGGGCCTGGGGGGCGCTGGCCGGCCCCATGGCCCCTGCTGCAGCCAGGGTTGCGGCCAGCACGGCACCACCGATCGTAACCAGACGGCGGCGGCGCAGCAGGCGGTGGATCAGGGAACGGGCCGACATGGGGATCACCGGTGTGCGTCCATTCTCAAGGGGCCCCGGCGCCCCTGCCCGGGGCCAGTGGCCGGCCGGCTAGCTGGCGCGATCGGGCCGCAGGCCCGCGGCCGCCCGCAGGTATGGGTGCACGGGCTGGTCGGCCGGGTCGAGCCAGGCATGGGCCAGCAGCCGGATGCAACGGGGCAGATCGCCTTGCACAGCCATCTGCTGGCAGTCGAGCAGGGCGACACCGTCCCAGCCCTGCAGCCGCCGGGCAATCGCCGCCGGGAAACAGGCATCGAGATCGGCCGTGGCCGAAAACGTCACCGACAGCAGCCGGTCGGCGCTCAGTCCGTTGCGCTCCATCAGGGCTGCCACCAGCTCTTCGACCGCCTCGGCGATCGCGGCCGCCGTGTTCGCCGTGGTGGTCGTGGCCCCGCGCAGGGCCCGCAGTTGCAGGGTCATGGGCGATACAGCCACAGGGGCTGTCCGCTCCAGGCGAGCTCCAGGCAGAGCCCCTGCGATAGCGACGTCCACAGGGCCCGACCGGGAACCAGGCCCCCCAGGCGCTTGGTGGGGCGACCAAAGGTCACCGGCCGGGTCTTGTCGGGATCGAGCCCGGCCAGCTCGGCGGCCAGACGCCGGGCAGCGTCCTCGTCCCCCAGCTGGTCGATCAGGCCCAGGCCCAGGGCCTGGGCCCCGGTGAACACCCGCCCGTCGGCAAAGTCGCGCACCGCGGCTTCATCGAGGTTGCGGCCCTGGGCGACGGCGGTGACGAACTGGCCGTAGCTGGCGTCGATCAACTCTTGCAGCAGCTGGCGTTCGCCCTCGCTCAGGGAGCGGTCGGGCGAAAGAATGTCCTTGTAGAGGCCGCTCTTGACGGTCTCGAACTGGATGCCGATGCGCTCCAGCAGCTTGGACAGGTTGTTGCCCCGCAGAATCACGCCGATCGACCCTGTGATCGTGCCCGCATTGGCGACGATGCGCTCGGCGGCCACCCCGATGTAGACGCCGCCTGAGGCCGAAATGTTGCCGAAGCTGGCCACCACGCGACACCCCTTGGCCCGCAGCCGGGTGATGGCGGCATGGATCTCCTGGCTGTCGCCGACGGTGCCACCGGGGCTGTCGATGCGCAGCAGCAGGGCCGGGCACTCGCGCTGCTCGACCTGGCGCAGGGCTTTGAGCACCCGCTTGCGGGTGGGGCCGGCGATCGGACCCTCAATGGCGATGCGCGCCAGGGTGCGTTTGGCTTTGCGGCGCCAGGGCCAGGGCATCTGCACAGACTGCAATCGCTGGATCTTAAAAAGAAGCCTGCAGCTGGCCAGGCCGACGCCGATGACAGAGCCCCCACCGGCGGGCGCCGCGGCGCTGCTGCGGCCCATGGCGATGGTGCTGCCATTTGCCCTCTGGGGCACCGCCATGGCCGCGATGAAACCGTTGCTCGACGAGGCCACACCGCTGCTGGTGGCCAGCCTGCGGCTGCTGCCGGCCTCGCTGGTGGTCCTGCTGGCGGTGGTGCTGCTGCGCCGCCCCTGGCAGGTGGACCGCCGGGACTGGCTCTGGCTGGCGCTGTTCTCGCTGGTGGATGGCGCGGTGTTTCAGGCGCTGCTGGCCCGCGGCCTGAGCCAGACCGGCGCCGGTCTGGGCTCGGTGCTGATCGATTCGCAACCGCTGCTGGTGGCCCTGCTGGCCCGCGGCCTGTTTGGTGAGGCGATCAACCCGGTCGGCTGGTTGGGGCTGCTGCTGGGTCTGCTGGGCATCGTCTGCTTGGGCCTGCCGGCGGGGCTGCTGCAGCAGTGGTGGTTGCAGGGCCCCCCGGTACTCGATCAACAGGCCCTGAGCCATGGCGAGCTGTGGATGCTGGGGGCGGCGGCGGCGATGGCCGCCGGCACCGTGCTCTGCCGCTATGCGAGCCGCCACAGCGACCCGGTGGCGGTCACCGGCTGGCACATGCTGCTGGGCAGCCTGCCGCTGCTGCTGCTGGCTACCGGCGGCGATGTCCAGCAGCTGCTGCCCCACTGGTCATTGCAGCAATGGGGGCTGATGGCCTACGCCTCGGTGCTGGGCAGCGCCCTGGCCTACGGGCTGTTCTTCTGGTTTGCCAGCAGCGGTGATCTGACCGGCTTCAGCGCCCTGACCTTTTTGACGCCGGTGTTTGCCCTGCTGACCGGGGTGCTGCTGCTGCATGAGCGGCTGGAGCCGCTGCAGTGGCTGGGCACGGCGGTGGCCCTGGTCAGCGTGGTGCTGATCAATCGCCGCCAGGTGCTGTGGGAGCCAAGGCCATGAACCTGCTGGTGGTGAGCACCCCGGTCGGCAGCCTGGGCAGCGGCCGCGGCGGCGGCGTTGAACGGACGCTGGCGTCTCTGGTCAGCGGCCTGCTGGCCCGAGGGCACCGCATCACCGTGCTGGCCGGCAGCGGCTCGCAGCTGCCCGGCGGCTGCGAGCAGGCCCAGCTGTGGACGGCCTGCGGCGACGATCAACCCAGCTGGCAGCACCTGAACCGCGACACCCCGGTGCAGCTGCCCGCCGACAGCCTGCTGGCCAACCTGTGGCAGCGGGCCCTCGAGGCCCAGGACCAATTCGACGTGCTGCTCAACCTGGGTTACGACTGGCTGCCCCTGTGGCTCACCCCCTTGAGTCAGACCCCGCTGGCCCACCTGGTGAGCATGGGTTCGGTCAGCACCGCCATGGACCGGGTGATCGCCCGGATCAGCGCCAGCCACCCGGGCCATCTGGCCTTTCACAGCGCCAGCCAGGCGTCCGACTTTGAACTGAGCCAGCCACCGTTCCTGCTGGGCAATGGCTTTGACCTGGAGCGCTATCCCCTGAGCCTTCAGCCGCGAAACCAACTGGGCTGGGCCGGCCGGGTGGCCCCCGAAAAGGGACTCGAGGACGCCGCCGCCGCCGCCGCCCAGCTGGGCCTGCCCCTGGTGGTGATGGGCCTGGTCGAGGACCGGGAGTACGCCGCCCGGGTGGAGGCCTCGGTTCCGGCCGGCACCCTGATCTGGCGGGGCTTTCTGGAAGCGACAGACCTGCAGGCCGAACTGGGCCACTGCCGCGCCCTGCTCAACACCCCCAAATGGAACGAGGCGTTCGGCAATGTGGTGGTCGAGGCCTTCGCCTGTGGCGTGCCGGTGGCCACCTATGCCCGGGGCGGCCCTGGCGAGCTGGTGCACGAGGGCGTCAACGGCGCCCTGGCCGTCCCTGACGATGTGCAAGAGCTGGTGGCGGCCTGCCGCCGGGCCCTGGCGGTCGATCGGGCCGCCTGCCGCCGCTGGGCCGAACAGCACTGCTCGCTAGCGGGGTTTGCCCAGCGGGTCGAGATCTGGCTTGGGGGCCTGCTGTGAGCCTGCTGCGTCGCCACTGGGTGCTGTTGGTCTGCCTGGGGCTGGGGGCCCTATTGCTGCTCAGGGGACTGGGCCACAGCGGCCTGGTTGATGAGACGCCGCCGCTGTTTGCGGCCTCGGCCCGGGCGATGGCCGAAACCGGCGACTGGCTGACGCCGCGGGTCAACGGCCTGCCCCGGTATGACAAGCCGCCGCTGGTGTACTGGCTGATGGGGCTGGGGTACCTGCTGCCGGGCCAGAGCAGCTGGAATCCGCTGGGCACCTGGGCGGCAGGGCTGCCCTCGGCCCTGGCCACGATCGCCGTGATGGTGACCCTGGCGGCGACCCTGCAGCGCTGGCCCCAGGCCGGTCTGCGCCGCGGCAGCCTGGCCAGCCAACTGGTGGCCCTGGGCGCTGCCCTGGCCTATGCCCTGTCACCGTTGAACCTGGTCTGGGGACGGCTGCCGGTCAGCGATGCCCTGTTTTCAGCGCTGGTGAGCATCAGCCTGCTGCTGTTCTGGCAGGCCCAGGCCCGCCGCCAAAGCGACAGCCAACGGGGTTGGCGCGGCTGGTGGTGCGGCTGGCTGGTGCTGGGGCTGGCGGTGCTGGCCAAAGGGCCGGTGGCGGTGGTGCTGGTGGGTCTGAGCCTGCTGGCCTTTGCCCTGAGTCAGGGCGAACTGGGGACGCAGCTGCGGGGGTTGCGGGCGGGCCCGGGCCTGGCGCTGACGGCGGCGGTGGCGCTGCCCTGGTACCTCGCCGAGCTGCTGGTGGAGGGCAGGCCCTACTGGAACAGCTTTTTCGGCTATCACAACCTGCAGCGGTTCACCGCGGTGGTCAACGACCACCTGCAGCCGTGGTGGTTCTTTGGGCCAATCCTGGTGGCTGCCAGCCTGCCGGTCACGCCGCTGCTGCTGCTGGGGCTGGGGCGGGCCCTGAAGGGGGGCGCCCGACCACCCGATCAGTCGCTGGGGCGGCTGGCGGCCTGCTGGTTGCTGGTGGTGCTGGCGTTCTTCACCACCGCCGCCACCAAGCTGCCGAGCTACTGGATCCCGGCCACGCCGGCGGCGGGCCTGCTGATCGCCCTGGCCGCCCAGCACCCAGCCCAGCGCCCAGCCCGGCTGGCCTGGGGCCTGAGCCTGGCCCTGGCGGCCGGGATCGCCCTGGCGCTGGCCCTGTCACCGCTGTGGTTCGGGATCGTCAGCGACCCCGAAATGCCGACCCTGGCCGCCGACGTGCTGGCCAGCGGCAGCCTGCAGCGGGCCGCCCTGTGCTGGGGCCTGGCGGCGCTGCTGCCCCTGCTGCTGATGCTGCTGCCAAACCTGCTGCCAAAACTGTTGCCGCCGGAATCGGGGGGTCCCGGCCGGCTGCTGGCCCTGCAACTGCCGCTGGTGGGCTTTGCCCTGCTGGCCCTGCAACCTGCGTGGACGCTGGGCGATCGCCTGCGGGCCCTGCCCGTGCGCCAGATGGCCGCGGCGGCGGTCCAGCACCGCAGGCCCGACGAGTCACTGGCGATGGTCGGGATCCTCAAGCCATCGCTGCACTACTACAGCCGCCGGGTGGTGCTCTACGAGGGCAACGAGCCGACCGACCTGGCCAACCTGGCCGACCGGCTGCAACGCGAACGGCGCCGGGGGCAGACCCCCAGCCCAGCCAGCCAGCAGCCCACCGTGCTGGTGGTGATCGACGCGCGCACAGCCGCCCTGCCCCACTGGCAGGGGCTGGCCCCCACCACCCTGGCCCAGGCCGGGCTGTACCGGCTGTGGCGGCTCGAGCGCAGCGCCCTGGAGCGTCGGGCCGCCCAGCTGGCCCAAGGCGGAATACGGCCCCGCTGGCAGGAGCCCCGGCCCGAGCGCTACTGAGCAGCCGCCTGAGCCGCAGCGGCCTGCAGGCTCTGGCGGCGACAAAAGCTGCAATGGCCCCAGCGGGCCATTTCGCCGGCGGGGGCGGGGCTGCCGCAGGCGGGACAGGTGGCCATGCCGTGCACGTCGGCGCGGCTGGGATGGCAGCTCCAGGCCTGGGCCGCCGCCGCCCCATCGGCCCCGGCGTCAGCCAGGGGCCGGGCCTGTTCGATGCGCAGGTCCCGCAGTTGAAAGCCGGCGACCCGCAGTGCCGCCAGCAGCTGGTGGCGGTTGTACTGCAGAGCCTGCAGCCAGGGTCCGGGGGCGGCGCCAACGGTCAGCAGACCGCCCTGCAGGCGCAGCGGCCGGCAATGGGGAGCCAGCTGGGGGCCGCAGGCCTTGGGCCAGGCCTGCCACAGGGCAGCCAGGTGACCGCCCCGCTGCCAGCTGCGCTGCAGGTCCCCCAGACAGTCGGCCAGGGGCGCCGCCGGCGGGCGAGGCGCCGCCACCAGCAAGGCCAGGTTGCCGATCTGACGGGTCTGCTGGCGGGACGCCTGGGCCATGGGGCAACCTTATCGAGCGTGCGCGCTTTGCGCTGGTGAAACGCCGCACGGCCTGGCTACCCTCGGCCTCTGCATCTGCCCCTGCCTCCGCCGTCTCCGATGGGCTTCTTTGACCGCCTCAGCCGCCTGATCCGCTCCAACGCCAATGCGGTGGTCGGTGCCATGGAAGATCCGGCCAAGATCCTCGATCAGTCGGTCGCCGACATGCAGGCGGACCTGATCAAGCTGCGCCAGGCCGTGGCCACCGCCATCGCCAGCCAGAAGCGCATCCAGAACCAGGCCGAACAGGCCGATGCCCAGGCCAAGACCTGGTACGAACGGGCCGAACTGGCCCTCAAAAAGGGTGAGGAAGACCTGGCCCGCGAGGCCCTGAGCCGCCGCAAGACCTGCCAGGACACCGCCACCGCCCTCAACACCCAGCTGCAGAGCCAGGCCGGCCAGGTCGACCAGCTCAAAAAGAGCCTGGTGGCCCTGGAGGGCAAGATCGCCGAGGCCAAGACCAAAAAGGACATGCTCAAGGCCCGGGCCCAGGCGGCCCAGGCCCAGGAGCAGCTGCAGAGCGCCGTCGGCAGCCTCGGCACCAACACCTCGATGGCCGCCTTCGAGCGCATGGAAGAGAAGGTGGAAGCGCTCGAGGCCCGCAGCCAGGCCGCTGCCGAGCTGGCGGGTGCCGATCTGGAAAGCCAGTTCGCCGCCCTCGAGGGGGCGCCCGAGGTGGATGACGAGCTGGCGGCCCTGAAGAACCGCCTGGCCGGCACCCCGGCCGCCCCCCAGCTGGAGCCGGTCAAGGTGAGCGAGGTGGACCCGGAGCTCGAGGCTCTGAAGCGCTCAATCGACAAACTCTGAGCCCCAGGTCCACAGCGCGGGCAGGCCCCGCCTCCATACAATCGCCCCACTGGTTCCCCTGTCTGCCGTGGCTGTCGCCGAGTTCACCGATGCCAACTTCCAGTCCGAAGTGCTGGAAGCCCAGGGCCCGGTCCTCGTCGATGTGTGGGCCTCGTGGTGCGGACCCTGCCGGCTGATGGCACCCCTGATGGACTGGGCGGCCAGCGAATACGCCGGCCGCCTGACGGTCGGCAAGCTGGAGGCCGACGGCAATCCGTTGAGCCGCGACGCCCACCGGATCCAGGGCCTGCCCGCCCTGATCGTGTTCAACGGCGGCACCGAAATCGCCCGCCACGAGGGCGCCATGGCCCAGCCCCAGCTCAAGGCCTTCCTCGATGCCCATCTCTGAGCGCGTCGGGCGGCTCGGCAGCGGCGTTTTCGCCCGCAACGACCGCCGCAAGGCCGCCTATGCGGGCGAGCCTGCCCTGCTCGACCTGTCACTGGGCTCGACCGATCTGCAGCCGCCCCCTGTCGCGATCGCGGCGATGCAGGCCCAGTTGGGCACTCCCGAGAGTGCGGCCTACTGCCTGCATGCCGCCACCGCCCCGTTTCGCCAGGCGGTGGCCCGCTGGGCCCAGCGCCGGTTCGGCACCAGCGTTGATCCTGAGCGCGAGGTGCTGTTGCTGGTGGGATCCCAGGAGGGCACGGCCCACCTGCCCCTGGCGGTGCTGAATCCGGGCGAGGCAGCGCTGCTGCTCGACCCCTATTACCCGTCCCACATGGGCGGGCTGCACCTGGCGTCGGCCGAACCGGTACTGCTGCCCCTGCGGCCCGAGCAGGGCTGGAAACCGGATTTTGACGCCGTCGATGACGCCACCTGGGCGCGCATCCGGCTGATGGTGCTGGGCTTTCCCCACAACCCCACCGCCACCACCGGCGAGCAGGCCTGGGTCGATGCAGCCGTCAGCAAGGCCCTGCAGCACGGCTGCGTGCTGGCCCATGACAACCCCTATGTGGATCTGGCCCTCGACGGCGAGGCGCCGGCCCTGTTGCGCAACCCCGCCTGGCGAGAGGTGGGCATTGAATTCTTTTCGTTCTCCAAGAGCTGGTGCCTGGGGGGGTACCGGCTGGCCTTTGCGATCGGTGCCGAAGGGCTGATCAGCGCCCTGCGGCAGCTCAAGGGGGTGGTGGATTTCAACCAGTCCCTGGCCCTGCAGGCCGGGGCCATCGCCGCCCTGGAACAGGCCGGTGACTGGCCCGAACAGCTGCGGGCCACCTACCGCGAGCGGCGCGACCGCATGGCCGCAGCCCTCGAAGCGGTGGGTTGGCCGGTGCCCCTGCCCTCGATGGCCTTGTACCTGTGGTTGCCCCTGCCGCCGGTGGCCAGGGCCCAGGGGCTCGATTCGGAGACCTTCTGCGCCCGGCTGCTCGAGGCCACCGGGGTGGCCCTGACCCCTGGCAATGGCTTTGGCCCCGGCGGCGAAGGCTGGCTGCGACTGGCACTGGTGCATCCGGTCGAGCAGCTCGAAGCCGGCGCTGCGCGCATCGGCCGGTGGCTGGCCAGCCTCTGACGCCCCCCGGCTGGCAACTACGGCGGCTGGCGGTCTGCGGCAGCAGCGAGGACGAACTCGATGGATGGTTGCGCGCCCTGGGGCCCGCTGCCCAGGCGACCCTGCAGCGCACATCGCTGGCGGTGGTGGCCGAGCGCCAGCTGCAGGGGCGGGGCCAGCGGGGCCGCAGCTGGCACTCGCCGCCGGGAGGTCTGTGGCTCAGCGCCGCCCTGGCCTGGCCGTCTGGCGCCGCACCGCTGACCCTGGCGGCGGCGGTGGGGCTGGCCCTGCAACTGGAAGGCCTGGGCCTGGCGCCCCAGATCAAGTGGCCCAACGACCTGATGCTCGACGGCCGCAAGCTGGCCGGTCTGCTGGCGCGGCTGCGGCTGGCGGGCGGGCGGGTGCGCTGGGCCCAGGTGGGCCTGGGCCTCAACGGCACCAATCCGGTGCCGGCCGGGGCGATCGCCCTGGGCGCATGCCTGCCGCCCGAGCGGGCCGACCCCGCGGCGTTGTTGCCCCTGGCCCTGGCCGCCCTCGACTGGGCCCAGGGTCATGCCCAGGATCCAGAGACGGTGCTGGACCTGGCCAACGGGCGGTTGCTGCGGCCGGCCCAGGGGGTGCTGCACGCCGGCCAGCGCTGGGATGTGGTGGGCCTGGGCCGGCAGGGCAGCCTGGTGGTGCGCCGCGGCAGCCAGCAGCTCGAGCTGCAACAGCTCGAGCCGCAGCCACTCGAGCCGCAGCCACCGTCAGGACAGGCGTCAAGAACGCCGTCAGGGGCGCCAGGTCTCAGCCCAGAAAATCGCGCTTGAGCTTTTGGATTCGGGCCAGCAGCTCGGCCCGTTTCTGGGACCGCAGCGCGTTGGCGGCGACGAACTGCAGGGCGCTGATCAGGCCCACCAGCTCGAGCAGGCGACCGACCAGCGGCAGCTCGTTGATCGCCCCCAGGGTGGCACCGGTGAGCTTGAGCGTGATGCCGGCGACCACCAGCAGGCTGACCAGGCGCAGGGCCGGCAGCAGATCGGCCAGGTTGCGCAGCGGAGCCGCCCCCAGACGGGCCAGCAGCTGATTGACCAGCTGCAGCGGCAGGCCCAGCAGCTTCGAGGTCTGGGTGTCAGAAGCCGGTTGGGCTGCAGGGGCAGCCTGAGCTGACGGGGCGGCGGGCGGCGGTTCAGGTGCCACGGCGGCCAACGGGGCCGGTGTGGCCACCGGAATCACCACCGGCTCGGCGACAGGAGGCTCTGCGACAGGCGGCTCAGCAACAAGAGGCTTTGCGACAAGAGGCTCAGCAACTAGAGGCTCTGCGACAGCGGGCTCTGCGACAAGAGGCTCTGCGACGACGGCCTCAACAACGGTTGCTTCTTCGGCCGTCACCGCGGGGGTCGGCTCCTGCTCGGTGGGCACTGACATCGCCACTCCGCTCCTTTGGATCTGGGCCTTTCTACGGTGTCTTCAGGCCGGGGCCAACCCCTTGGCGTCAAAAACGCCCTCGAACAGCACCGACGAGAGGTAGCGCTCGCCGGAGTCGGGCAGCACCACCACGATGGTGCGACCGGCAAACGCCGGCTCGCGCGCCAGCCGCAGGGCCGCCACGGTGGCCGCACCACAGCTGATGCCGGCGAGGATGCCCTCCTCGCGCATCAGGCGCCGGGCCATGGTCACCGCCTCGTCGTCGCCGACCGTCTCGACCCGGTCCAGCAGCGACAGATCCAAGTTGGCGGGCACGAACCCCGCCCCGATCCCCTGGATCTTGTGGGGGCCGGGCTTGAGCTCGCCTCCGGCCATGGTCTGGCTGATCACCGGGCTGTTGGCGGGCTCGACCGCCACCGAGACCAGCGGCTGGCCCAGGGTGGTCTTGATGTAACGGCTGACGCCGGTGATCGTGCCGCCGGTACCGACCCCCGCCACCAGGGCATCGACCTGGCCGTCGGTGTCCTGCCAGATCTCGGGGCCCGTGGTGTCGTGATGAATGCGGGGGTTGGCCGGATTGGCGAACTGCTGCAGCAGCACGTAACGCTCGGGATCAGAGGCCGCCAGCTCCTTGGCGGTGTTGATCGCACCGGGCATGCCCATGCGCCCCTCGGTCAACAGCAGCCTGGCCCCATAGGCCGTGAGCAGCTTGCGCCGCTCCAGGCTCATGGTCTCGGGCATGGTCAGGGTCAGGGGAATGCCCCGCGAGGCCGCCACAAACGCCAGGGCGATGCCGGTGTTGCCGCTGGTCGGCTCGATCAGCTCTTTGCCCGGGCCCAGCAGGCCGTCCTGCTCGGCCTGCCAGATCATGGCGGCGCCGATGCGGCACTTGACCGAATAGGCGGGGTTGCGGCCCTCGATCTTGGCCAGCACCCGGGCACCGCAGCCCTCGGTCACCCGGTTGAGCTGCACCATCGGCGTCCTGCCGATGCTGAGGCTGTTGTCGGCAAAGATGCTGCTCACCCTGGCAGACCTGGAATCGCTGCGGGCACCCTAGGCAGCATCGGCAGAATCAGCTCGATCTGGGCCCCCCCGTCGGGGTGGTTGCCGGCCTGCACGCGCCCCCCCTGGCTGACGGCGATCTGCTGGACGATCGCCAGACCCAGGCCGCTGCCGGTGCGGGCGCCTTTGGCCCGGGCGGGATCGCCCCGGTAGAAGCGCTCGAACAGACGCTCGAGGTCATCGTTGCTGAGGCCCGGCCCCTGGTCGCGCACGGCCAGTTGGCACCAGCTGCCCCGCGGCTGGATCAGCACGGTGATGCAGCCGCCCTCGGGGCTGTACCGCAGGGCATTGTCGAGCAGGTTGAGCAGGGCGCGGTGCACCCGGGCGCCATCGGCCTCGATCGCGATCGGCGCCCGCTGACCACTGCGCCCCGGCAGCTCGATCCGAAGGGTGATCTGCCGCTGTTCGGCGATGGGCCGCAGCCCCTGCCAGACCTGTTCGACCAGGGCCGGCGCCTCAAACCAGAGCCCGCTGGCCCGGGCGTCGGGCACGCTGTTCTCGAGCCGCGAGAGCTCGAGCAGATCGCCCACCAGCTGCTGCAGCCGCAGCAGTTCGCGCTGCAGCCGCTGCACCAGCACGGCGTTGGCCGGCGTGACCCGGCCCGCCAGGCTGTCGCCCACCAGCAACAGGGCCGTCAACGGTGTCTTGAGCTCATGGGCCACATCGCTGACCCAGCGCTCCTGCTGGGCCAGCTGGGCCTCGAGCGAGCGGCGGCTGGTGAGCAGCAGGGCCAGCCAGCCGCCATCGGCCGGCAGCGCCAGCAGCTCGAGCTCGCCTTCAGGCGAGGCCCAGCCCAGCCGCTGGGCCCGGTCCTGCCGGCGGGCCAGCTGCACCGCCTCCAGCAGGGCCCGGTCCTGGCTGAGCTGGGGCAACACGACCCCCTGCCACAGGCGGCTGCCGTCAACCTGCAACAGGCGCAGGGCGCGGGGGTTGAGGTGCAGCACCCGGTCGTCCCGATCGAGAATCACCCAACCGCTGCTGGAGGCATCGATCCAGCCCAACAGTCGCCTGCTGGCCGAACCCCGCCCGAGCGGGGCACCGCCGCGGCTGCGGCGCAGCAGCCAGGCCAGGCCCAGGCCCAGGGCCACCCCCAGCAGCAAGGCCAGCAGCACCGGCGGCAGGCCGTTCACCCGAAGCGGTAGCCAAAGCCCCGCACCGTCAGCAGGTGCTCAGGGGCCGAGGGGTTGGCTTCCAGCTTTTCGCGCAGCCAGCGAATGTGCACATCAACCGTCTTGCTGTCGCCGATGTAGTCGTAGCCCCAGATCTGTTCGAGCAGCTTGTCGCGGCTCCAGACCCGGCGCGGATGGCGCATGAACAGTTCGAGCAGGCGGAACTCTTTGGGGGAGAGGCTGACCGGCAGACCGTCGCGGGTGACGCGGCATTCGTCGGGGTAGAGGCGCAGGTTGGCGTGCTCGAGCACCGACACCTCGGGCTGCTGGCTGGCCGAGCGCCGCAGCAGGGCACGGCAGCGGGCCACCAGCTCGCGCATGCCGAACGGTTTGACCAGGTAGTCATCGGCCCCCAGCTCCAACCCCAGCACCCGGTCGGTTTCGCTGTCGCGGGCGCTGACCACCAACACCGGCGTCTGGTTGCGGGCGGCCCGCAGGGCGCGGCAGACATCGAGCCCCCCCAGGCCCGGCAGCATCAGATCGAGCACCACCAGCCCAAAGGGGGCGTCGGCGGGAGCCCGTTGCAGCAGGTTCAGGGCATCGCGGCCGTTGCCGACGGCGGTGACGACAAAACCCTCGAGCTGCAGGGCGTCAGCGATGGTCTCGCGAATCGTCTCGTCGTCCTCAACCAGCAGCAGCGGTGCCTCCATCGCCCGATTCTCCCTTTCAGCCAAGCCGGTACCCCCTGCCCCGCACCGTGGTGATCAGCTGCGGCGAGGCTGCATCTCGCTCCAGCTTGATGCGCAACCAGCGAATGTGCACGTCAACGGTCTTGGGATCAAGCTCCATGGAGCTCATCTCGCCCCAGACCCGCTCAAGCAGGGTGTCACGGTCGAGCACCTGGCCCGGATGGCGCAGCAGGTACTCGAGCAGGCGAAATTCGCGCGGGGTGAGGTTGACCGGCTCGCCCGCCCGCCAGACGGCGTGCTCTTCGACCAGCATCTCGATCTCGCCGTGGCGCAGACGGGTGGTGGGGGTGCGCTCACGCCACTGGGCCAGCCGCAGCTGATGGCGGCGCCACAGGGCCCGGCAGCGGGCCACGAACTCGGGCAGGGACAACGGCAGACCAAGCACGTCATCGGCCCAGGTCTCGAGCAGCTGCACCCGCCGGCTCTCGTCCAGCAGGGTGCCAACCGCCAGCACCGGCCTGGGCTGGCCGTGCTCGTGCAACCAACGGCTGAACCACAGGCTCTGCTGGGCACCGATCGCCAGATCGACAACGATCAGATCGGTGCCATCGGTTTGCTGCAGGCAGGCCTCGAGTTGCTGGGGGTCACTGCAAGTCGAGGCCGCCAGCCCATGGGAAGCCAGCCCATCCAGCAGTGCCGTCCCCCAGCCGGGTTCACCATCGAGCACGAGGAGCCGCAAGGGCTCCTGGCTCATCGGCGGCCGGGCAAAAAGCTGATCACCAGCCGGCGCTCGGTGTCGATCTGCAACCAGCCCTCTTCGCGCAGGGAACCGAGGATGCGGGTCACGGTGACGCGGGTGGTGCTCAGGGCTCCGGCGATGTCCTGATGGGTGAGCTTGATGTTGAGGCGCAGGCCCTGATCACAGGGTTGGCCATAGCTGGTGGCCAGCAGCTCCAAAAAGCCCCGCACCCGGTCTTCGATGCGGCGCAGCCCCAGCAGCCCCAGCAGGGCTTCACTCTGGCGGTAACGCTGGGCCACGGCCTGCAGCAGGCCGACCGCCAGCTGGGGATCGCGGCCGATCGCGTCGCAGCTGATGCACAGCAGGTCGGTGTCGATCAGGGTGATCGCCTCATAGGCCTCAACCTGGGACAGGGGATCGCCAAAGGGCTCGCTGGGGCCCACCAGGCCCAGCAGCAGCTCATCGCCCTGCATCGAGATCGAGGTCAGCTTGACCATGCCCCGCACCACCAGCCAGACGCTGTTCTTGAGCAGGGGCACCGTGCTGCCGGCGCTCAGGTGCACCAGGTTATTGTTCTGATAACTGGCTTCAAGCAGGTCACGGAAACCGTCGAACCGACCGGTGTCGCGTGCGGGGGTGAAGACCATGAGGTGCGCCCATGACGGGGTTGACGTCAAGCTATGGGGCAGGTTGTGGGGCCGGGCAAAGCTTCGGTAGTGCAGTGATTAAGAGCTGGTTAGCTGCCGATTCGCTGCAGACCGCTGCAGCGGCGCTGCTGGTGGCCCTGGGGGCTGTGCCGGGGGCATGGCTGCGCTTCAAGCTGGTCAACCACCTGGAGCCGCTGCTGCCCCGGCGCCACTGGGGAACGCTGGGGGTGAACCTGATCGCCTGTTTTGCCCTGGGGCTGGTGGTGGGGCTCGAGCAGAGCTGCGGCGAATCGGCCCGGCGCCTGCTGCTGCTGCTGTCGACCGGTTTTCTGGGCAGCTTCAGCACCTTTTCGACCTTTGTGGCCGAACTGCAGACCGAACTGACGGCCCGCCGCTGGGACCAGGCGGCCCTGCTGCTGGGCGTCTCGCTGGTCGGGGGCCTGCTGGCCTTGCGCAGCGGGCTGCTGCTGGGGGCGGGCCCATGAACCGCCGCGCCCTGGTCGACGAGATCTGGGCCCTGGCCCTGGTGGCGGCGGGGGCGATCCCGGGCGCCCTGCTGCGCTGGCAACTGGGCGACCAGATTTTGGTGGCCAACCTGCTGGGCTGCCTGCTGATCGGCATGATCAGCGTGGCGGCAAGCGGGCGGCCGCGCTGGCTGCTGTGGGGGGCGATCGGCTTCTGCGGCTCGTTGACGACGTTCTCGAGCTGGATGCTGGAGCTGAACCGGGCCGGCCTGCCGGTGCTGGCCAGCCATCTGGGCGGCGGCCTGGCCGCGCTGCTGCTGGGCCAGGCCCTCAGCCGCAGGGGGCTGCGGGTTTGGCGGCGTGTTCGATCCGCTGCAGGATCCAACCGCTGAGCTGCTGCAGCGCCAGAGGCCTGAGGCTGTAATAGGTCCAGCGGCCCTGCTGGCGGTCCTGCAGCAGCCCGGCCTGCTTGAGCACCTTGAGGTGAAACGACAACCGCGACTGGGCCAGCCCCAGATCGGCCCCCAGATCGCAGACACAACGCTCGCCGCTGCTGAGCACCTCGACCACCTGCAGCCGGATCGGATCGGCAAGGGCCTTGAACAAGCTGCACGCCTGCTCGGCCTGCAGAAGCGGGGTCCCAACCGTCACAGCCAGCACCGGATCGCAGGCGCAAACGCTAGGGGATTCAATCGCAAACGACCGGGCCAAGCGCGGCTTAACCAGGGCATCACACGCATCAAGTTTTCTTGATGTGAAACTGGTGGTGGCCTCTGCAGACGCGTTGTGAAACTCGGCATCAACGGCTTCGGCCGCATCGGCCGGCTGGTGTTCCGGGCCCTGTGGGGACGCCCCGGCATCGAAATCGTGCACGTCAACGATTGCGGCGGCGATGCGAAAACAGCCGCCCACCTGCTGGCGTTCGATTCGGTGCACGGCCGCTGGCCCCAAGCGGTGCAGGCCAACACCCGCGGCTTCTTTGTGGGCACCACCCCGATCTCGTACAGCCAGGAACGGGACCCGGTGGCCGTGCCCTGGCGCGAGGCCGGGGTCGAGATGGTGCTCGAGTGCAGCGGCAAGATCAAAACCCCCGACACCCTGAACCCCTACTTCGAGCAGGTGGGGCTCAAGCGGGTGCTGGTGGCCTGCCCGGTCAAGGGCCAGATCGCCGGGGCCGAAGCCCTGAACCTGGTGTTCGGCATCAACCACCTCGACTACAACCCCGAGCAGCACCGGCTGGTGACCGCCGCCAGCTGCACCACCAACTGCCTGGCGCCGGTGGTCAAGGTGGTGCACGAAGCCTTCGGCATCCGCCACGGCTCGATCACCACCCTGCACGACGTCACCAACACCCAGGTCGTCGTCGATGGCTTCAAAAGCGACCTGCGCCGCAGCCGCAGCTGCCTGCAGAGCCTGATCCCCACCACCACCGGCTCGGCCAAGGCGATCGGCCTGATCTTTCCCGAACTGCAGGGGCGCCTCAACGGCCACGCCGTGCGGGTGCCGCTGCTCAACGCCTCGCTGACCGATGCGGTGTTCGAACTGGGCACCGCCGTCACGGTCGAGCAGGTCAACCGGGCCTTTCAAGAGGCCGCCACGGGCTCGCTGCGGGGCATCCTCGGCTACGAGGACCGGCCACTGGTGTCGGTCGACTATGTCAATGACGACCGCAGCGCCATCGTCGACGGCCTGTCGACGATGGTGACCGGCGGCACCCAGCTCAAGGTCTACGCCTGGTACGACAACGAGTGGGGCTACAGCTCGCGCATGGCCGACCTGGCCTGCCACATCGCCACAATCGAGCGGGCCTGGTCATGAAGCTGAGCCCGCTCCAGCAGTACGGGGTGGTGACGGCCAACTACTGGGCCTTCACCCTCACCGACGGCGCCCTGCGCATGTTGGTGGTGTTCCACTTCCACCAGCTGGGGTACACCACCCTTGAGATCGCCTTTCTCTTTCTCTTTTATGAGTTGTTCGGCGTGCTCACCAACCTCTACGGCGGTTGGCTGGGGGCGCGCTTTGGCCTGCGGCTGACCCTTTGGGCCGGCACCCTGCTGCAGATCGCCGCCTTACTGCTGCTGATCCCGGTGGCTGACAGCTGGCCCAAGGCCCTGTCGGTGGTCTACGTGATGGGCTGCCAGGCGATCAGCGGCATCGCCAAGGACCTCAACAAGATGAGCGCCAAGAGCGCGATCAAGACCGTGGCCGCCGACGCCCAACTGTTCAGCTGGGTGGCGATCCTGACGGGGTCCAAGAACGCCCTCAAGGGGGTGGGCTTCTTTCTGGGGGGCGTGCTGCTGACGGCGGTTGGCTTCAACGCCGCCGTGGGGGCCATGGCAGCCGGCCTGGCGCTGGCCTTTGCCGGCACCCTGGTGCTGCCGGCCGGGATTGGCCGCATGAAAGAACAACCGGCCTTCAGCGCCCTGTTCTCGAAATCCGAGGGCATCAACGTGCTCTCGCTGGCGCGCTTCTTTCTATTCGGCGCCCGCGACGTCTGGTTCGTGGTGGCGCTGCCGGTGTT
>JAIXOF010000218.1 GCA_027486935.1 Cyanobium sp. C1_MAG_00004 | reverse complement strand
GGGGCGGGCGCGGCGGGCGCGGGGGCGGGCTTTGGTGGCTTTTCCGGCGCCGCCGGCGCTGGCTCTGCGTCGGTGGGCCAGCCCGTCCTTTACGCGCAGCACAAGTCCATCGACGCGCGCGTGGGAGCGGCGCGGGACTTTGTCGGCGACTATGACGTCCCCGTTGCGGCGCCCGGGGACGCAGGGCCCTCATCCGGGGTCGCTGTCGTAGCGGACGAGATGGGCAACGCGTTCCAGGACGCGTACGCCTCTTGGCCCATCCGCTGGTTCATTTTCGAGGCCGCAGGCAAGGAGCTGGGCAGCCCCGTGCGCGTCGTGCGCATCGGCGAGCCCGACGGCGCGGCGTTCGACATGCTGGAGGTCGAGGCCATCCTGTCCTCTGCCGCCGAACAGAAGGCGGCTTCGGCTGCTTCGGCGGCGATCTTGGGCCGCGAGTAGACCGCGCCCTCTAAAGATCGCAAACCCGCACGCTGTCCTTTTCTCCTTTTTGATCGGCCGTTGTTTATGTTCCCGTCTCTCTTCCCATATCTTGCTTTTGCTTCTCTGCCTTCACGTTCGCGGTCACTAGGGCCTTCAGAGTTTTTTTTCGCCGAGAATGACGGCAGTCCCTCTTGGCGGTCTGCGTCCTCACAGACGCTGGCCGCCCATGAATGCGGTTCGTGCAGGTGGGTTTCCGACGTGCCACAG
The DNA here is from genome assembly GCA_027486935.1 of Cyanobium sp. C1_MAG_00004. Classification (GTDB taxonomy): domain Bacteria; phylum Cyanobacteriota; class Cyanobacteriia; order PCC-6307; family Cyanobiaceae; genus RGUW01. Next base: position 1,961 of record JAIXOF010000218.1, on the reverse strand, counting down.
CCCAGCGCGCACATAGGTGTGCGCGCGCGGCTGGGGCCCCTCGACACCCACCTCCACGGCAACGGGCCATTTCAACAGCGGCGTGGCGCTTTTGCGAGTGGGTGGTGTACGCCTACCTCCTGTTCCGCAGCGCGCGCCCTCGGGCCCGCCCGCCTGCCTGATGACGCGCTTTCCCCGCCCTGCGGGGGCTGCGCAGCGGTTGTTTATCTGCTTAGCCCGTTCGATTGTAGACTCAGCAGGCGCGTCAAAGCAGCGATGGGGGCCGGCCTCATTTTGATTTGTTTCTTGTGCAGCGTTGCAACACGCGATGCTCTCCCAAACGCCTGCTTGCCACTTCGAAACGCGCGGCACCATCCAAGTCCAGCCTTGCTGCGAAGCACCGCGACCGTTCACATGATGTCGTCCGTCAGGCCCGCGAGATCGTCGTACCCGGCGGCGCTAAAGACTCCACCGCCCGCTGCGGCCGAAGCATCGTCCTTGTCTTGCGCGGGAGCCGCGGCAGGCTCCGGCGCGGGCGCAGGAGCAGGTGCAATCTCGAGCGCAGCAACAGGCGCGGGCGCGGGCGCGGGCGCCGGGGCCGGTGCCGGTGCCGGGACGGGCGCGGAGAAGAGGTCGTCGAGTCCTGAGGAGGAGACGGCGGGGGCCGCGCCTCCCCTGGCGCCCCCGGCCGCACCGGCGCCCGCAGTCCCCGCCCCGGACGTCGGCGCCTTGGTGGCCACGGCGCGGAGGATGCCTGGCTCCGCAGGCGGGCTCTCCGCGCGCCTGCGGGCCTCGTCGCAGAGCCAGGCGTGGAAGTCGGCGGCGTGCACCTTTGGGAGGGGCCCCTGCAAGGGGGGCGCATTGGGCGGCGGGAGGGTCGGGAAGTCAAAGTGGCGCACGTGCGGGCGCGTGGCGAGCTGGCGCAGCACCTGCAGCACGACGTAGAGGTGGTCACGGTCTGCGCCGACGGGCGTGACGTGAAGCTGCGAGAGGGTCTCTGTGGCGCCTCCGGACGAGAGGAAGACCATCATGTCGTCGGGGGTCAGCGCCTCAGAGAGGCCAGGGACGTTGACAAGGCCGGAGGCGGGCGCGCCGGAGGCGGAAGCAGCAGCGGTCTTGGACGCCTCCGCCTTGGCGGGACTGGACGCCTTGGCGCCAGCGGGCGCTGCCGCGTCCGGCGCGGCCGCCGATGCCCCGGGCCCAGCGCCGTCGATTTCGCACAGGTCCCCAAAGGCGTCGCCTACGCTCAGGGGCGGGGCCGCAGCGGCGGGCGCGGCGGCTGCCGCCGCCGCGGGAGGCGCTGCGGTGCTCTTGGTTGCCAGGCCGCCGAAGAGGTCGAGGTCGTCGAGCCCTCCCGCCGCCGGCGCAGGTGCAGGGGCGGGCGTGGCAGCCTGCTGCTGCTTTCCGGCCGCGGCGGCGCGCTTTGCGGCGGCCGAAGCGACCTTCTCGTCGTCCACGAAGGTGACGGTGAGCGTGTTGTCTACCATGAGCGCAGTGCGGGACCTGTGCACGGCCACAACCGCGTCGAACGGCACGGAGCGCGTGGTCTTGAATCCCAGCACGCTCGCAAAAAAGAGGAGGCGGCGCGGCGTCACGGCCACCTCCCCGATTTGCTTCAGCGCCGTCGCGCCGGAGTAGTACAGGACCGGCTCGTCGGGGCTCGCGAAGACCGTGGCGACAAGGTAGCGCCCCGGGTCAAGCTTGATCTCGGGCGGGGTGGCGGGGACGGCCCTGCGCGCTGGCGCGCCCGTCGAGAGCTGCGACAGAAGCGCGAGGGACTGGGTGAAGGCGGCGCCCAGCCGCAGGGCAACGTGCGCGCGCTTGCGCGAGAGGCGCGCGCGCATCTCGAGGGCCACCTCGAACTCGCGCGCAAGCGACGTGCAAGCGCACGCGCGTGCGAGGCGGCACGTGGAGAGGTACGCGCGGTGATAGAGCTCGCTGAGCGTCTCGTCCGTCGCTGTGAGGCCGGGGAGGGCGGGCGG
>JAIXOF010000213.1 GCA_027486935.1 Cyanobium sp. C1_MAG_00004 | reverse complement strand
TGCAGGGCAATGGCAACCTGCTGATCGGCAAGGCCTACACCGCCCTGCTGGATCTCAATCCCGGCGATGAATTCGAGATCAAGCTGGGCCGCAAGCAGATTCAGTTGATCCCGATCGGCGCTTCTGACGACGAGTCAGTGGCGGCGTGATCGTTTGTGGCGCCGCTGCCAGCTGATCGTTCAGCTCCGGCACATTGGCAGCAGAGCACCAGCAGCAGTGGTGCCCCGTTGAGCGCCAGCGATCTCTCTTGCCCGGCTGCTCCAGCGAACCCCTGGCTTCTGGCCAGGGGTTTTCTGTAGGGTCCAACCATGGCCCGTTATGAAGCACACCTGCATTGTCCGGAGCTAACCCTGGCTGATGCCCAGAGGCTGGTGGAGAAGCTTGCGCAGGAGCTGCGTGTCGCGGTCAGCTGGTTGGACCGGCGAAACGCCTCCATGGCCCTGGTGCTGCCACCGCAGGGACTGGGTGTTCAGCTGCTGCTGGAGTTTCAGAACCATGGGGCGATCACGGCACTGGTCAACAGCCGGGAAGGGATGGGTCACGGTGCCCCGCAGACGCGCCACTGTTTTGAGCATTTGCTGCGGCTGCTGGGGTTAGAAGCCCCATCGGCTCAGTTGCTGTACCGCTCGGATCGCGATGGCCCGATCAGGAAGGCTCCTGTACTGACCAGCCGTTGATGGTGATCTGAGCTGAAGCATCATCCTCGCCTCCGGTGCAGCCGCAGACGATCAGCAGTGCTGAACAGGGGGTTGAGAGGGGATGTCGAGGTTGTTTTCCCCTGGTTTTCCGCAGGTCAGCAACCTCGTTGCCCAATGCACAAGATGGTTTTGCAATGCTGCGGCGGAAAACTGTTGGCCACTTGACTGTGACTGCTTTGGCATGGCTGTCATGCCGGTGTTGCGATCTTGCGTCGACAACCTGTTGCGCTGCAGTGGTTTTAACGCAAGCGACCCAGGCGTCTTGGCGAGATGGGCAGAGTTGACCCAGGCACGGTTGTGTGGGCTGATGGAGCAGAGCGGAGAACGGAGAGAGATTGTCTGAGTGTCCCGAAGCGAAGCTCGCCCTGTTGCGTGTGGAAAACCAGGTCCCGGAGGATCTCCACCAAGCGATGCTCGCGTTTGTTGCCCAACATCCGCAGTGGCCGCAACCCAGGCTGCTGCAGGTGGCTGTTGCGTGTTTTTTGTTTCAGTACGGCAGCAAGAACCCGGCAGTGGTTGAGCACTACCTGGCCGGGATGTTCCAACAACCGGCCCAGGAGCCTGGGGCTCCACCGGCATCAAGCCGCTGAACCTTGCAGGTTGAGCTCACGCCGCAGGTGCAGAAACAGGATTTCAGGGTCCCGGTACTGGCGCGGCAGGCTGGTGTGTAGCAGCTCGAGCCTCTGCCAGCAAACCGTGCGTTTGACCTTGGCCAGGGTGGCGCCATCGCGGATGAGGATCCGCAGGGCTTTGCAGTACTGGGGGTACTGGGCTTCCAGCTCGCCGATGCGCAGCCCCCGGGTGGGGGTGCCTTCTGCCTGAACCACTGCTGAACCCCAAGTCACCGGTGAGTCCAGCGTGGCAGCTGGGATCGCTATGGATGTGTGTTCCCTGACGCCGTGCAAGGAAACGAGACCGAGTGGATTGGGCAGAAGCCTTGATCTCATTGCGTAGACAGCGAAAGCCCCCCCCGCTGCTTCCCCGTGATCCCGCCTCCATCAGCAACTGCTGACAGGTTGAACCGTTCTTGCTGAGGACAATCCACCATGGCAAGTCTTAAGAAAATCTTGCTGCCATGACTGCTACCGGCTGGGGCCAAGAACTGACAAGCAAGACATTGCTGCAACTGCGTGAGCTGGCCCAGCGACTGGGAATCCAGCGGTATGCAGCACTGGACAAAGGCGGTCTGATCGATGCGGTCTCCCAGATCGCGCCGCAACTGGACGTCGTCCCTGCGGCCGCTGCCCCCGTTGGCGCCACCGGCGAGACCATCGCGACAGCGATTGCTGCTGTTGAGCGGCCTGAGACAGGCACCCAGGTTGTGTTTCTGCCGCGCGATCCCCAGTGGGCCTACGTGTTCTGGGAGATCAGCAGCGCCGACCGGCAGCGCGCCGCGTCCGCCGGTGCTGGCCAGCTCTGTCTGCGCGTGGCCGATGTGACCGGTCTGCCCCAGGGCGCCAGCCATCCCTACGCGCTGCAGGAACTCGTCGTTGATGCCCACGCCCACGAGTGGTACCTGCCGGTGCCGCTGAGCGATCGTGACTACCGGGTCGAGCTGGGCTTTCGCCTGGCCGCTGGCGGTTGGTTGTCACTGGCCTATTCAGAGGTGGCACGGGTGCCGGCCGATGAACCCAGCGCCGTGGTTGCCGATGTGTTCGTGCCCTTTTCGCTGAACGGACCAACCGCCACAGCAACCCTGCCCCAGAGCAGTGGCGGAGTGGAGCATGAGCTGCTCTATCAACGGGCAACCGCCGGCAGCGCCCGTAGCCGCCGCATCGGTTCAGAGGTGCTGCATGAGTTTGATTTGGGTGAGGGAGACGCCGATGCCGCCGGTGGGCATGCCTCGGGGGCGGGGCTGTGGGCCAGCGGCCGCAACGAATCGGGCAGCGGTCTGGTGCGCAATCGCGCCTTCTGGCTGGTGGCTGATGCCGAGCTGATCGTCTACGGCGCCACCGAACCCAGCGCCAGCCTGTTCATCGGCGATCAGCAGGTGCCGCTCGAGGCCGACGGCACATTCCGTGTGCACGTGCCCTTCCGCGACGGCCAGCAGCTTTATCCGATCCGGGCCATCGCTGCCGATGGCGAACAGCAGCGATCGATTCGCATGGATTTTGAGCGCCGCACTCCAGAAGCGCGGGTCAACACAGCCGCAGAAGCCGCACTGGAGTGGTTTTGATCGCGGGTCACGGCCCGATCAAGCCACCTGCTGATGCCGGTTGCTGATCAGTTCACCGCTGCAATGCACCGGCAGCAACGCCGATCGACCGGCCTCGTACCAGGCCTGCACCAGCACAGCGCTGGAGGTGATGAGCAGCTCTCCGGCCAGCAACCAGAGTTCGTCGTGAAGCACCTGGGTCTGATCCGGTGTCCCCACATACCAGGGGGCATCCGGATCGACCGACAGTTCCTCATGGAGCAGCAGTAGCCCCTCGAGGACGCAGGCAGCGAGTTCTGGTGTCATCGCAACGGAAGAATCTCCATCCACGCACGGCGCCGGGCCATGGTTCAAGAGCTGGGTGACAAGGACGTGACCTGAAGTGACCTGCACTTATGGGCACAGCAGGTGTCGACAGCAGTTGTGATCACCGTGTTGGTTCTGGATGGCGTCGGCTTTTCGCCTTTACGCCATCAGGCGACTGTGCATCCGACTGCTCCAAGGGCGTTCTGTTCTCCCTTGGCCGGAACCCTTGACTGGCAATGCTGCAGCACGGCGCGGGCTACGTTGCAGCCTGTGGCGGCTTCAAAGCCCTGGAAGCCTGGGGCGCTGTTGACTTCGCAGACGCAGTAGCCATCGCCGTCGAACAGCAGGTCCACGCCGGCAATCATCAGACCGACGGCACCGGCGCTCTGCAGCGCCAGCTGTTCAATTTCGGGGTTGATGGCAAAAGCTTCACCGTCACCGCCGCGGCTGATGTTGGCCTTGAAACTGCCATCGGTGCTGCGGCGCAGCATCGCCCCCAGCACCTGGCCACCAATCACCATCACCCGCAGGTCCTGGCCCGGACGAGTGGCGATGTACTGCTGCAGGATCAGGCTCTGGCGATGATCCAGGTTCGAGACCAGTTCCATCAGATCGCGAAAGCTGCTCGGGTCACGGCTGAGCACGATGCCTTCGCCAAAAGAGCCGATCAGCAGCTTCACCACGCAGGGAAAGCCGATCTGCTGGGCGACCAGATCGGGGTCAACAGGGAAACGCACCAGCATCGTGCGAGGGATGGGCAGGTTGCACTGCGCCAGCAGCTGGTGGGCAAAGAGTTTGTCTTTGACTGCTTCTATTGCGCGGCTGGGGTTGATGACAGCCACTCCCAGCTGCTCGAGTTGGCGCAGAATCGCCAGCGCGAAATAGTCGGTGTCACTGCCGGTGCGCGGCAGCAGCACGTCCGGCAGATCGACGTCCTGCCCGCAACGGCGAATGGCGCGCCGACCGCCACGACTGACGATCAGATCAATGTCCTCAGGCGCTACCGCCTCCAGGGCCACCCCCAGGCTCCGGGCTTCCTCCCGCAAGCGGCCCAGTTCATAGGGCTCCACCAAACCCTGGGGCCGTTTCTGCAGGATCCAGAGGTTCATCAGGCCTTCTGTCAGCCCATCAGATTGAAAGGCCTGCTCACCGAACCAGCAGCGTGAACAACACCGGCTGCTGCCAGCTGGATGACACCCAGAACAGAGGTGGATCCATTACCGAAGTGCCGCATGGCCCCGGTAAAGCCACTACCACCGAGGACCTGCGGCAACAGCCATAGGGTGCTGCGCTGCAATGGCCGGGCCGGGGCCGTTCAACAAGGAACAGTTTCTGCTGCGGGCACTGTCCGCCCTGTTTTTGGCGCAGTTGCTCCTGCATCTGTTGACGCTGGGCAGCTGCCTGCGGGGTGCCAATCAGAAGAGCCTGTGCAGCGATCTCTCTAGCGCGGTCAAGGACACCTTTGAAGACGCCCTGGCCACAACGCTGGCCTTGCTGAGCGCCAGCACCTTCCATCGCGGCAACCGCGGCGGCCCCGAGTCCTGAGCGATGGGAGATTATAGGTCGCCCGGTTTCAGACCGGAGTTCCTGGCGATCCGCGCCAGCATCCGCGGACCAATCTCGTCGCCGTCATGAAAAGCAAAGACCAGATCTGGCCAACCGTCACGGCTCAACGTTC
>JAIXOF010000151.1 GCA_027486935.1 Cyanobium sp. C1_MAG_00004 | reverse complement strand
TCCACGCCATAGTCTCTCAATCCCCAATAGGGAGGCGAGGTCACGATGCAGTCGACCGAGTCGTCGTCCAGTGTAATCAGGCCTTCGAGGGCGTCGGCGTTGATAAGTTGGTAACCCGTCACTTGCGCTCCCTCCACCTGTTGGTGCTCGTGTAGTAGGCGACGATCGCCACGATGACCATCACGTCCCAGAAGGTCAGGGTCATGCGCTCACCCGCTCCCGGACCTGCAGATCCATACAGTTCGCAGCGGCGAGTGCCTCGGCAATCGCTGGGCTGACCGAGTTGCCGCAGAGCCTTACCTGGTCGGACTTCGTGATCGGCGACCCGTCCGGCAATCGATCAATGATGTACTGGTCCCGGAAACCCTGGGCGCGGAACAGCTCGCGAGGCGTGAGCATGCGCATGCAGATGTCAGTGATGAAGCGTTCCTCACCGTTGACCTTGACGGTCACCAGACCGAACCGGTCCTTCGTTGTCACAGTCGGTGCCGGGTCCGATAGGTCCGAACTCTCACCTGTGCCGAAGTACTTCGCGAGGAATGCGGCGACCAGTGAGGCCTTGCCGTTTCCGGTCGAGGTCAGGGTCCCCATCGGCTCGTCTGCAGAGTGCCCGACCGACTGCCCGAAGTCTCGCCCGATGTACGCACCGACGAGAGTCTGGTGTCCTCGCCCGTTCGCACAGATCGTGTGTAGCGGGCTGTCGAGCGAGAGACCCGCACCACCAAACTCGTCGTAAAAGCCACCGTAGTGCTTGGCCATAAACGCGGCGACCAGGGCGTGGCGAAGTCCACCGCTCGTGATCGTGGCGAGAGGCTCGCCCAGGTCCTGAGACCGCTCTTTGCCCTGCTCTCCACCGTAGTACGTCGAGACGTGAGCCGCTACGAGCTTCTCACCAGGAACGATGAAGGGCTTCGGGTTGTCCAGAACGAACTTCTTAAGGCCTCGAGCGATTCTCCAGAGCGACTTGTCCGCGAGTGGTCTGATCGGAACACCGACCCCGTGGTGCTTTGCCCAGGCTTTGGCTTCCTCCCTGGTGGCGAAGATCGAGCACATGGGTACCGACCAGTCGATACACTCGGCGGCAGTTCGGAACGGCTTTCGTCTTCCCGGTCCGTGCGTCGGTTCCGGCCAGACGATCAGCTGACCGTCGCGACGAGCGATCACGAACAGTCTCTTGCGAGTTGTCGGCGCTCCATAGTCGCAGGCCTTCAGCTCACGCCACTCAACGCGGTACCCCTGCTCCCTGAGCGAGGAGACCCACTTCTTGAAGGTCTTCCCCCGTCTCTTGGCGCAGGGCCTCAGCTTGTCAGGCTTGCCGATGAGAGGTCCCCAATCGGCGAACTCCTCGACGTTCTCGAGCATGATCACCCGCGGGGAAACGGTGCCAGCCCAGCGCGTCACAACCCACGCCAGAGAGCGACGCTTCTTGTTCGCGCTGCGAATCGGCTTCGCGCCCCTGGCCTTCGAGTGATAGGTGCAGTCAGGCGAGGCCCAGAGCAGACCGACCGGTCGCCCATCGGTTGCGCGACGCGGATCCACTTCGAACACGTCCGACACGTAGTGAACGGTCTGAGGATGGTTCGCTCGGTGAAGCCCGACCGCGATAGGGTCGTGGTTGATGGCAATGTCCACCATGCGACCGAGGGCCTGCTCAATACCGGAGGAGGCTCCTCCCCCTCCGGCGAACAGATCGACGACCAGCTCCTCGTGGACGTCCAGCAAGTACTGGGAGTGAAGGCTCACGCGGGCACCTCTAGGATTAGGTCTTCAACTTGCGAAAGCAAGTCCGGAAGGGCATCGTCAAAGGATTCTCTGCCGGGGTTTTCTAAGTAAAGCTCCTGGGCGTACTGCACTGCCACGAGAGCCCCCGCGCATCGGTTGTCCATGCTCCCGTCGCCGTTTGCCCACTGCCGTGCAAGCGTTTTGCTACGGGCTGGAAGCCCGTCCCACCACCTGCAGAAGTCGTTCGTTGCGAGGCTCATGCGGCCCTCCGGAGGTTGTTGGTGACCCACTGAGACACGCGTCTGTTCACGACGAGGTCCTGAGGGCCTAGCTTGCGAGAGAGGCTTAAGCCCTCGATCGCCTTAGCGCGGGAGAGCGCGACGTACGTCTGGCCGTGAGCGAAGCTCTGACCACGCGCGGCGATGTGGCAGGCTTCGAACGTCTGCCCCTGGCTCTTATGAACCGAGACAGCCCACGCGAGCTTGAGCGGGATCTGAGTTGCTTCTGCTACTGCGACCGAGTCGAGCTCGTCCTCGTGCTCTTTCGAGGCAACATGCTCCATCTTCTCGAACGTCTGGCGCTCAACCCAGACCATGTGACCGCGATCAAACGCGACGTGCACGGCGTCGTGTCTGAGGTCGGCGACCCATCCAAGGTCACCGTTCACGTACCCCTGCTCTGAGTCGTTGGCGACCGCCATCACTCGTGCATACTTCTTGAGCCGAAGCTCCAGGGGAGGGGCGATGTCTTCCTTGCCGATCTCGCCCGTGATGTCCGCTTCATAGAGGTACTCGGGATGGTCGATCTCTTTCAGGAAGTAGGCGTTGAGCTCGTCGGCTTTGGCGTTCGTGTACGAGACGATCACCGCATCCTTGTTTGCGGGTCTGTTTGGAGCCTGGTTCACGAAGTCCAGCCCTTCGGGGTTGCCCTCGCGGATCAGGTTGAGCGCGTCCCGGAACTCGGGATCAGCCTGGCGAAACACCGTCTGGAGCTCGATCGCGAGCGGCTTGGCTTTCTCCCACGCGTTCGAGTCGAAGAAGAAGGGCGAGATGTAGTGGTTGCGGATGTACTCCAGCTCCTTGCCTGGCCTCACGACCGGCTCAAGTTGCCAGGGGTCACCGACGAACACGACCGCCTTCCCACCGAACGGCAGCTCGCGCCTCGTGGTCATGCGAAGCATGATGTCGATCTGGTCGACCAGGTCGGCGCGCATCATCGAGACCTCGTCGATGAGGATCAGGTCCGAGTACTCGACGACCTGCTTCTTTAGGTCGCCTAACGCTCGCTTCTTGGAGAACCCAGGCTTAAGACCAAAGAAGCGGTGAATCGTCTCGCCACCGATGTTCACGGCGGCCAGCCCCGTTGGGGCCAGCTTCACCGTGCGGTAGCGCCTGATGATCTCGCGAGAGACGGTGGACTTACCCGTCCCTGCCTTGCCGGTCAGGAACAGGTAGCCACCATAGCGGGTGATGTGATCGACCAGGTCAAGCGCCTTCTCCTGGTCGGGGCTGAAGGCTATGTTCGGCACGGCTCGTGCTCCCTCCCGAACTGCTCTGCCACCCACGCCTCGGTCTGAAGGTAGGCGGTTGCCTGGCTCGTCTGTGCCTCGGACTCGGTAACCGTGAGCAGGTCCTCGGGTTGCCGGATCATGTCGAAGTACAAAGACCCGCGTGGGATCCCGTGCTCCTGCTCGTCGGCGAGGCCTGTCTTGTCTCCCCCGTTCCACTTCCACCCGTGGTCGGCGACCAGGCGCGGGAGCTTCATCTTCTCCATTGGCGTGATGGGGCAGTTGTAGACGAAGACCCTGCAGGTAGCTCGCTCTCCAGCCTTGGAGAGCGCGACGTGGAAGTCGGGCGTCTTCGCCGAGGTCTCACCGTTCTTGAACGCTTCACCTGCAAAGAGCACGGCCGTTGCGATCACGCGCAGCTTGTCGCTCACGCCTCGACCTCTTTGATGAACTCGGTGAGGCTGGCGAGCTCTCGCTCGGTCAGTCCGGGCATGGTTTGAGTGCCGAGTCCGTTCACGACTTCGCCCGCTCCTTGGCTTTGTCCATGGCCTCGAAGTACTTGGAGACTCCAAGGTCGATCAGCTCGTCGGCAGCTGTGATCTTGCCGGTGTTGGCGGCGGCATCGAACGCAGACTTGATGATTCCCGTGATACTCGCGGAGTGGATCTCTTCAGGCGTTCTAGGCGTGTAGCCCTTGCCGGATCCACCGCCCTTACGGTCACCGCCTTCGTAAGGCGCCTTAGTGACACCGCCCCACTTCGAGAGAACGGTGAAGTGATCACCGCCTTCTTTGGTGACCTTCTCGACCGTGATCTCGCCTTCGGCTTCCTCCTCGGCCTGCTTGGTGACGGTTGCCACGTCCCAGACCTTCGGGTCCATGAGGACCTTGATGATCCCCTTGCCGTAGCCGGAGCCTTCCGGAGCGTCGCCCACGATCTTAATGCCGAGGGTGTAGTTCTTGGCATTGTTTCTAGGTTCGTCCAGGCTGATCAGCTTGGCGGTGAAGGTGTACGACGAGGTTTGGTTTTGGGTTTGTTGGGTTGCCATTAGCGGGTCACCTCACGAGAGGCGT
>JAIXOF010000043.1 GCA_027486935.1 Cyanobium sp. C1_MAG_00004 | reverse complement strand
TTGCTGTGTCCTTGTGGCCCCGTTGGCTGTTGCCGGCGCCACAGCCGCCCATGCCGCTGGGACTGGTGCCATGGTCGATCGCCCCCTTGTGGATGCTGCGCTGGCCTGTGGTGGGGGCGGCGGCGGTGCTGAACGCAAGCCCGCTCGCCCGGGGACCAAACACCACAGCCAGGGTTGACAACAAGGAGCAGGGGGCCATGGCTTCAGCCCGACCTCCTGCTCCGGTGTCTGCTCTTGACCGCCGCTGCTGATCAGAAGCGGAAGGTGGTCTTGACCAAGGCACCGACCTGATCAAACGTGGCACCAGCAGGTGTGCGTTGGCCCAGGGGCCGGCTCAGGTAGATCAGCGCCGGGGTGACGCTGATCTTGTCGCTCACCTGGAACTTGTACCACCATTCCCAGACGTAGTTGCCGTCGTTGGCATTGATGCCACCGGTCATGGTGGTGGCAAACACCGGTTGGGCGACTGCAATGCCGAAGTCATTCCCTTTGGCGAACACATCCGTCCACTGCAAGCCCAGCATCCACGACTGGCTGGTGCTCACCGCGGCGCCCGCAGCCTGGGTGGTGCTGTAGCTGGTGCTGTTGTAGCCCCAGCCGACGCTGACTGAGGGGGCCCAGCCGCTGTTCCAAGGCTGCCAGTAGGCACTCAGTCCAAAAGCGTTGGTGAGGGCATTGGCGTTGTGATCCAGTGAGCTGTGCACGGTGGGCGTTGTGCCTGGCACAAAACCGTTGTAAGGCTGCAGGTAGGTCCAGATGGCCGCCAGGCCCCATTGCTCCTGTTGGTAGGCCAGTTGCACGGAGCCCGTTGCTCCCGAGGCCTTGTTGCCGATGCCGCCACCGCCGGTGGGAACGCCATCGGTCTGGGCTGGAGGGCTGCTGGGATTGCCCAACATGCCGTTGAAGGCCACGTAATTGGCGCTGATGCTCCAGTTGTTGTTCTGCCACCACAGGCCGGCACCCGGTCCCAGGTTCTTGCTGTAGGCGGCGGGGGCACCGTTGACCGTCATCACGTTGAGCACCGTCTCGGATGGGTAGACGCTGGGCCAGAGGGCCAGCATGTCCTCCTGGCCGACCCGCGGTCCCGCGGTGGCCGTCCAGCCTGAGCCGAGGGGCAATTGGTAGAAGAGTTTGAACACCCCGACCACATTCGGGCCAGACGGTTCTTCGAACGCCACCTGCAATTCGGACAGGTTGCCCAGGGAATGGGGTTCGCCACCAAAACGGCTGTTGCCGAAGTTGCCGGCCCGCAGGTTGGTGCGCAACAGATCCTTGCCGCTGAAGCTGGTGTCAAAGTTCAGCTGCAGGTCGTAGTTGAAGCTGACAGCGTTATAGAGGGAAACAGCAGCACCGGTGTTGCGGTTGACGGTGTTCGCTGCGGTGTTGATCGCAGAGCCGTTAAACCAGTTGCCACCGACCACCATCGTCGCCTGGCCTGTGAATTTGGTAGTGGTGCTGAACTGTTGAGCCTCAAGCACACCAACTCGCTTTTCCAGGCCGTCGACCCGGCCGCGCAACACCCTCAGTTCCTGCTTGAACTCCTCCATTAAGCGTTTGAGCTCGTCGGTCTGTTCGCTGACGCGATCGAGACAGGCGTTCAGCAGGGCCGCCGCCTCAAAACGGGTCATGGCCTGCCCACCTTTGTAGATCCCGTTCGGATAGCCAGCAACGCAGCCGTATTTTTCGACCAGGTTGCTCAGGGCCTGGTAGGCCCAGTCGGTGGGCCGCACGTCAGAGAACTGATTGACGCTGGTCACCTGGTTTTTCGAACGCAGCGCCTTCAGTTCGTCGATCTCCTGCTGCTCCATGTAGGCGTTGACGGCCGATAGGCCGCTCGTTGCCGTGATCCCGTCGGCCAGTACCGCCTGCGACAGGCTCGTGGCCAGGGTCAGGGCGACCAGCTGGCCAGTCTTGATGGCCTTGGATTTGGGAAGCGTTGTCATTAATGCAAGGCGCAGACCTTGATCAGGAGCGGATCTGCGGGCCGAGTCTGCGCCAACTCTCCAGAAAGTTTTTCTTGCGGGAGGGTTTGTCTGCAATCGCTGATCGTCGTCCGGTTCAGAGTGGGCAAAAGGGTCCGCATCGATGGCGACTCCCTCCAGCCCTCTGGACCATGCGGCCCTGCAGCAGCTGGCCCCCCACCTGGTGGGCCGGGCCCGGCGGGGTGTGGTGGGCAGCAGCCGCTATGCCCAGAACCTGCGGGAGGCTGTGCGCAAGGCCTCTGAAGACCCCCAGCGCCGGCCCGTGTTGATCAGCGGTGAGCCCGGCCTGGAGAAGGACAATCTGGCCGCGTTGATCCATTTCGGTTCGGCCGATCGCCAGCAGCTGATGCTGCGCTTTGACGGGGCCCTGCTGCGGCCCGATGGCAGCGAGCTGTTTGGCGGCCACGACCACGGCCCCCTGCTGCTGGAGCTGCTGGGACGGGGATCCCTGTTGATCGACAAGCTTGAGCAGGCTCCGGCCCCCCTGCAGCACAAGCTGCTCGAACTGGCGGGCAGCAAGGACTTTGAGGGTCGCCTGTTCTTCACCGCCGAGCAGGCCCTGCCGGCCTTTGATCGGGTCTGCACCCTGATCCGGGTGCCGCCGCTGCGGGTGCGCCGCCAGGACCTGGGCGAATGGTTGCGCTATGGCGTGCGTCAGCGCAGCCGCAAGCTGGGTTGGACCACCCCACCGCAGGTCGACCAGGCCGTCGTCAAACGGCTGCAGAGCTACGACTTCCCGAACAATCTGCGGGAGCTGGAAACCCTGATCTATCGGGCCCTGCAACAGGTGCGCCGCCAGGGGGGACAGTGGCCTGCCGTCCTGCCCGATGACGTCTTCTGGACTTCGCCGCGGCAGCAGCGCGCTCGCTTTGACCTGTGGCGTTGGAAACCCCAGCTGCGCGAGTGGATGCGCGCCCCATGGCTCTGGAACGCACTGCTGCTCGGCCTGGTCAGCTGGGTGTTCGTGCTGGTCAACCTGTGCTCTGGCTGGGGCCCCAGGACCGGAATCACAACGGTGCCCTGAATCTGTTCTGGGCCTGGTGGTGGCCGCTGATCCTGATGGGGTTCCCCCTGGTGGGGCGGCTGTGGTGCTCGTTCTGCCCGTTCATGGTCTGGGGCGAGATCTGCCAGCGGATCGCCAAGACCCTGGGCTGGCAGCCCAGCCGCTGGCCCAGGGGCAGCAGTGATGGCTGGGCTTCGCCCCTGCTGGCGGCTGGTTTTGCCGCGATTTTGTTGTGGGAGGAGGTCTGGAACCTGCAGAACACGGCCTGGCTCAGCAGTTGCCTGCTGCTGTTGATCACCGCCGGTGCCGTGATCGGCTCGCTGCGCTTTGAGAAGCGCTTCTGGTGCCGGTATCTGTGCCCGGTGGGGGGGATGAATGGCCTGTTCGCCAAGTTGTCGATTCTTGAGCTCAGGGCCCAGGTGGGCACCTGCAGCGGTAGCTGCAGCACCTACGCCTGTTTCAAGGGCGGGCCGGCTGATGGCGAGGGCCTGGCCACGTCGGGCTGTCCCCTGGGCACCCATCCGGCCCACCTGGTCGACAACCGCAACTGCGTGCTGTGCCTGACCTGCGCCCAGGCCTGCCCGCATCGCTCGGTGCAGCTGAGCCTGCGGCCCCCTGCGGCTGACATTCAGCGCGAGATGGAGCTCCCCCCCGGGGAGCCCGGGTTGTTGCTGGTGCTGGCAGGGGATCTCTGCCTGCACCACTGGCAGCGCCTGCTGGGCTGGCTGCCACTGGCGCCCGCCAGCCTGGTCGAGGGACCCTTGCTGCCGCGGCTGGCGGTGGCGACGGCGGCCCTGGCCCTGCCGTCGGCGTTGTTTCTGGGGGCCCGGTTGCTGTTTTCTGCGGCGCGGCTGCGGCGCACGCTGTATGGGTTGTTGCCCCTGATCTGGGCCCTGCTGCTGGCGCGCCATCTGCCCCTTGGCATGGGCGAGGCCGGAGCCCTGTTGCCGGTCAGCCTGGGCGACCCCAGCCTGCCGGCCTGGCGCGCCGATCCCCACGTGATCGGCTTCTGCCAAAGCGCCGTTGTTGCAATGGGCTGGGTCTGGGCCGTGGTGCTGTTGCGGCGCCTGCTGGCCAACAGCGGTCTGGCCTGGTTCAGCGCCTCGCTGCTGGCCCTGGTGCTGGCCGCGGGTGGTCGCTGGCTGGTGGCCAGCTGGTGATGCGTGGGACGTGGCGCACCTGCTGGCTGCGGCCCACGTAGACCCAGACGTGGCGCCCGTCGCTCAGCTGGTGACGCTGGCGCTCGTACAACCGAGGGACCCCTTCGAACCGGTCCATCCCAGCCAGCTGGGCCGCGTCAATCCCATAGACCTCGCCCTGCAGCACGGCAGCGGGGTCGTCGGTGGCCACCGCCATCGGAAAGGGGCCTAGATCGAACAGGTGCAACCCACCCAGCTGGGCAGTTCCCAAGAAGTGCGCCCCCGCCAGTTGGTGGTGATTCACCATTCCCCGCTTGAGGCTGCCGTAGACGAACACCAGCTGCTGCTGCGCGGCAGAATCGGCACCGAAAGCGGGACCCACCATGACGATTGCGTTGCTGATTGCCCTGGCGGGGTCGCTGGTGCTGATGGGTGTGATTGTGCGCCGTCTTGAGCAGTCCTGAGGCGTCAGCAACGCGCATGACCACTCGCACGGTTCTGATCACCGGTGCCTCAAGCGGCATCGGCGCTGCCACAGCCCAGGTTCTGCTGCAACAGGGCTGGCGGGTGATCGCCGCCGCGCGGCGGGTGGAGGCCATGGCGCCCCTGGCCGCTGCAGGGGCGATCGTGTTGCCCTTGGACCTCAGCGACGGCGGCTCGCGGGCCCAGCTGGCTGACCAGGTGGCCCAGCGTTATGGCGTGCTCGATGCCCTGGTCAATAACGCGGGCTACGGCGAGGTGGGCCCGCTCGAGACCATGGCTCTTGAGCAGGCCAGGGCCATCTTTGAGGTCAACGTCTTCGGTCTGATGGGGCTCACCCAGCTGCTGCTGCCCGCCATGCGCGAGCGGGGGCAGGGCCGCATCGTCAACGTCTCGTCGATTGCGGGTCGGTGGGTCAGCCCGGGTTCGGGTTGGTATGGCGCCAGCAAGCACGCCCTTGAAGCGCTCAGTGATGCCCTGAGGCTCGAGCTGCACCGTTTCGGGGTGCAGGTGGTGTTGATCGAACCGGGGCTGATCGCCACCGACTTTGCAGCGGTGGCCCAGCCGTCGATCGAGCAGGCCCAGGCCTGTTCGGTCTACGGCGCCATGATGCGCAAGGTGCGCGCCGGTTGGGACAACGTCTACCGCGGGGCCTCTTCGCCTGAGGTGGTGGCCCGCGCGATCGAAACCGCCCTGACGGATCCCCGGCCAAGGGCCCGCTACCTGTGCGGCCACCAGTCGGTGTCGGTGATCGCCAACCGCCTGATGCCCACGCGGATCTGGGACAGCTTTGTCAGAGCTCAGATGACCTGAGGGCCCATGCGTACCCTGACCTGGCATGACTTTGATAGGGCGGTTGATCAGATCGCCGCAGCCTGCGCCGATGCGCCGTTCTGTGGCATCCATGGCATTCCCCGTGGCGGCCTGGTGCTGGCCGTGTGCCTGAGCCACCGGCTGGCGCTGCCGTTGCTGCCCCAGCCCCAGCCGGGTTGCCTGGTGGTGGATGACGTCTATGAGACCGGTCTGACGCTGACGCCCTACCGGCAGCTCGAGGGCAGCCGGGTGGTGGTGTGGATCAGCAAGGCCGAACCGCAGTGGTGGCAGGCGGTCGAGGTGGTCGAGTCCAGCGACTGGATCGTCTTTCCCTGGGAAAATCCCACCCTGGCCGCCGCCGATGAGCAGCAGTACCGCGCCTCTCGCCCTTGAGCCGCCCCACCCTGTACCTGGCCTCGCCCTACGGGTTTTCGCCCCATTGGCGCGCCCGGCTGCTGCCCGATTTTGTGCTGGCGCTCGAGGACCTCGGGCTTGAGGTCTGGGAGCCGTTTGCCCGCAATGGTCAGGTCGATCTGGCCCAACCCGGCTGGGCCTGGCGTGTGGCTCAGGCCGATCTGCAGGATGTGCGTGATGCCGATGCGCTGCTGGCGATCGTCAACGGCACCCCACCTGACGAGGGGGTGATGCTCGAGCTGGGTGCCGCGATCGCCCTGGGCAAACCGGTCTTTCTCTACCGCGATGACTTTCGCCGTTGCAGTGACTCTGAGGATTACCCCCTCAACCTGATGGTGTTTAGCGGCTTGCCGCAGCAGGGTTGGCGTGACTGGCTCTATGGCTCGCTCGAAGAGCTGGCCGATCCCAGCAAGGCGCTTGTGCGCTGGCTGGCCCAGCAGGGGGGACCCGCGTGAGTGATGCAGAGCCCATGCGTTACCTGATCGTGCGCGACGACGGCTGCTGCGATGCCATCGCCGGGCAGCAGTTCGGCAGCTACGACGAGGCCTACGACGTGCTCGAGCGCTATTACGGCGATCTGTGCTGTTCGGACGAGCGTGAGTATTACCGCGTCGTCGCGCTGGCTGATTCAGTGGATCAGCCCGCGGCCCGTTGAATTGGACGGTAATGAGCAGATTGGTCTGGCGCTATGAGCCTTGCCCTCGCCCATCCTCAGCTCGAGGCCATTGCCGACGCTTGCCAGCGGCATCACGTGGCGCGTATGGATGTGTTTGGCTCGGTGCTAAGGCCTGATTACCGACCTGGAGAGAGCGACATCGACCTGTTGGTGGAGTTCCATCCTCTTGATCCCGCCGCCTCTACAAGGCTTACTTCGCACTCTTGAATGACCTTTTTTGGGGCTTGCTGCGCACGTCGATCTGATTATGGCCGATGCCGTGCACAATCCCTACGTCAAACAAAGCATCGAGGCCCTTAGGCAACAGATCTATTCAGAGGGATCCTGAGCTGTTTGCGGAGATCCCTGATGGTAGATAAATCATTGACTTCCGCAACTTAATCACCCACAAGTACCTGAATGTGACCGTTCAAGTGGTTTGGGGTGCCATCAAAATAGATCTACCAGTTTTGATCGAGCACTGCACGAAGCTACTCCTCCAGCTCGATGGAAGGCACGCCTGAGCCATGGCAGCCTCCGCTGTGATTCGGCAGCAACTGGTTGGGTCGGGGCCCGCTAAGACCACTCGCCTATCTCGACCAACAAATCGTTGCTCGTGCCCTTGAGCTCTGCGCTTAGCACGCCCAGATGGTCTTCATGGATGCCGGTACATAAGCCGGATTTGCTCTTGTCACTGGGACCGGCCTAAGGGAATTTGTTCATCGACAAAGCTTAAATGCTTGTTGACTGGTTTTTGAACCCTGGGGAGTTCGCCTCGTTAGTGAGCACATTAGGTATTTGGTTGCTAATCAACGATTCATCGAAGTTGAATCGTGCAGGAAAGCTCTTGTTTTCGGCTCACAACTGTTCGGTCTTTTGAGGGCTTCGGCCGCCAAGGCCGCTGAGCAAGTACAGGGGCCTTGGTGGCTGGGTTCAACCGAATTTCTTATAGATTGGCTCATCTTGATCAAGTGAAAGGCTTGAATCAAGTATCACCTTAATTGTCATGGTAGCTTAGAAACGGAAGGTGATGCCGGTTCCTGCGTGGTTGACCCACCCCACTCCCCAACCTTCGCCCGATCCGGTGCTGTAGATAGGACGCCAATGTGCAAAGAGAACCACCTTGGAACTGATCGGATAGGCCAGTTCGATCTCGCCACCCCAATCGACGCGACTGGCTAGGCCTGAGTAACTGCCCGGAACATAATAACGAGGTCCAGCTGAAATGATCACATTCAGCAGATCGATATTGAACCCAAGGCCAAGCCAGGGATCGGTGTAATTGCCCAGGAACACGCCTGTTGATTCCCAGCCTGAACGATTCACGATAGAGATAAACAAGCCATCGGCAATTGTCTCAATTCCGTCGCCTAGAGCGAAATTGACATCCCCATCACCCAGCGCCCAGTTGATGCCAAAGGCCAGTTCGTTCTTCAATCCGGCTACATCTTCGCCCTGGGTTTGGGTGACCCAGTAGGGCTTCCATTGCGCCAGAAAAGCCAGGCGTTCATTTGGTGCATAGCGAAATTGAAACAATCCCTTCATATCGGTACGCCGAAAGGGCGTGTCGTTGGAGGGAGCATGCTCTTCTTCTTCTTCTTCTTCTCCTTCTTCGTGGTGGTGAAGATGCACTCTGCCGTAGAAATGTTCCGCTTCTCCCCAGACGAATGCAGGGCCCACTGAGGCTTCTAATTCAATACTGCCTCCATGTTCGAGGCCCCAGCCCATCGAGACACCCACAAGACCATCAATGGCGTAGTGACGTGGCTGTTCTGGCAGGTTGTTTTCAAACCCCCCATGGCCTTCGATGGTGAGCAACGGGGAGAGCTTGAAGGTTCCTGGCTCAAGTTTCATGGCACCACCAGCCTCACCATGGGCTAAAGCAGGTGGGTCCAGTGGGGTGATGGATAGACCCAGTACAGCAGCCAGGAAACCGCTGAGCTGGGGCCAGACGAGTGGGCGGCGTTTCAAGGTCATGGCAGGGGCATCAAGGACAGGGTGACGCTGGGATTTGGGGGGATTGATCCTCGTTGTGTTGTCATGGAATGGCTGACCAGCGGCGATTTAGGCGTTCGGCCCCGGCTCGGTCGCAACGACCTCCCTGCCCACTGACCACGGTGCAGATGTTTCGTGTGGCGGTCTGAACCGTGGACAGGCCTGTGGCCAAGCCGTCAGCCACCAGGGGCGTGGGATCGATCGGAGTACCGCTGCTGCGGCTGATGCGTCGCAACGTTTTGGATGAGCTGGCGTTTTCGCTGAATAAGACCCTGGTTCCCGACTCCTGCACCGCTTTGCTGATCGAGGCAAGGCTGGAGGGTCGCAGGACACCAGCTGTGGTGAATGCGGGCAGCAGCGCTAGTTCCCGCAGGTCATACCTGCGGGCCAACGTGGCAAAGGCTCTGTGTTCGCTCACAACGATCCGACTGGCTTCGGGGATGCTGCGGATCTGGGCTCCTGCCCAGTTGTCCAGATCGTTCAGTACGGATTCAGCAGCCTTGCTGCGCTGCTGAATCTGCGTCGCAGCGGATGGAGCCAGTCGACTGAGCGCTGCAGCGACGCTTCGTGTCATTGCCCGCAGATTGGTGGGGTCGTGCCATACGTGGGGATCGCCGCCAGGGCTCTGGGGCACGGCCTGTTCAGCAACAGTTACCCAGTTCGTGCCCTGCCGCAGGCGCTTGAGTGCAGGTGTCAGCCCATAGCCATTCAGCACAACCAACTGAGCGGCATCAAGCGCCTGTCTGTCACTTGGCCTAAGAACGGCCTGGTGAGGGTCCGCCCCAGCGGGAATCAGGCACTGCACACGCAGCTGAGGTCCCGCGAGGGTTTTGCTGAGGTCGCAGAGCACTCCGTCGACTGCTGCCACCAGCGGTGGTGCCGCTGTTGCAACACCAGGACTGGCCACGGCAACACCCAGGCAGGAGGCCTGCACGAGACGAGCAAGTCGCCGGAACTGAACCCTGTGGCTCGAGCACCGCAAAGGACGGGAACTGCCGGGCATGAACCGTAAAAATGATAATGGATATCATTCATACCAGTCAGTCGCCTTCTTTGCCAGTGGTCAGAGTCCCTTTGCGGTCAGAGCCGCCGCTGTTCCAGGCATTGGCTCTCCATTGCAACCTCAATGGTCGTCTGCTGCTGCAGGGTGTCGACCTTGTGCTCGGTGAGGGCAGCTTCGTTGTCCTCCATGGAGACAACGGAGCCGGGAAGTCAACCCTGCTCGAGCTTTTGCACGGGCGACGACGCCCCAGCATGGGTAGCGTTTTTTTTCGCGGTGCACCCCACACCAAGCCGCAGCGCAGGATTGCTTTGCTGCGACAGCGACCCAGCACCCGTTGGGATATGCCCATGGATGTGCAGACCCTGGTTGATCTGGGCACAGGGCTGAGCGGTGTACGCAACCGCTTGGCTGCGCGGCGAATCAGTGATCTGAACTTGGCGGCATTTGGGCTTGAGGCCTTGGCAAGGCGCCCGATCGCGGAGCTCTCCGGCGGCGAGCAGCAGCGCGTGCTGCTTGCCCGGGTCCTTTGTCAGCAGGCCGAAGTGCTGCTGTTGGATGAACCCTTCAACGGGTTGGATCACAACAGTCGGGCCGATCTGGCTCAGTTGCTGCTTGGCGTCGTTGTCTCTGGTAAGGCCGTTCTGCTCAGCCATCACGGTGTGTTGCCAGAGCTGTTGCAGCAGCAGGCCATTGAGGGTGATGCTCCAGCCCCAGTCCAGCATCTGACGCTTTCGAAGGGACGCCTGTGTTGAGTCAACTTATGGGGATGTGGTGGCTCGTGCCCCTGGCCGTGGCCATGGTCTGCGGTACGGCCTGCCCGTTGTTGGGCACCCTGCTTGTAGTTCAACAGCGGGTGTTGAGCACTCAGGTCATGGCCTATGGGGTTCTGCCTGGTCTGGTGGTCGCCCAGGGTTTGGGACTGCCTCCCTCGGTTGGTGGTGTTCTGGCTGCCCTGCTGACCCTTCTTTTAGGTGAGTCCTTAGGCCGGCGCAGTTGCCAGCGGGATCAAGATGCCATCCACACGGTAGTGCTGGCCGGCAGCTTGAGCTTTGGTGTGCTGTTGCTACATGCCCTGAACCAGGATGCCGAATTGGAGAGCCTGTTATTCGGAGATTTGCTCCTTTCGGGCCTCAGCGATCTGGTTTGTGTTGTTTTGGGGCTCTTGCTGTTGCTGCTGCTGCTGAATCACAGCTTTACCGCCTTGCAGTGGCTTGGTCTTGACCCGCAGGCGGCCGCCGACGCGGGCCTGTCGCTGCGCCCGACCCAACGTCTCTTGGCTGTTTTGACGGCATGGATCCTGGTCTCGGCAGCCCAGGCCATCGGCGTGATTTTGGTGATGGCGCTCCTCTGTGCCCCTACCGTTATCGCCCTTCCACAAGCCAAAAGCATGAATCAGGCTCTGTGGCGAGCTGCGCAGTTGGGAATAGCCCTAAGCACTGTTGGTTTTGTGCTTGCGCTGGTCTGTGATTGGCCACCTGGTCCGACGATCACGCTGGTTGCCATGCTCGCAGTGGTGGTGCAATCAATCGCTGGGAGAAAAGGAATGGGAAAAGAATGACAACTCAACAAAGCTGATCGATCGATCGAATCACCCCAGAATCAGATGGGTTTGCTTGCAACCCCAAACGAGGATGATGATCCTTACTACCCTTCGGCTCTTTGCGCTTCGTTGATCAGGCGCTGCACCCGCTCCAGCAGGGTTTCGTTGCTGAGCCGGTTGTTGAGGCGCTCCACCAGTAGGGGGAAGGCCAGGGGGCCTGGCCTGGGGATCCGCTGCTGCTGCCAGGGGCTGCTGGC
>JAIXOF010000173.1 GCA_027486935.1 Cyanobium sp. C1_MAG_00004 | reverse complement strand
GGCCCCAGGCTGGCCCTGCTGTACGGCCGTCTGAGCCAAGTGGCCAACACCTACCTGGCCTATGGCGCCTACCGCAGTGATGTGCTGCTGCGCGAAACCGTGGTGGTGGGCCTGGTGGGAGGCACGGGCCTGGGCAGCCAGCTGCGCGAGAGCCTGGCCGCCTTTGCCTGGCCGCAGATTGCGCTGCTGCTGGTGGCCTATGCCCTGCTGACCTTGATCGGAGAGGAGCTCAGCGACCAGAGCCGCCGGCGACTACTGAGCGCTTAATTGGGTTGAGAGCTCAGATGAACGAAGCCGGCAAAATGAACAAACCTGCTGCAGATTGACAACCGCAAACCGTCGGCCACAGAAACCAGAACTACAACGGCTGCAAGTTATGGACAACCGTCTGAATCATCCAAGACGACACCTCACACTAAAACAAGACCTCAATAGCGCAAACGCAAAGCCAAACCTTCTGGCCGCTCTTGATGAAAGCGGAATTACAATCAACCTCCAGACCGAAGCTGCAGCAAACAAATCTGGCTTTTACAACCACTCAAGAGACCACGGTTTTCGAGCGGAACGAAAACCACAGCAAGGCCCCACAACCTGCGACGGCCCACGCAGGCAACAACTCATCAACCCCGAGAAAGAAAACGCAACAGCTGCCGTCAATCATTACGACTGCAAAGCAAAAAAGTTAAACAATGACCATCTTCTATACAGTTGAAATGCAGGGCGGCTTGGCCAATCGACTGAGGACACTTTGGGCGGCAAAAGCCTTTGCAATTAAGCAACAAAAAACGGTCGTTCTAATCTGGCCAATCCTGCCAGAATTAGGATGCTGCTGGCGAAGTTTATTTACGCTAAATACACCAAGCAAAGTATTAACAATTAGGCAATCATCGAGATTACACCGTAAATTTTTATCGCTCTGCCGTCACACTTTTTCCTCATTTGGACTCGGACTGAATCGCGCAACTCACCCCGGCATCCCTTGGGAACAACCGCCTCGCTTCGGGGATGCGAAATTTATACCATTTCAATGGATACAAACCTGCGGAGAATTTGAAGAGACCATCAATATTGATCCGCCGTTCAAGCCAAATCCCAACTTATCGAAAAGGGCTACAAGAAGAATCGCAACTATTAGAGAGAAGCATGATTCCCTGATCGGTGTTCACATTCGCAGGGGCGACCATGTGCGGTCAATCGCAACAAGTTCATTAGAGCACTTCAAAGCAGCAATTAAACAACAGATTGACAGGTCAGAGGGAAGCGGCTTTCTTGTCTGCACTGATTGCGAACGCGAAGCCACAGAACTGAGAGACATCTTTGGGAAAAGAATTTATTGGCATCCGCCGAGACTGCTCGATCGCAGCCAACCAATAAGCATTCAAGATGCGATGATTGATCTGGTGACCCTCGCACAATGCGACCAATTGGTTGGATCTTACCTTTCATCCTTCAGCATCATTGCCGCAAAGTACGGGAACATTCCCTTGCAGATTGCAGGCGCGGCAAATGCATGAGGCATCGGGGAACGGCATCAACCTGTCATTGAGGCCAGCTTGTCGATTGAACGCCGAACTGAAATCTCCGATCCGGATGTGGCTCTGCCCTGCTTGAAACAAGCGTCTCAGCTCTTAGCAACCAACCCGAATTGATGACCCGTTCATACTGAGTGGCATCCTTCCAGACTTTGGGCTTCTGCCATGGCAGTTCAGGGATGGCAAGTCAGGGATGGCAAGTCAGAGATGGAAAAACACTGAAGGAGGTGGTCGAGGAGGATCAGCGCTGATCGACCTCCACAGCTGCGAGCCGTGAGCCTGACCGCACCCAAGAAACTGATCGCCCTGGGGGACAGTGGCGTGTACGGCTGGGGCGATCCCCTCGAGGGCGGCTGGTGCGAGCGGCTGCGCCGCCACTGGATGGACCTGCCCGACGGGCCGGTGCTCTACAACCTGGGCGTGCGCGGCGACGGGCTTGAGCGGCTGGCATCGCGCCTGCCGGCCGAGGTGGGCTGCCGTGGCGAGCTGCGCCGGCAACGGCCCCAGGGCATCCTGCTGGGAATCGGCCTCAACGACACCGCCCGAGTGGGCCGCGCCGATGGCCGCCCCCAACTGGATCCAGACGGGTTCCTGTTCGGCCTGCAGCAACTGCTGCCCCTGGCCCGCAGCCTGGCGCCGGTGTTCGTGATCGGGTTGACGCCGGTGGTGGAGGCGGCGATGCCCTATGCCGAGGTGCTGTGGTACACCCTGGGGGCTGTGCAGCGTTACGACGCCCTGCTGCAGGAGGCCTGCCAGGACGCCGATGTGCCGTTTTTGCCGCTGCTCGAGCCGCTGCTGGCCGATCCCCGCTGGGAGCAGTGGTTGTGCAGCGACGGCCTGCACCTCAACAGCGACGGCCACCGGCAGGTGTTCGCCCGTCTGCGGGACTGGCCGGTCCTGCAGCAGTGGGCAGGCCTCCAGCCCTTGGGGCTGGGCACCCCCACCCCGGGCTGAACCGGCAGCACCAGAGGAACTTCACTCCAACGGGTGAGCGTCCAATCCCCTGTTGGGGTGAGGCGGCGACGGCGGCAGCGGGTGGACCGTGAAAACACGGAACCTGCTCCACCGATGGCCCACGACCCCAAGCTCAACCAACAGCTGCTGGCCCAGCTGCACCGCTGCCGCGGTTCCCAACAACGGCTGCGGCTGCGCAACCGTCTGGTCCTGGCCAACCTGGGGCTGGTGCACCGGGTGGCCGCAGCCCAGCAGGGCAAAGGCCAGCTGGGCTACGAGGATCTGGTGTCGGTGGGCTGCATCGGCCTGATCAAGGCGATCGAACGGTTTGACCCGAGCCGCGGCCTGAGCCTGAGCACCGTGGCGGTGCCGTTCATCCGCGGCGCAATGCAGCACGAAGAGCGCGACCGCAACCAGCCGATCAAGACCCCACGGCGGTTGCGCGAGCTGCAGCAACGGGTCTGCAGCCTGCAACAGCAGCGTCACGGCCGGGGCCTGCCGCCGATGGGCGAAGGCGCCCTGGCCAGAGCCCTGGGCTGCCGCATCGAGCAACTGCGCGACGCCGCCGCCGTGCAGCGGGCCCTGCATCTGCGCAGCCTGGATGCGCCCCTTGCCACCGAGCCCGGCAACGACGGGGCCCTGACCCTGCTGGATCTGGTCAGCGAAGCCGTGGTTGCCTAGGCCGGACTGGCAACGGCCCAGGCCAGGCCCATGGCCAGCAGGGCAGCGATGGCGGTCTGCAGGCCATTGACCAACTCGTTGCTGAGCCACCCCCAGCGGCGCTGCAGGGTGGCGCCGATGGCGCTTTCGATCAGGGTGGCCGACAAGGCGACCCCAGTCACCAGAACCAGGACTGGCAGCGGGGGGCCGGCTGCCGCCAGCAAGCCCAGGCCGCTGCAGATCAGGGCCATCAGCAGGCCGCCCACCAGGCTGGCGGCGGTCCCCTCAAGGCTGATCGCCCCTTCGGTGCCAGGGGGAACGGGCCGCAGGGTGGTGATCAACACGGTGCGCCGCCCCCAGCGCTTGCCGATCTCGCTGCCAAAGGTGTCCGCCAACTTGGCGGCAAAGCTGGCCGCAAAGCCGATCAGCAGCAACGGGCGCCAGGGCTCGGCCACCACCGCACTGAGCAACGCCAGCAGGGCACCCGTGGCCGCCGAGCCCCAGACGTTCTCGGGGCCCCGCCGGCCGCCGCGGGCCTCGGCCAGGCCGCGGGCCTGTTTGTCGCCAAAACCCAGCCGCGTCACCAACGACCCCAGGGCCAGGTAGGCCACCACCGCCAACCAGCCGGGCAGACCCAGGGTGCCCCACAGCATCGTGCCCAGCGCCGCCGCATGGACCCAGCCGGCGCGGGTCAGCAGGGGAACGCGGCTGGCGGCGGCGATCAGCACCGCATTGATCAGCAGCGCCCCCAGCCAGTGCATCAGGACCGTCATTGCCGAGACCGCCACCAGAGAACCGCCACCGCCCGATTGTGTTGCACTGCCCAACGGCCGACGGCGTAGGGCGCCGCGGCCAGCGGATAATCAGCCGATCAAGGTGCTTCCGATGGTGTTCAACCGCAAGGCCAGCTTCTTTCTTGACCTGGGCAGCGAAGGGGCCAAGCCCGCCCGGGTGGCGATCGCTGCCGAAGCGCCCAAGGCTGCCCCCAGCGCAGCACCGGTGCCTGCCGCCACCGTCAAGACCGCTGCAGGTGCCGCAGCACCCGACCCCGCCGTCTCAGCCGCCGCCGCCGCACCCAGCCTGACCACCGCCGAGGCGATCGCCGCCGAACTGCGCGCCGCCCAGGAGGCCATGCCGCCCGCCAGCACCGTCACCTTTGCGCCCGAGGCCCTCAACCCGGCCAACGCCGTGCCCAGCCGCCGCCGCCGGGCCGGTGCCAACCTGGCCGGCTTCAAGACGATGGCCTCGGGCCTGTTTCGCAGCTAAGGGCTGAGCCCAGCGCGCCAGCTGGTCAGCAGGGCCGTGGCCGCCACCGCGGCAGTGGAGGTGCGCAGGATTGCAGCCCCCAGGCTGACCGGCTGCCAGCCCCGTTCGATCGCCAGGGCCTCTTCGGCAGGACTCCAGCCGCCTTCGGGACCAATCGCCACAGTCACCGCCTCGAAGCTGGCGCCCAGCGGGGCCGGCAGCCGTGCGGGCAGGGACTGCGGCTGAGCCCCGCGGGTGGTGGCGAGCAGCCGCACCCCCGTTGCCGCGCCAAACACAGCTTCGGGGCTGCAGGGGTCCTGCAGCTCGGGCAGCCACAGGCGCTCGCACTGCTCGAGCGCCTCGCGCACGATCGCCAGCGCCCGGGGCCGGTTCCAGCGTTCGGCCACGCTGCGCTCGGCCTGCAGCGGCTGCAGCCCATCGATGCCCAGCTCGGTGGCCATGCGCAGCAGCACATCGGCATCGCGGCGGGGCAGGGCCACCGCCAGGTTCAGACGGGTCTGGGGCTCAGGCTCGTGCTGCCAGGGCCCAGCCAGGGGCTGCAGCAGCTGGGCCTGGTCACCGGCCAGGCTGGCCAGCCACAGGTGGCCGGCACCGTCGACCACCGCAAAGCGATCTCCCGGCCGCAGCCGCAGCACCCGGCTCAGATAGTGCTGCTCGGCCGGCTCCAGGAGCACCGCCCCCGTCGCTGGTGCGGCGCCCAGCCGCTCGGGTGACAGCAGTAGACGGCGCAGTTCGCGGGCCACGGGTCAGCGGTCGTCGTCGTCCTCGTCCTGATCCTCCTCGTCTTCATCCTCTTCCGCATCCGCCAGGAGATCGAGGCCGGCAAACATCGCCTCGCTCTGTTCTTCGATCGGCCAGTCCTCGTTGAGGCCACCGATCAGCAGTTGCTCGATCTCCACCACCTCATGACTGAGCTGGCGCAGGGTGTTGATCAGCACGTCGAGGGCGACAGCGTCGCTGGTGCCCAGGTCCACCCAGAAACGGGCCCAGCAACCCTGGTATTCGACGGCACCCATGTTGTGCATCAAGGCCGGCAGCGCCCGCTCGGCCGGCTCGGGGTCGTAGGCCATCCAGCTCAGCTCCACCCCTT
>JAIXOF010000136.1 GCA_027486935.1 Cyanobium sp. C1_MAG_00004 | reverse complement strand
CGGCTGCGGGGCACCGTGCCCTCAGCTGCCGAGGCGGGTGCGGCTGATCCCTTTGAGTTGCTGATCTACCGCGGTTTTTCGAGCAGTACCACCCATCCAACAGCCTTTGATCCGGATCAGCCGGTGTTGCCAGGCGGTGTTGTGCTCGAGAGCGGCGAAGTCCTGCTCGGTCCGCTTAATCCCTCTGTAGAAGCGGTGCTGGTCGGACCGACTGCACCGCAGCTGTTGCTGGATCCCCAGGCTTGGTGAGCGGTACCCGGTCCTCTCAAGGGCAAGTCCAACCTTTTCGGGTTTGGCACCCCACCACTTCGGTCGTGCAGCCCAAGACGTTGGTGTCTTTGCACTGTGGCGCGCATTGTGTTTCGTAAAAGGTCGACCTCGTGCCTCCGGCGACTCCCTCGAGGTCTCCATCGCTCAAACCCTCGATCTGGCCGGCTAGATAGGCCGCCCAATCGTCGGCGTCGATGGTCAAACCCAGCTCCTGGGCCAGGGCCTGTGGGTCGGCGCCGCTCCGCTCGAGCCGTGCGCGCAGCTCGGGATTGCTGGTGATCTTGGCGAGAAAGGCTTTGAGTTGTTCTTCAGACATGGCCTCGCCCGTAGAGGGTGCAGTTGGCGTGGTTCGTGTTGATCATCAGCCCAAGACTGCTGTACAGCGTCCACACAACGTCGGGTGCGCCGGGTGCTGGCCGATGTCGCTTTCGTAGTGCCAGCAGCGCTCGCACTTATCGCCGGCGGCCTTGGCGACGCGCACCGTGATGCCCGCGTCGCTGGCTTCGCTGAGCATGGCTGCGGGGGGCTCTCCGCCGATCTGCAGGGCTGACACCAGCAGCCAGTCGGCCAGGTTGTCGACGCTGGGGTGGCTTGAGCTCGCCAACCAGGTCAGGGCCTCCTGCAGTGCGCCGGCCGCATCGCCAGAGCCAGCACGCAGCTCAAGCTGCACCTGGGCTTCGAGCGACGCCCCCAGGCTGCCGCCGCTGCGGCAGGCTTCGAGCTGGCGGTTGACCAGGGCCCGCAGCTCCAAAATCGCGCCCATCGGTGTCTCGAGCGCGTGGTGCCGCCAGGCGTCGACTGCGGTGGGCCAGCCCCGCTCAAACACCGAGCGCTCGGCCACCGGATAGGGCAGGTTCTGCCAGATGTCCTCGGCCATGTGGCACAGCACCGGGGCGATCAGCCCGGCCAGGCGCTCGACCACCAGGTGCAGCACCGTCTGGCAGCTGCGCCGCCTGAAGTCACCGGCGCCGCTCACATAGAGGCGGTCTTTGGCGATGTCGAGGTAGACGTTGGAGAGGTCAACGACGCAGAAGTTCTGCAGCGCCTGGAAGAAGCGGTAGAATTCGTAGCGCTCAAAGTCGCCTGTGACGTTGTCGATCAGGGCGGCGGTGCGCTGCAGCATCCATTGATCCAGCAGCGGCAGCTGCTCATAGGGCACGGCGTCGCGCTCGGGCACGAAGTCGTGCAGGTTGCCCAGCAGATAGCGGGCCGTGTTGCGCACCTTGCGGTAGACGTCGGCCAGCTGCTTGACGATGCCCGGGCCCAGGGGCACATCGGCCGAGTAGTCGACCGAGCTCACCCACAGCCGCAACACGTCGGCCCCAAAAGCGGGCTCCTGCTTTTCGTTCTTGCCGCCCTCGACCAGCACCGCCGGATCGACGACGTTGCCGAGCGATTTGCTCATCTTGCGGCCCTTCTCATCGAGGGTGAAGCCGTGGGTCAGCACCCGCCTGTAGGGGGCCTGGCCATTGACGGCCACCGAGGTCAGCAGGCTGCTCTGGAACCAGCCCCGGTGCTGGTCACTGCCCTCGAGGTAGAGATCGGCCGGGTAGTTGAGCGGGGTCGCGTCGGTGTCACCGGCCAGCTCGCCGAGGCCACCCAGGACCCCGGCCCACGACGAGCCCGAGTCAAACCACACATCCATGGTGTCGGTGCCCTTGCGCCAGTTGGCCGCCTCGGGCACCCACGGTTCGGGCAGCAGGCCGGCCTCGTCGCGCTGCCACCAGACATCCGAGCCGTGCTCGGCGATCAGCGCCCGAATGTGCTGCAGGGTCTCCTGGTTGAGCAGCACCTCGCCCGTTTCGCGGTGATAGAAGACCGGGATCGGCACGCCCCAGGTGCGCTGGCGGCTGATGCACCAGTCGCCCCGCTCACGCACCATGCTTTCGATGCGGTTCCGGCCGCTGGCCGGCAGCCATTCGACTTGGGCGATGGCCTGCAGGGCCGCCTCGCGAAAGCCCTCGACCGAGGCGAACCACTGTTCGGTCGCCCGGAAGATCGTCGGTTTCTTGGTGCGCCAGTCGTAGGGGTAGCGGTGGCCGTAGGGGGCCTCGGCCAGCAGGGCGCCGGCCTGCTGCAGGGCCGTGATGATCGCCCCGTTGGCGTCCTTGAGCACATTGAGGCCGGCAAAGGGACCGGCTTCGGCCGTCAACGTGCCGGCTTCGTCGACCGGGCACAACACTTGGAGGTTGTACTTGCGGCCGGTGTTGAAGTCGTCGACGCCGTGGCCGGGCGCCGTGTGCACCAGGCCGGTGCCGCTCTCAGTGGTGATGTAATCGCCGCCGAGCACCACTGGGCTGCTGCGCTCGAGCAGGGGGTGGCGGTAGACGATGCCCTCGAGCTCGGCGCCCTTGACCTGCAGCACCGGGGTCAACTCCAGACCCAGGCTCGCGGCAAGGTTCTCGCGCAGCTCGGCAGCGACCACCAGATGGCGGCCCGCCCCTGCGGCGCAGATGGCGTAGTCCAGGGCGCCGTTGACCGAGACCGCCAGGTTGGCCGGCAGGGTCCAGGGGGTGGTGGTCCAGATCGCCACCGCCAGTTGCTGGCCGGTGATCAACCCGGTTGCATCGACACCGGCGGCCTGCAACTGCTGGGCCAGTGCCTCGGGCAGCGCTTCGACCGCAAAGGCCGCATAGACGCTGGGCGAGACGTGTCCATCGGGGTACTCGAGCTCAGCCTCGGCCAGGGCGGTGCGGGAGCTGGGGCTCCAGTGCACCGGTTTGAGGCCTCGGTAGATGTGCCCGGCCAGCACCATCTGGCCAAACACCCCGATCTGGGCGGCCTCATAGGCCTTGTTCAGGGTCAGGTAGGGCTGGTGCCAGTCGGCCCAGATGCCCCAGCGTTCAAAGCCGCTCTTCTGCAGCGCCACCTGCTCAAGGGCATAGGCGTGGGCCTTGCGCCGCAGCTCGAGCGGTGTCAGGGCGGCGCGTTCGTCGGCCTTGAGCCCCTGCAGCACCTTGAGCTCGATCGGCAGGCCGTGGCAGTCCCAGCCCGGCACAAACCGGGCCCGTTTGCCCTGCAGCAGGGCGGTCTTGTTGATGATGTCCTTGAGGATCTTGTTGAGGGCGTGGCCCACATGCAAGGCCCCATTGGCATAGGGAGGGCCGTCGTGCAGGGTGAACACCGGGCCAGGATTGTCCTGGCTGAGCCGCTGGTAGAGCCCCAGTTCGGCCCAAAGCGCCTGCAGCTCGGGTTCGCGCACCTTGGCGTTGGCGCGCATGCCGAAACCGGTCTGCAGCAGGTTGAGCGTGTCCTTGTAGCTCGCGGTCACCGGGCCTGAGGCACTGAACCGGCGATTATCCCGCTTCGCCCGTGGTCTTGGCCGCGTCAGCGTTGTCGGCGCTGGCCTGAATCAGGGCGTCGACCTCGGTCAGGGATCTGACCACCGGCGGTTCTTGCGTGTCTGGACTGGTCTCAGATGCCTCCGGTGTTGCGATCTCCGGCCGGATCCAACGCTTGCCACCGCTTTTGGCCGGTTTGGCCTGGCCGAACCTGCCCATGGCCAGCTGACGCAGTTCGAGCGCCAGGGCCGCCAGCCGGGCACCTGCGGCCAGCAGTTGCTGCAGGCTCGTCTGCCAGCGCTCACTCGAGGTGAGGGTCTGCCGCTCTTCTGGGCTGAGGGCGCGCCAGCGGCTCTGGCTGACCTCGACGCTCAGCCGACCGATCAGCAGCGTGCCGCACAGCACCGCCAGCATCGGTGAGCCCACCAGTCGCTCACTGCTGGTGACCAGGGTCAGGCCCAGCAGCAGCACCACCGCCCCCCAGACGGCGTCGCGCTGGCGCGACAGCTCGGGGATCAGCAGCGGCACCAGCAGCAGCGCCAGTCCCGCGACCAGGGCCAGCAGGCCGGCAAGGGTGGCAAGCATGGCTGGCCGGGCAAGTGCACTGCCTCCATTGTGGAGGGCGCCTAAGCTCTAGCCACGCCCACCTGGCGGAATTGGTAGACGCGCTGGGTTTAGGTTCCAGTGGCTTCGGCTGTGGGGGTTCAAGTCCCCCGGTGGGCATTCGCGCCGCGAACCTGGGGCCCTTAAGTTGGGTTCACCCGTGATGTGCGGGGCTGTTGCACCCAGTTCCCCGCTGATCTGGCTTCTTCGCCGCCGATGACCCAGGCCCTGCTCACCCCTGTGCCGGCAAGGCAGGTGCCCATGGCAGCAGGCCAGGAGGTCCTGCCGCGCTCGGTTCCCAAGGAATTTCTCGATCCCCCGGCTGCCTGGAACCCCACGGTGGGGCTGTTCCTGGGGGGCTATGCCCTGGCGGCTCTGACCATCTGGGGATGGTTTGGGGGCCAGTGGCCCCTACCGGTGCTGTTGCTGCTCGGCTTTCTGGCGCTGCACCTTGAGGGCACGGTTATTCACGATGCCTGCCATAACGCGGCCCATCCCAACCGCTTCTGGAATGCGGTGATGGGCCATGGCGCCGCCCTGCTGCTGGGGTTCAGCTTTCCCGTTTTCACGCGGGTGCACCTGCAGCACCATGCCCACGTCAACGATCCCAAGCACGACCCCGACCACATCGTCAGCACTTTCGGGCCGTTGTGGTTGATTGCGCCGCGATTTTTTTACCACGAACTGTTCTTTTTTCAGCGTCGTCTGTGGCGCCGCTATGAATTGCTGGAGTGGGGTATCGCCCGCGCCATATTTGCCTCGATTGTAATCGCTGGGGCCAAATTTGGTTTCCTGCCCTTCATCTTCAACTGTTGGTTCGCCCCAGCGTTGATGGTGGGCGTCACCTTGGGCATGTTCTTTGACTATCTGCCCCACCGCCCATTCCTGTCGCGCAGCCGCTGGCACAACGCCAGGGTTTACCCCAGCAGGCTGATGAACTGGCTGATCATGGGCCAGAACTATCACCTGGTGCACCATCTCTGGCCTTCGATTCCCTGGTTCGAATATCGCCCCGCTTATCACGCCACCAAGCACATTCTCGATGCCAAGGGTTCACCCCAGCGCCTCGGTCTGTTTGAGAGCCGCAAAGATGGCATGAACTTTCTCTATGACATCTTTCTGGGTGTTCGCAGCCACAAGAAACGCCGCAGTCGCCTGCGCCCCCTGGCTGCCCTGATGCCAACCCGTCACGCCCGGCGTCGGGTTCTTGAACTGCTGCATCACACCGCAGTGTCGCCTGTGCGTTGATCCTGCGGCTTGATTCAGTCCGCCAGGATCCGGGGCACCCGGAAAAAGTCCCCTTCCCGTTGAGGGGCCAGGTTGAGCAGGTCCTCTCGCACGGGGGTGGGTTCAACCCGGTCTTCACGGGTCACATTGACCACTTCGACAGCACGGGTTGTGGGAGGCACCCCTTCGGTGTCCACGGCTTCAAGCTGGGCCACATAGTCGAGGATGCGCTCGAGCTGACCGGTGTAGGCCTGCACCTTATCCTCGGGCAGCTGCAGCCTGGCCAGCTGGGCGACCTTGCGCACGTCCTCGGCTGAGATGTGGCTCATGCGGGTGGCAGTCGGGACAAGGGCAATGGGTTGACCCTAGGGCAGGAAGGCTTGGAGGTCGTCGGCCAGGGCGGTGGCGGCCAGATCGAGAAACCGTTGGCCGTGCTCGGCCTTGGCCAGGTAGGGGTCCGAGCCCATGCGGCCGTCCGGGTGACGGCGGCGAAAATCCTCGGGGCTGTGGATCGGTCCGGCTGGCGCCGGTTCGTCCAGCGGGCGCTGCTTGGCCTCAAGGCTGGGCTCAAGTGCCAGGGTCAGGGCGATTTCGCTGGGGGTGGCGTGATGACCTTCGCGGTCGCCGTACAGGCTGCGGGCCTCGGCCATCACCGGCCCGGCCATGAACCAGTTGGCCAGCTTGCAGCGCAGGGCCGCGGCGTTGGGCAGCCCGCGGGTTGCGGCCGTGCCATAGGCCTGGGCAAAGGCGGCCTTGGCGGTGGCGATGTTGCCGCCGTGGCCGTTGATCACATAGATCCGCTCAAACCCGTGACGGGCCAGCGACAGCACGATGTCGTGCAGCACCGCCATCAAGGTGGCGGGCTGCAGGCTGACCGTGCCGGCAAAACCCAGGTGGTGTTCAGCCATGCCGAACGCCTGGGCGGGGGTCACCAGCACACCGGTGCGGCGACCCACCTCCAGGGCCACGGCTTCGGCGGTCAGGGCGTCTGTGCCGATCGCGCCGGTGGGGCCGTGCTGTTCGGTGGAGCCCAGCGGCACGATCACGCCCTTGCAGCGCTGCAGGTAGGCCTCCACCTCAGGCCAGCTTCGCAGCTGCAGACGGATCTCCTCTGTGGTGGTGGTCGGCATGGTGTTTGGTTTGCCCTGAACAACAGGGCCCAAGCCCCTGCCTAGCATGGGGGATCCACGCAGCTGATGAGCCGATGCTGCATCGCAAGCTCTACCAGTTCCATGCCGAGGGCCGGCCGGTCTGGGTGTTTCTGCGCGATCAGCAGCGCTGGATCGAAGAAGCCACCATCGTCGAGATCCTGGGGGATCTGGTGACCCTGCGTTATGAAGCCGACGACGACGATGAGCTGCACAGCTGGGAAGAGAGCGTGCGGCTTGACTCGATCGGCGCGGTCAGCACCCGCCTGTCCTACGTGAGTCGGCTCACAACGGCCGATGACCTGGCCACGGCCGACGACTGCCCTGAAGCCGAGAAGCTCGGCAGCCAGAGCTAGTGGGCGGTGCCGTTGCCGTCGTACTTGTCGGTGTCGTAGTAGCCACCCCTGGTTCCGAAGAACAGGGTCGCCAGCACAAACAGGCCGCTGCCGAACAGCAGCACGGTGCCCAGGTTGAAGCCGCCG
>JAIXOF010000125.1 GCA_027486935.1 Cyanobium sp. C1_MAG_00004 | reverse complement strand
GGGCGGGGCGGGCGGGGCGGGCGGGGGCGGGGGGTCCGTGCCCACGTCCTCCGTCTGCACATCAGGGCCATCAGCCGTGGTGCGGGTGACGACCCGATCAGTGTTGCTGCCTCTCGACACACCACCAGGCGGTGGTGACGGCGGAGGCGGGCCGCTTGTCTGCAGCGCCTCCAGCAGTCGTCGGGCGGTCGTTTCGCTTCGTTCCGAGACACGCTCCAGGATCTGCGAGAGCGTCTCGGCGGAGATGCCCTGCGTGCGAGCAGCCTCATTCACGGCGATGTCCAGCTTCAGCTGGTTGACTCGAAGAGCCTCCGCATCCCGGATCTCCGTGAAGTTGGCGGCGAGAGCTTGGAGGATGGGGTCTCGCATCAAGGCCATCGCAGCATGCTCGGGCGGTGCCTTGAAGTTCGGCACGTTCTCTTCCAGGATAGCATCAAGTGGCTTGTGTACTTCGAAGGTGGCACCGTCGACTCTTACGGTGTCCTTCATCTCTCGTCTTTTCCTCTCTCTGACTCCACGCATCGCTTAGCTGAATAGTCCTAACGGATCCGCCGTGCTCGACGAGGAGCCGCCGTATTGAACCGGTTTCTTCTGCGCAGGTGCTGTAGATACGGCACGGCGACGTGCCCTCGACTCTGATTCTGATATTTCTGACAGGGAGCGACCTCCTACGTACCGAGGGAAACGAGGCACTAACGGTTCACCAGATCTCACAGGTGGTAGTCTGGTGGGATCAGGATTCTGAAAAGGTGGGAGCAGCGAACTCGCGACACTGACCGCGCTCGGCGAGCGAGATCTCCTTTCAGGGATCGGAGTCATGGCCGCGACGGACCTGCCGACTCTGCTCGGTGAACGTGAGCTAACTTCCGAGACTCGTGTCATAGCAGGGACGGATCTACTCGCTCTGCTCGGTGAACGCGAGCTAACTTCCGAGATACGTGTCATTGCAGGGGCAGATCGATCGATCCTCCTGGCGATGTCGCCGAGCACTCTGCCCACATGCACTGGATCATCGCCGCGGGGTAGTGGGGTCTCGACACGACCGTCACGGTTCATAACCTTGTTGATGTTCGCTATGAGATTCCTCTCATCCAAGAACCTCGCGGCGCCTCGCAAGTCCGGAGGGAGGTGTGCGTACTTGGCGATCGTCTTTTTGGGCCTGGCCTTGGCTTTGGCTTTGGCCTTAGGCAAAGCCGAGGAGCCTCTCATACTTGTTCTGCTTCCTTTCTCTTTCCTCGCGTTCGTGTTGCATAAACATTCGCGCCATGTAGTTTACCGGATCCTCGTAGACCGGCTCCTCCTCAGGCTCCTCCTCCTCCTCCTCTACCTGCTTCGCGATAACCACTTGCTTCACTGGTCTCACAGGCTTCTTTTTCGGTGTGGACTGTGCGGGCTTCACGACCGCATCCTTGCGAGGTCTGCCCCTGGGTCTTTTCTCCGGGGCTGGGACAGGCTCGGGCTCTGGCTCCTCTGGCTCTGGCACGGACTCGGGCTGCTCGGGCTGCTCGGGCTGCTCGGGTTGCTCGGGCTCGACGTCCATTTGCTTTTCTTTAGGAGTCGTCGATGTAGTCGTAGGACAAGATAGAAAGTTGCAGGAACATGTACTGAGACTGTGAAGTAATTGGTATGCGTTTACCGTAGCCGTCGGTGATGTAAAACCGCAGCGTCACGGGGATATCGTTGTTCAGCTGCAGCAGCTCACGCTCAGCGAAGCTGTAGGGGCGGTACGACACCAGCTGGCCCCAGGGCACGTCGCAGACCACTGTCGCGATCACGTCCCGTCTGTTGTCCGTCGTCACGCTGCAGCCATCGCTCAGTGTTGGCGAGTGTATGTAGATTTCACGGACACCTGACAAGTCGATCTGCCCGCTGCTGAAGGAGTTCGAGAACGTCTGTGGCGGCGACAGCTTCGTGTTGATGTCCCGCAAGTCTGACGTTAGAGGTGGACCGCTCCGTATGTTGCGGGGCGAGTACCACTCGCGACCCACCCACTCAGGGTTCCGGAGCAGCTTGGCGTCGTAGATGATGATCGGGTATGTCGGACTGGTGAAGTTCAGAATGCCCTGCGTGGCGTTGTAGGTCACGGTGATGACCAGAGCGTTCGGAGTCACACCCGCCGTGCTCTGCTGGATCGCCACCTGGAGCTCCGAGGCGAACTGCGCTCCCGTGTACTGTCCGGGGAGTATGCCAGCATTAACGTTAATAACGGCTGAGCTAATGGGTAGCGATAGCGTCCCGGTCCACTGGTTGAGCGCAGAGGTCCCAACGAAGATGTCGTTCAGCGAGTCGCTGTTAAAGGGGTCGTAGAGTGGACCGTTCCAGTTGTTGTTCGCCCAGTCGGGCGATGTGACTTCTGCGAGGCTCGGGATGACGAGGCGATACCCTGGAGTCTGGATGGCGGTATCCGTCACGGTCCAGTCGGCGTACACGGTCCGGAGAGCCGTCTGCAGAGCCGTCCGCAGTGTTGCCAGCGTGTACGTTGCCGGCGGGATCACGAAGATCCTGTCTACAGCCCCGGCCTCCGTGTCCCTGGAGTCGATGACTCGCAAGTACACGCGATCGTTCACGTTCGCAGTGACCACGCCCGAAACGTCCGGAACGTTCACACCGAAATACAGACGGTCCGAGTAGCCGGCCATCACCGTGTTGAAGTTGTTCACGAAGGTCAGTTGACTCAAGATGATCCCAAGCGATGGGTCGGCGCGTATTGGCTCCGGCAGCGTAGCCGTGAAGTCTGATGGATCGCCGCTGCACGTCCGCGAGTCGATGTAGATCTTCCGAACCAGCGACATGCTCTGCTTGTTTCCTATAAGAAACCGACACATGACATACGAAGCACCAAAGGTTGTCATCCATCAGACGCACGAGTACGGTACGCTGCAGCCGGCTCATCCCGTACTGCCTCG
Source organism: Cyanobium sp. C1_MAG_00004 (assembly GCA_027486935.1). GTDB lineage: Bacteria > Cyanobacteriota > Cyanobacteriia > PCC-6307 > Cyanobiaceae > RGUW01. The sequence goes on along the minus strand of JAIXOF010000125.1, from coordinate 550 downwards.
GCTCCCCCTTCGGGCTGTTTGTCTTGGTCCCTCCGGGTCCGGAAAGACTGTGTTCCTACAGTCGCTGATCGTGGACCATCTTCGGACGAAGGGCGGCGGCTCGTGCTTCCTGCACATCTACGTCTGGTCGCCTTCGATCAACATCGACCCTGTGTGGGGAACTGTTAAAGACTTCGCCAAGAAAGTGCTGAAGCAGAAAGAGGAAGAGTGTTTCTTCGAAGACTTTAACCCTGCCGATCTACAGGGCGTCATCGAGAGACAGCAGAAGCTCATCGAGGGCCTGAAGGCGAAAGACGTTAAAGTCCTGCCCGGGATTCTGATAGTCCTGGACGATATCGCCGATAACCCTGAGATTGCGAGGCGAGAGGTGCTGCTGCATCAGCTGTTCTTTCGAGGACGACACCAAAAAATATCGACCATCATCTCGACGCAAAAATACCGAGCACTGGCTCCGCAGATACGCAGTCAGGCTCTGTCCTTCTTTGTGTTTCGCTTGCGTTCGCAGCAGGAGCTCGATGCTCTGCTCGATGAAGTGTCGGCTCTCGGTGGT
>JAIXOF010000107.1 GCA_027486935.1 Cyanobium sp. C1_MAG_00004 | reverse complement strand
GACGGGTCGATCGCCCACAGCTCCCAGTCGGGTCGCTGGGCCCGGGCCTCAAGCAGTTCGGCGCCGGTACCGCAGCCGGCCACCAACACCGAAGCACCGCTGCGGCCTGCCTGGGGTGAGGCCGCCAGCAGGGACACTGCCAGGCGCGCCAGGCTGGCGTAGCCCGGCACCAGCTGCTGCACGATCAGGTCGTAGCCACCCGGCTGCTGTTCAGCAGCGGCTGTGGCTTGTGGATTGAGGTCGACCACCGGGTTCAGCGCGCGGATCGCCACCGCAACCTATCTGTCCTGGCTCCGATACCGCCATTTGCAGCTGAAGGTTGCGGGGCCGGCCGCCTGCTCTCACCGGTACGGCGGCGTGGCTTAAGTTGGGCGGCGCCAGTTCCCCCCACAGCAGCCGTGCCCACCATCCGTTTCGAACAGGAAGGCCAGCAGGTCGGCTGCATCGAAGGGGCCAACCTGCGCAAGGCTGCCCTCGATGCGGGCATCAATCCTTACAAGGGCCTCAATAACCTCAACAACTGCGGTGGCCTGGGCCAATGCGGCACCTGCGTGATGGAGGTGGTTGAAGGCATGCAGAACCTCTCCCCCCGCAGCGACGTCGAGGAGGTCTACCTGGCCGATCGTCCCGCCAACTTCCGCCTGAGCTGCCGCACCACCGTCAATGGTGACGTGACCGTCCGCACCCGCCCGACCAACGCCGTCGGCAAGGGCTCCAACAGCCTGGTCGGAGCCCTCAAGGCCCTGGTGGGCCGTTGAGGCTCTACAGCTACGGCTCCTGCTCCACCTGCCGCAAGGCCCTGAGCTGGCTCGCCCAGCAGGGCCACGCCGTCGAGACCATCGACATCACCCAACAGCCCCCGACCCCCTCTGAGTTGCGTCTGGCCCTGACCCAACTGGGTCGCAAAGCGTTGCTCAACACCAGCGGCAAGCGTTATCGCGAGTTGGGTGCCCCGGCCATTGCCGCCATGGACGATCAGCAGTTGCTGGAGGCCCTGGCCGGCGACGGCCGTCTGATCAAGCGCCCCGTGCTGGTGACCGACGATCAGCGGATTCTCACCGGTTTCAAGCTGGAGGCCTGGCAGGCTCTGCTGGGTTGATCCCGTCCTGGTCCCGGCTGTTGCGGGCCATCAACTGATCGAGCTCCTCGATCAGAGAGCTGACACCGGTCCGGTTGATCTGGCTTAGGTAAGTCCCTTTGAAGCTCTCGATCAGGGCGCTGAGCAGCTCCTGGGTCTGGTTGAGCACCGGTCCGCTCTCCAGCGCCGCAGCCAGTTCTTCCCAGAACCGGTCAATGCAGCGCTGCACCAGTTCCAACTGGGCGGTGTCGCGTCGGGCCAGCTGGGTGCCCGTGCTGCGTGACAGTTCGAGCAGATTGCGGGTCATCCCGACCCCCAGCTGGCGGCTGAGCTCGGTTTCAACCTGCAGCAGCGGCTGCAGTTGCCGCAGCGCTGGTGGAACGACGGTTCCCTCCAGGCTCTGCCTGAGGGTGTAACTCAGCAGTCCCTGCAGTTCAGGGGCCAGGCGCGGTGCCACCTGGCTCAGCAGCAGTGGCCCCCAGATGCGCACCAGCGCCACCAGTTCCCGTTCCTCGGTTGTGCCCACGCTCTGGTGGCTGCGCAGGGCGCGGATCCGCTCGGGCCAGTGCCGCGAGCGGATCAGGGACTGGCTGCCGTCGAGCAGCTGCAGCGCCAGCACCTCAAACAGCTCGAGCGCGAGCAGGGCCACCACGGCCCGGCTGATCACCGCCCTCAGCGGTTCGACCGTGATCAGGCCACAGGACTGCAGCCTCTCGACCACGGGCAGCAGCCGCAACCAGCGCCAGAAGGGCAGCAACAGCGGCAGATCGATCCAGCGGCGCAGCACGGCGTCGCGCCAGCTCAGTCCCGGCAGCCGGCGCCGCAGCCGGATCACCCGCAGGACGATGTCCAGGGCAAACACGCTCTGGAACAGCAACAGGTCCAGGCGCCAGACGTGGTCGGTGGGCTGGCCGTTCTCGTCAATCGAGCGCCAGTAGTTTGTTTCGACCAGCGGCAGGATCTGCTGCCGCCAGAACCGCTGCTCGTCGGACCAGCGATGGGCCGCCAGCCAGGCAGGGCTCAGCAGTTGGCTGGCGGCCGCCTTGGCCGAATCGCGGTCGGCCCGTTGCCGCAGCCGGCTCTTGATCTTTTCAAGCGTGCCGGCGCTGTTGGAGGCTAGAAACGGATTGCTGTCGATCAGGTTGCTGGTCAGCTCGGCCTGGCGGTCAAGCAACTGCTGCTGACCGGGGGTCAGCTGCCGGCCATCGGAGCCGGCCATTGCCAGCTCCAGCTGGGCAAAGCGACGCAGGTAATCCTGGGTTTCACGGTGCGGCTCAATGCCCTTGATCGGGTCGACCCAGGGCGTCACATCGGGCAGAACTCCCAGTGGAATCACCACCGGGGTCCCGGGCAGGGGGTAAAGGTTGCGCTGCAGCCAGAAGCTGCGCAGCGGCACGTAGCTCAGATCAAAGGCCACCCAGAGCAGGTTCAGGCCGGCCCAGAGGGCCACAAACCGGTCCCAGCCCACCCCCAGGGCACTGCGGCTGGGCGAGCGCAGCGCATGCCAGCGCGGTCGGGCCATGCGTGGGGGTGACAACGTCTGCCTAATCTGCCGTGTCCGGCCCTTTGCAGCAGCGCTCTCCTTGGCTGACCACAGCGGTGAATCCAGTCCCCCTGGCATCGAGCCGGCCGGTGCCGCCCAGCCCCAGCCGTCTGACAGTCCCTGGCCTTTCTGGCGCAGTGTGCTGATCACCCTGGCCGTAGCCCTCGGGATCCGCTCTCTGCTGGTCGAGGCCCGCTACATCCCGTCAGGGTCCATGCTGCCCGGCCTGCAGATCGAGGATCGGCTGCTGGTCGAAAAGCTGACCTACCGCAGCCGGCCTCCCCGCCGGGGCGAGATCGTCGTGTTCAGGGCTCCCCACGCCTTTGACCCGGTGCTGTCGGGGGGAAGAAAGCCCGGTGCCCTGGCCTGCCTGCCGAGCAACCTGCCCCTGCTGAACAAGCTGCCCGGGTTCAGCAATCCGGCCTGCGATGCCTATATCAAGCGGGTGGTCGGCCTGCCCGGGGAGCGCATCAGTGTCGATCCCAGCGGTCGGGTCGCCATTAACGGTCGAGCCCTCAAGGAGCCCTACGTCACCAACTACTGCCCGTTTGATGGCCGCAGCCTGCCGGGCTGCAAGACCCTGGACACGGTCGTGCCTGCCGGTCATGTCGTCGTGCTCGGCGACAACCGTGCCAACAGCTGGGATGCCCGCTTCTGGCCAGGTGGTCCGTTTCTGCCGGACACCGAGCTCCTGGGCCGGGCTTTCTGGCGCGTCTTCCCCTTTGACCGCAGCGGCAGCCTCTGAGAGGGCTTCAGGTGAGCTGCCAGTCCGTGCAGGGCAGCAGACCGGTGGCCCGCACCAGCCCCTGAACCGCCGTACCGGGCCGCAGGGGCTGGTTGGCTGCCAGCGAACCGTTGCTGGCCTCGGGCCAGGACCAGCGGGCCTGGGGGTCAAACAGCAGCCAGCGACGGCCGCCGGGTTCGAGCACTTCGGGGGCGAGCCCCAGCAGCTTGCAGGGGCCCCAGCAGAGGGCCTGCCAGAGCTGTTCGATCGGCCATTGCTCCCCCTGCACCAACGCCTGCCACAGCAGGGGCAGCACCACCCCATGGCCGGCCAGGCCGACCCGTCGCTGATCGATCGGCAGCAGCTGCTCTTCTGCATCCAGGGCCTGATGGTGCACGGCCACTGCACTGATCAGCCCTGAAGCCAGGGCAGCCCGCAGGGCGGCGCGATCCGGCGGCCCCCCCAGCGGCGGTTCAAGGCGCCAACCATTGCTGGTGGGATGAAGCTCGCCGCTGTCGGTGACCAGCTGCCACCAGTGCACGGTCGCCAGGGGTGGGCAACTGGCGGCCCCAAGGGCCTCCACTGCCTCAGCGGTGGAGAGGTTCATCGCCACCAACCGCCGTTGCTGATGGCTCTGTTGCAGGCCGATCAGGGTCGCCAGGGGCAGGCTTTCACTGCAGGCCGGATCGATCGGCCAGCCCGCCCGCAGGGCTTCGACCCGCTCGCGCACCAGGCCGCCACCGTTGAGGCTGCGCTGCCGGGGGGCCAGCAGCAGGGGCCTGTCGCCGATCTCGCCCAGCTGCAGGCTGCGTTGCAGCAACGGCGTGGGGCCGAGCTCGCCCCCACCCGCCAGGCCGATCGCGCCTGTCGCCAACAGCTCGCTGTGGGCCGACAGCTCTTGGCCCTGCTCACCCAGGCTCAGGCTGGCCCACAAGTGCAGACGCAACGGTTCCGGCCAGCTGAGTCCCAGTTGATCGGGATGGTCCCGCGGAGGCACGCCCCAGGGCAGCAGCGCCACCTGGCCATAGCCGCCGCGGGCAGCGGCAGCCGCCAGGCTGCCCAGGGTCTCGGCCCGCCCCAGCAGTGGTTGCTCGAGCACGCTGTGGGGGTCGACCAGGGTGGGGGCCAGCAACCACCCCTGGGCATCGCTGGGTTGCAGCTGCAGGGCCTGGGCCTGCTGCCGGGTTGCCTCGCCGATGGCGAGCAGTTCGCCTCCAGGGCTGATGAGGGCTTCACCGGTTGCCACGGCCTGGCCGGGTCCCGCCAGGATGCGCAGGTTCTGCAGCCAGAGGGCGGTCGGGGCAGGCATCGGGCAACTCAGGCCGGCGCCATGGGGCTTCAGAGAGCCCCGGCGGCCGTGCGATCGAGGACACCCCCAAGATGATGGGTGAGGTTCATCGCCGCCACCAACGGTGCCCCGCCGGGACCCTGGGGGTAGTCGATCGCGGTGATGCCGCCATTGCCCTGCTTGATCACCCAGATGTCGGCGGGTGTCAGTCCCAGCAGGGCGCAGAGAATGGTCTTGTTGACCGCGTCGTGGGCTACCACCAGGGCGGTCTCGTTGGCCGCCAGGGCGCCGGCGATGCGCTGCCAGGTCTGAAGGGACCGGTCCCAGACCTGTTGCAGGTTCTCGCCCTCTGGCATCTGGACGGTCTGGGGTGCCTGTTTCCAGGCCGCCAGCAGCTCGGGCCAGCCGGCGGCGATCTCCGCTTCGAGCTGCCCTTCCCACAGGCCATGGCCGATCTCGATCAGACCGCGGCTGCTGGTCAGCGGCACGCCGGGATGGCACCGCAGGATCGCTTCGGCCGTCTGCCGGGGCCGGGCCATGGAACTGGTGTAAGCACGGTCGATGTGAACCGCGGCCAGGGCCCGCCCTGCCGCTTCGGCCTGGCGTTGGCCATTGGCATTGAGCGGGATGTCGATCTGCCCCTGGAAGCGGCCCTGGCGGTTCCAGTCGGTCTCGCCATGGCGCACCAGCAGCAGCCGCGGACCTGCACTGCGTTCGGGCAGGGCCTGGCCCAGGTGGGCGGTGCTGTTGAGCGATTCGATCTGAACGCCGCTCTCCCCAAGGTTGAACACCGACACCGAAGCGTTGTCGATGCGCAGCCGGCGGAACTGTTCGGCCGGCAGGTTCAGCAACCGCAGCACCAGGGCCCGCAGGATCGCGTTGTGGGCGACGATCAGCACACACTGTTGGCGTTCACCCCGGATCGCGGCACCGTGATCCGCCCGCAGCCGCTGCACGAAGTGTTCGGCCTGCTCCATCAGGGCCATCAGGGGCTTGACCCGTTGACCGTTGCAGTCGGTCAGCTCCAGCTGGTGGGGTGCGGTGCGCCAGATGCGTTCGTCATCGGCGAAGCGGGCCCTGACCTCATCGCGGGTCAGACCGCTCCATGGGGCCAGGTCAATCTCGAGCAGCAGTGGTTCCAGGGCCGTGCTCAGGCCCTGTCCCTGGGCTTCCAGCAGGGTCAGGGCGGTGTCGTGGGCCCGCCGCAGGGGTGAGCAGTAGGCAGCATCCAGGTTCAGCTCCCGCAGGGCGTCGCCGGTGCTGCGGGCCTGTTCCACACCCTGGGGGGTGAGCGCCGACAGGTCGTCACGACCCTGAATGCGCTGGTCAACATTGAAGCTGCTCAGCCCATGACGGACCAACACAAGCCGAAGCGACACGGTCTGGCTGCTGCTGGCCACGCACTGTATTGGAGCGGTTCTGCGGCGTCTGCCAGGAGAATCGCTGAGACCATCGCTGGGTCCATCCCCGCCGGCCATGAGCAGCCAATCCCCACCGGCCGATGACTGGCGCAGTCTCAAGGGCCTGCTGGCCCTGCTGAGCCTGTCGCTGTGCCTGCTGCTCTGGCTCAATGGACTGCTCGGCAGCCTTGAGCGCCCCTCGGTCGGCAATGCCCTGCTCCTGCGCCAGCAGGAGCTGGCGGTGCTGGCCGAGCCGGCCGTGCCGCCGTCGCTGGCCCAGCTGCTGCTGGGCGCCGATCCCCGGCGGCAGCTGCGCCAGGAGTTGGCCCGTCAGGCCGCCTCCTCCACCCCGTTGCCGGCCGAGCAGCAGCGCACCTGGGCCCTGTTGGAACAGCAGAGCGGCGACAGGGCCCTGGCCCAGCAGATCCGCAGTGCTCTGGCGCCGGCCGACCAGCCTCAGTCGGGCATCGCTGCCTCCCTGCAGACGATGTTGGGCTGTGAACTGGCCGATCCCGCTGCCGGTTGTGCCGTGCCCGATGGCATGGCCCGCCAGGCTCTGCTGCGGTTGCTGTTGATCACCCTGGCGCCGGCGCTGCTGATGCTGGTGGGTGCCCTGGCGCTGCTGCGTCAGCTGTGGCTGCTGGCACGCCGCCGGCTCAACGGGCCCGCGCCGTTGCAGGGGCCGCCGCTGTCGCTGGTCGATGTGACCCTGCTGGTGGCCGGTGGGTTTGTGGTGCTCGGCGAATTGCTGACGCCGCTGTTGGTGGCTCCCCTGCTGGGTCGGTTGCTGGCGCCCCTAGCGGATGACCCAGCCCTGCAGCAGGCGGCTTCGGTGCCGCTGCTGTACCTGGCGCTGATGGTGGGCCCGTTGGCCCTGCTGGCCTGGTTGCTGGCGGGTCTGGGCCCGATGCCCGCCGCGGGCTGGCTGCAGTGGCGCTGGCTGCCCTGGACCCAGACCCTGCGCCAGGCGCTGCTGCAGCTGTTGATGGTGCTGCCGGTGGTCGCCCTCTCGGGCTGGCTGCTCGAGCGCATCTGGTCGGATCCCTCGGGTAGCAATCCCCTGCTCGACATGGTGCTGACGACCCCGAGCAATCTGGCTCTGGTACTGCTGGGGGTCACCGCACTGGTGCTGGCCCCCCTGTTTGAGGAGACCCTGTTTCGCGGCGTGCTGCTGCCGGTGCTGGCCCGGCGCTGGGGCAGCGGTTGGGGGGTGTTGCTCAGTGCGGCTGCCTTTGCCCTGGCCCACCTGAGCCTGGGCGAGCTGCTGCCTCTGTTCGTGCTCGGCCTGGGGCTGGGCTGGTTGCGCCTGCAGAGCGGACGGCTGGGGGCCAGCGTGCTGATGCACGGCCTGTGGAACGGTCTCACCTTTGCGAACCTGTTGCTACTGGCCGGTTGAGGCCTTGCCGACCTCTGGGGCGGGTGGTTCACTTGCGCAGTGCCTCACGGTCCCATTGGTCGCCACCCCGCTCCAGCAACCCGAGTCGCGTTCCCAGCGGGGTTCATCCAGTCGTCCGCGCAAGGCCACGCCCCGGTTCGAGCGGCCCCTGGCCCTGATCGAAGGGTCCCTGTCGGCCCGCAAAGTGGTGCGCCAGGCTCCCTGGCTTGCAGGCCTGCACCGCGTCACCGATGGTGCCCTTGTCGGTCTGGGTGTGTCGATGCTGGGGCTCAGCGCCCTCACCCTGCACTGGCAGAACCAGTGGGGCAGCAGCTATCGGGCCCTTGAGGCCACCCAGGTCCTGGAGCACCGGCTGCAGGAGTCGGCAGCCCTGCTCGAGCAGCACCATCTGGGTGCGGTGCGCAAGCCCGGTCTGCTGGTGCCCACCAGCAGTGACCAACTGGTGCACCTGCCGCCTCCGGCTGCCCGGCCGCAGCAGGGGCACCTGGCTGCGGTGACCCAGGGACTGCAATGGCGCCTGGTCGCCTCCGGCTACTGAAATGGTCGCTCCAACGCAGCGGCCCCCACGCCCACGGCGGGTGGTGAACCTGCAGCCGGTTCCGGTGGGGCGGTTGATGGCGGTTTACGCGGTTCTGGCAGCCGGACTGCTGGGGTTGGGGATGCGTCTGGCCTGGCTGCAGATCGTCGAGCGGGGGACGTTGCAGGCCCGCGCCCGGGCGATCCAGACCCAGTCCGTCGCGCCGATCGGCAAACGCCGCACGATCGTCGATCGCAACGGTCGCCTGGTGGCTCTCGATGAGCAGCGGTTCAGCCTCTGGGCCCATCCGCGCTATTTCAATTTTCCGGGCGACGAGCCCCAGCAGCTGCGCAAGCCCGACGAGGTCGCCGCCCGACTGGCCACGGTGCTCGCCCAGCCCAAGGAGAAGCTCCTGGCGACGATGGCCGGCCGCAGTAGCGGCATCCGCCTGGCGAGCGACCTGGACCCTGAGACGGCCCAGCGGGTCAGGCAGCTGGGCATCAGCGGTCTGGATCTGGAGGCCTACCCCCACCGCATCTATCCCCAGGGGCCGTTGTTCGCCAACGTGGTGGGCTTTCTCAACCTGGAGCGTGTGCCCCAGGCCGGTCTCGAACAGAGCCGTGACCGGGATCTGCGCCGCCACGAGGACACCCTGCGCATGCGCCGCGGCGCCGATGGCACCCCATTGCCCGAGGGCCTGACGGCCGGCTCCCTCTACGGCGATGACCTGCGGCTGCAATTGACCCTTGATGCCCGGTTGCAGCAGGTGGCCCAGCAGGCCCTGGCCCGCCAAATCAAGAAATGGAATGCCAAGCGTGGCGCTGCCCTGGTGATGGACGTGCGCAACGGCGAAATGCTGGCCCTGGCCTCATCGCCCACCTACGACCCCAATCGTTTCTGGGCTTTCAAGCCCGGCCTGTTCCGCGAATGGTCGGTTCAGGACCTCTACGAACCCGGTTCGACCTTCAAGCCGATCAACCTGGCCCTGGCCCTGCAGGAAAAGGCGATCAGCCCCAGCGACAAAGTCGCTGACAGCGGTTCTCTGACCATTGGCGGCTGGCCGATCTTCAACCACGACCGCAAGGCGAACGGCGTGATCGATTTCGCCACGGTTCTGCAGGTCTCCAGCAACGTGGCGATGGTTCAGGCCATGGCGAAGGTCAGGCGCGACCGCTTCTGGCACTGGTTGCACACCTTCGGCATTGACGGTCGGCCGGACACCGATCTGCCGGGTGCAGTGCCGGGCCAGTTAAAGGACCGAAAGGCGTTCATCGGCCAGCCGATCGAACCAGCCGTGGCTGCCTTTGGCCAGGGCTTTTCCCTGACTCCGCTCAAATTGCTGCAGTTGCACGCCATGTTGGCCAACGGCGGTCGCTTGGTCAGTCCCCACATCACCCGGGGATTGCGCTCTGGTGACGCTCTGGCGTCGGCGCCCACGGCCACGGGCCTGCAGCTGCTCGACCCCGCCGTGACACGGGTGGTCATGGGCTGGATGGAGAGCGTGGTCGAACGGGGCAGCCTGCCGGTCAAGACACCCGGCTATCGCATCGGTGGCAAAACCGGCACCGCCCAGAAGGCAGAGAATGGCGTCTACATCCCTGGCGCCCTGATCACCAGCTTTGTCGGCCATCTGCCGATGAACGATCCCCGCTACGTGGTGTTGGTGGTGGTTGACGAACCCAAGGGGGGCAATGTCTACGGATCGACCGTAGCCGCTCCCGTGGCCAAGGAGATCATCGATGCCCTACTGGTGCTTGAGAAGATCGCACCTTCCAGGCCGCCCGAAGCAAAGCCCCCGCTCAGCCGTGCCGGCTGACCTGGCTTGTGTGCCAGCACACACCGACGGGATCGGGACTAGGCATTGCAAAAGACCTCGCTAGCCTGAGCTGATCAGGGACTTTGGACTTCCCATCTGCATGGCCAACTTGCTCGATCAACTCGCCGCCATGACGGTGGTCGTCGCCGATACCGGCGACATCGATGCGATCCGTCAGTTCACTCCCCGGGATGCGACCACCAATCCGTCGTTGATTCTGGCGGCCACCCAGATCGCCACGTACCAGGAACTGATCGACCGTTCGTTGCGCGAGTCGCGCGCGGTCATGGGCGCCGACGCCTCGGCCGAGTCAGTCGTGCTCGAGGCGCTTGACGAAATCTGTGTGACGTTCGGCAAGGAGATCCTCAAGATCGTTCCCGGCCGGGTCTCCACCGAAGTTGACGCCCGCCTGAGCTTTGACACCGAAGCCACCATTGCCAAGGCCCGCAAGCTGATCGGGCTTTACAACCAGGCCGGTATCGGCAACGACCGGGTGCTGATCAAGATAGCCTCCACCTGGGAGGGTATCCGCGCTGCTGAGCAACTTGAGAAAGAAGGCATTCACTGCAACCTCACCCTGTTGTTCGGGTTTGCCCAGGCCGTCGCCTGTGCCGAGGCCGGCGTCACCCTGATCTCACCGTTTGTCGGCAGGATCCTCGATTGGTACAAGAAATCAACCGGCCGTGACCATTACCCGGGCCCTGAGGATCCGGGTGTGGTGTCGGTCAGCAGGATCTTCAATTACTTCAAGACCTACGGCTACAAGACCGAGGTCATGGGTGCCAGCTTCCGCAACATCGAAGAGATCATCGAGTTGGCCGGCTGTGACCTGCTCACCATTTCCCCGGTGTTGCTGGATCAGTTGCGCTCCACGGACGGGGATCTGGTGCGCAAACTCAATCCGTTTGACCCTGCCGCAAGCGAAGACCAGATCCACCTCGACGAGTCCGGGTTCCGTCAGATGCTGGCCGCCGATCCGATGGCCAGCGAGAAGCTCGATGAAGGCATCCGCGGATTCTGCAAGGCGATTGAAACCCTCGAGGCCCAGCTGACCCACCGCCTGGTGGTGCTGGAAGGAGGCTCCGCCCTCAACCATGCCGCCCATGAGATCTTTCTGCTGAATGACCTCGATGGCGATGGTTGCATCACCCGTGAAGAGTGGCTCGGGAGTGATGCGGTCTTCGCCGCTCTCGACACCGACAACGACGGCCGACTTGTTCCCGATGACGTTCGGGGCGGACTCGGTGCCCCCCTGTCGCTGGCTGCCAGGAGTTGAACAGTGGTCAAACCAACCGTCAACGCCCTCGACACGATGCGTGCCCTGGCCAGCAATGGTGAGGTGATCGATGTGCCGGCCGGGGCGATGATTTTTCGCTCGGGTCAATCCGGAGACTGCATGTTCGGGCTGCTGGAAGGCCAGGTTCAGCTCACCTGGAATGAGGACAGCGGCCACGAGGACAGTGGCCACGAGGACATCAAAGCCGGCGATGTGTTCGGCGCCGGTGCACTGGTCACCCCCGACCATCGCCGTTACGGCAATGCCACCGCCATCACAGACTGCAAAGTGCTGGTGATGAACCGGGAAAAGTTTCTGTTTGCCGTGCAGGAGTCGCCGATGTTCGCGATCGAGCTGCTGGGCTCGATCGATCAGCGTCTGCGCCAGCTCAAGGACAGCAGCCGGTTCGTCTGAACGGTTGCATTCACCTTGATCTTCTTTGCTTGGATCCTAACTTTTATTTTTTGAGCTTTTGCGTTAATATAATCCTACATCAGCTGAATTTTTTTATTTGTTTTCTTGAGGTACGGTTTAATGAAGCGTCGGCTTGTTGTTAAGGCATTTCTATCATTCCCTTTGTTTGCCCTGGCTGGGGCTGCCCATTCGCAGCAGATTACAAGTCGAGTTTCTAAGGCTACTTGGGTTTATTTTGGAACCTATACAAAGCAACAAGGTAGTCTTGGCATTTATCGGAGCTTGTTTGACCCAGTTACTGGTGAATTATCCCTGCCAGTGCTGGCAGCGCCAATGCATAATCCAACCTATCTAGCGGTAGGTCCACAAGGTGATTGTCTCTATGCTGTAAGTGAGACTGCTCAATCTGGCCCTCAAGGCAATGAGGGAACTGTTCACTCGTTTCGCATCAATCAAAGGACCGGCGCGCTTACGCCTTTAAATAGCAAACCATCTGCTGGAGCTCACCCTGTCTATATTTCGATTAATAGCACAGGTAAATATGCGATTGTTGCCAATTATAGTGGTGGCAGTTCTGCAGTTTTTGCGCTTCAACCTGATGGAAGTCTTGGTCGCTTGACTGACTTCAAGAAGCATGTTGGGGTTCTAGGTCCGAATAAAACTCGACAGGAATCACCTCACGCGCATTGTGCTCAATTTGTCGTTTTGAATAATATCGAATACGCCTATGTTGTTGATCTCGGTCTTGACCGCATTTTTGCTTACCAACTCAACCATCGTACAGGTAGCCTTCTGCCACTAGCTCCTCCCTCACTTGGGTTGCCACCTGGAACCGGTCCACGTCATATTGCTTTTTCAACTTCCGATTATCGCGCTTATGTGGTGGGTGAATTGAATTCAACCTGCAATATTCTCCAAGTTTCAAAAAGCCGTAAGGGCAATCTTGAAATTTTGCCTTCAACCGATCAACAACCAAATCCCCTATCAACACTTCCCAAGGATGCTTCATCAGCCTTGCGTCAACTTAATACCAGTGCGGAGGTATTAGTTCATCCAATGGGACACTACGTTGTGGCTTCTAATCGCGGCGACGATAGTCTTGTCGTTTACAGGAAAGTCAATGGGCAGCTTTCCACTGTAGGCTTCATTCGAAGTGAACCAGGGCGAGAGATTAAGACACCAAGAAACTTTAGTTTTGATCCCTCGGGTACTTGGCTTTTTGTTGCTAATCAGGAGGGCGATTCTGTACTTTTTGGCAAATGGCAGGGTGCTGAAACGGTATTCTCACCGAAAGTAGCACCAATCTTCGCTCCAGTTTGCGTTGAATTTGTAGAAAAATCGAGCTAAGGCCTGAAATTTGACATCATCATCTGTCTTCTGCTTTGATTCGGTGCTGATTCGAATGATCGTTTCATCTGTTGCCAATTTTATGCTTTTAAGTCTTTTCTGCTTGATGTCAGACTCCATCTATTTGTGAAGCTCCTTAGCGGATTGGCTTAGAGTCAACCAAGTACATCGCCGTCACATGAATCGTCGAGAATTCCTGTTTGCTTCAGCTGTTGCTGCTGCTGGTCTGACAGGCTCAGCCGTTCCGGCGCTGGCAAAGCAAGGTCGCAGGCGTGACAAGCTTGGGATCGCTTTGGTTGGCTTGGGTTATTACAGTACTGATTTGCTTGCCCCTGCATTACAGCTGACCAAGAATTGTTATTTGGCAGGGATCGTCACTGGTACCCCTGCAAAAATTTCGAAGTGGCAAATGAAGTATTCGATACCCGATAAAAACGTTTATAGCTATTCAAATTTTGACGATATTGCCAACAATCCTGAGATCGATATTGTTTATGTCGTTATGCCTCCGTCTTTGCATCGCGATTTCGCAGTTCGTGCTGCCAACGCTGGTAAGCATGTTTTTTGTGAAAAACCAATGGCGATGACTGTGGGCGAATGTGAATCAATGATTGCTGCTGCGGCTGCCAATAAAGTTCGTCTGGCTATTGGCTATCGTTGTCAGCATGATCCGAATATTCAGGCTTATCAGGCGATTAGTCGTGATCGAAAGTTTGGCGCACCTGTTCTGCTGAGCTCGGTCGCAGGCTTCTATGACCCACGTTCAAATAATTGGCGTCAGGTTCAAGCGTTGGGGGGTGGCTCGGTTAGAGATATGGGAATTTATGCCATCCAGGCAGCGCGCATGGCTACAGGAGAAGAGCCCGTTTCAGTGCTCGCACAGGCATCGACAACACGTCCTGCGATCTACAAGGATGTTGATGAGACCATGCAGTTCTTGCTTGAATTCCCAAGTGGCGCAAGGGCTTCCTGTATGTCAAGTTTTGGTGTTGAAATGAATTATCTTAATGTCAACTATGAGCGAGGCTGGTTGCGAATGAATCCACATTCGCAATATAACGGTAATAAAGGTGATATGTCTGATGGCAAAGTTATTGACTTTTTTATTGCCAATCAGCAGGCGAAGCAGATGGACGATGATTGTGCGGCAATCATGAGTCGTGGTAAATTTATTGCTCCTGGAGAAGAAGGCCTGCGCGATATTAGGGTTGTTGAAGCAGTTTATCGTTCTGCGGCAACTCGAGGGCTCGTGACAATTTGATAACTTGGCCATGTAGTCCGATTGTTGACAATAGTTTCTCTTCTTTGTCCTCGCAATTCATTTGTTGCTGTGAGCGATTGTAAATAGATTCCTTGGCTTTTTTCTTGTTGCAACCATTAGAGGCTCCCTGTGTTGCTGTTTGTTAGTCTGATTGAGTGTTTACGCTTGGTCTAGGCTGATTTTATGATTGGTGGGTATTTGCTTTTGCTTGCTTGAAGTTTTCTGCAAATTGCCCATAGCATGATTATTTTGATCAGCATTGCTGGCTTTCCTCCTGTGCTCTGTTTATCTATGTAGCGGTTGCTTTGGCGTTTGATGATTGATTGGATTGGCTAGGGTGACAATGCGCTTTATCCTTGAATGAATCGCCGAGACTTCCTGCTGGCTTGAGCCTTTGCTGCTGTTGGTCTGCAAGATTCTGTCATTCCTGCTTTGCCCTAGCAAACTCGCGGGCGTGGCATGTTGGGAATTGCTCTTGTCGGCCTGGGTTATTACAGTTCTGAGTTGCTTGCGCCGGCTTTGCTGCTGACGAAGAATTGTTATCTTGCGAGCATAGTCACTGGCGCCACTGCAAAGGTTTTACAATGGCGGAAGAAATATTGTATTCCTTGCAAGAATATCTACAATTACTTCAGATTTGACGAAATTGCAAACAATCCTTGGATTGATGTTGTCTATGTTGTGCTTCCTCCTTCCTTGCACTGTGCGTTCGATGTGCGAGCCGCAAATGCTGGCAAGCACGTTTTTTGTCAAAAGCCAATGGCGATCACTGTGGCCGAATGTCAATCCATGATTGCTGCCGCTGCGGCTAATAAGGTTCGCCTAGCTATTAGCTATCGCTGTCAGTATGATCCGAATGTTCGGGCTTATCAAGCGATTGGTCGTAGCAGAACGTTTGGAGCGCCAGTTCTTCTGACTTCTGTCGCTGGTTTCTAGGATTCTCGTTCAAATAATTGGCTTCAAGTCTCAGCCTTGCGTGGAGGCTCGGTGCGAGATATGGGAATTTATGCAATCCAGGCTGCGCCTATGGCCACAGGAGTGGAGCCTGTTTCAGTGCTTGCACAGGCGTCGACGACGCGTCCCTCGATCTACAAAGATGTTGAAGAAACCATGCAGTTTTTGCTTGGCTTCCGACGCGGGGCAAGGGCTTCCTATATGTCAAGCTTTGGTGTGGAAATGAATTTTCTCAATGTCACTATGAAAGAGGGTGGTTGCGGATGAATCCCCACTCACTTTATCAGGGTAATAGGGGGCGTATGTCTGACGGCAAGGTGATCGACTTTTTTGTTGCCAATCAGCTTGTAAGGCAGATGGATGATGATTGTGCTGCAATCGTGAATCGTGGCAAATTGATCGCTCCTTGTGAAGAGGGTCTGCGCGACATCAAGGTGGCGGAAGCCGTTTATCGTTCTGCCTCGACGCAATCAGTGGTCTCGATATGACGTCTTTCAGGGTAGGATAATCGTCGACATTGCGTCTTGTTGGTTGTTGGCTTGATTGCTTCTGCTGGGGGTATTGGTTTCGTTGGCTGGTCCTCGCTCTGGTCTTGTCTATTGGGACAATGGGGCAATCGTTTAGGGTTGTCAACAATCCTTGCTGCGCCTGGCTCCGCTGGTTGATGCGGGCAATTTGATTTTTTGTAGAATTTCGAGTGGTTTGAATGTGTCCCGCCTCCCTGCTCCCTGATTCGGCTTGTGAGTGCCCAGAATCGCAAATTAACGTGCTCGCCAGCGATTCTTTAAGACCCCTGAAACAGCAGCCGGCGGATCACCCGCTGGGCAATATCGCCGTAGCCCATCTCGCCCGAGAGGATCTGGGCGATGCGCTGGGGCGCCGTGGGCCGTTTGACCCCCAATTGGTAACCGATCTTCGGTACCCGGTAGAAGACCTGGGCGATCCGTTTGCCCCAGGCCATCGACTCACCCCATTGCTGGCGCATCTGCTGGCTGTAGGTCGCCAGAGCGTTGGGTTCGCCCGTCAACCAGCGATCGAGAGCCCCGGCGGCCAGCGTGCCGCTCAACAGAGCCGGACGGATTCCTTCAGCCAGAAAGGGATCACACAGCGACGCAGCATCGCCCACCACCACCATCCCATCGCCATGCAGCCGGTGATGGCCGTCCCAGATGCGCAGGGCACTGCTGCGGCGCACGCCGGCATCGGCGGCAAAGCCCAAGCTGGGCAGCAGCCGCGCCAGCACGGCGTCAGCATCGGCGGCCTCCCGGCCGATGAAGGTCCCCAGTCCGATGCTGGTGCCCCCCTGGCGCGGAAAGGCCCAGCAGAAGCCATGCTGCACCAGGCCAAATTCAAACCGGGCCGTGTCCGGTGCCAGCACCGGCCCCTCGAGCTCGACCGCCACCGTGCTGGCATATCGCGGCCGGGGGGAACCAAGCCCCAGGGGCGTGGCCAGCTCTGAGCTGCTGCCGTCGGCGATCACCACCGCGCGGGCTGAAAGAGACCCCGTCGGGCCCATCACCTGCCAGTGCTCGCCCTGGCGGGTGACACGTTCGACCGGCCAGTCGCTGCACAGTTCAGCCCCGGAGGCACAGGCCTGCTCGAGCAGAAAAGCGTCGAGCTTGCCGCGGCGCACGATCCAGAACGGTCCCTCGCCGGGCAGTTCGGCGATCACCGGGTCCTCGAGGCACCAGCTGAACTGCACCCGGCGGATCACCTGGTCGACCGCCGGGCTCAGGTCGAAGGGGAACCAACGCTGCACCGAAGCGGCCATGCCACCACCACAGGCCTTGGCCCGGGGAACAGGACCCCTTTCGAGCACAACCACCCTGTGGCCGGCGCGGGCCAGGTGCACGGCTGTGCTGGCGCCGGCGGCGCCTCCGCCCACCACGGCCACATCAACAGGCTTGCTCACACCTTGAGGATGTCGGCTTCCTTCTCGGCCAGTTGCTTCTCCAGATCGGCGATGAAGCGGTCGGTGAGCTTCTGGATCTTGTCCTGTTCGTCGCGGCTCTGGTCCTCGGAGAGCTCCCCTTCTTTTTCCTGCTTTTTGATCTTGTCGATCGCGTCGCGGCGGATGTTGCGCAGGGCCACCTTGCCCTCTTCGGCGTATTTGGACGCCAGCTTGCACAGCTCCTTGCGGCGGTCTTCGGTGAGCGGCGGAATGTTGATGCGGATCACCTTGCCGTCGTTGTTGCAGGTGAGACCCAGGTCGCTGGTGGCGATCGCCTTCTCGATCACCGCCATGGCCGAGGTGTCGAAGGGCTGAATCTGAATGGTCTGCGCGTCGGGGGTCGACAGATTGGCCAGCGCCTTGAGGGGCGTGTCGCTGCCGTAGTACTCGACCTGGATCTTGTCCAGCAGCGACGGGTTGGCCCGTCCCGTGCGGATCGTGTTGAAGGTGCGCTGGGTGGCATCCAGCGACTTGCTCATGCTGGCTTCGAGGTCCATGGCTCAGGGGGTGATGCGGGTGCCGATCGGTTCGCCGGCCACGGCCCGGCCGATATTGCCGGGGCCGAACAGATCAAACACCACGATCGGGATGGCGTTGTCCTTGCACAGGGCGATGGCGGTGCTGTCCATCACCTCGAGTTCGCTGCTCAGCACCTCGAGGAAGGTCAGGGTGTCGTAGCGCACAGCCCCAGGATGGCGGGCTGGGTCCTTGTCGTAGACCCCATCCACCTTGGTGGCCTTGAACACCACATCAGCACCGATCTCGGCCGCCCGCAGGGCCGCCGTCGTGTCGGTGGTGAAGAACGGGTTACCGGTGCCGGCGGCAAAGATCACCACCCGCCCCTTTTCCATGTGGCGGATGGCCCGGCGACGGATGTAGGGCTCAGCCACCTCCTGCATCGAGATGGCGCTCTGCACCCGGGTGGGAATGCCGGCCCGCTCGAGCCCGTCCTGCAGGGTGATGGCGTTCATCACGGTGGCCAGCATGCCGACGTAGTCGGCGGTGGCCCGGTCCATGCCGGCGGCCGAACCTTTCAGCCCCCTGAAGATGTTGCCGCCTCCAACGACGATCGCCAGTTGGGTGCCGGTGGCCACGCAGGCAGCCACATCTCGGGCGATCGATTGAACGATGGCGGGGTCGATGCCGTAGCCCTGCTCCCCCATCAGCGCTTCGCCGCTGAGCTTGAGCAGAACGCGCTTGTAACCCATTGACGGCCTTGATTTGTTGGAGCGTAGCAACGGCCTTGCTCCCCGTCCTGGTGCCGGGCGATCTGGTTAGACGGCTGCGAAGCGCCGGTTCACCTCGTTCCAATTGACCAGGTCCCACCAGGCGGCGATGTAGTCGGGCCGGCGGTTCTGATACTTGAGGTAGTAGGCGTGCTCCCACACATCCAGGCCCAGCAGCGGCGTGCCGCGCTCAATGCCCTCGAGGTTCATCAGGGGGTTGTCCTGGTTGGCGGTGCTGGTGATCGCCAGGGTTCCGTCGGGTTTGCGGATCAGCCAGGCCCAGCCCGAACCAAAGTGCCCCGCGGCCGTCTTGTTGAACTCCGTTTGCAGCGACTCCAATGAGCCGAAGCTGGCGTTGATCGCTTTCAGCAACTGGGTCGAGGGCTTGCCGCCCTGGCCGACTGGGCCCATCACAGTCCAGAACTGGCTGTGGTTCCAGTGACCGCCCCCGTTGTTCCGCACCGCTACCGGAAAATCAGCGATCTGGCCCTGTAGCGCCTCGAGGCTTAGCTCGGTCAGCCCGGGGTTGGCCGCGATCTGGGCGTTGAGGTTGGCCACGTAGGCGCCGTGATGGCGGTCGTGGT
Organism: Cyanobium sp. C1_MAG_00004; assembly: GCA_027486935.1. GTDB lineage: Bacteria > Cyanobacteriota > Cyanobacteriia > PCC-6307 > Cyanobiaceae > RGUW01. The sequence continues at coordinate 45,963 of JAIXOF010000107.1, read as the reverse complement.
GGATCGACATCGTGGTGGCATCGATCACCGGCTCCAGGGCCTCGCTCGCGTAGGGCAGGGGCGGCAGCGCAAAGTCCGCCCAGGCTGGCAGGGGGCACCAGCCCAACAGCAGCACCAGGCTCGCCAACAGGCTCAACAGCTGAGATCGGGCCATGGGGCGAGTGCTTGATCAGGTCTTTTTAGGTGCTGGCATCGAGCTGAAGGACTCAGAACTCGATGCCCTTCTGGGCCTTGACCCCCTGCTCCCTGAAGGGGTGGCGGACCATCTTCATTTCTGTGACCAGGTCGGCCCGCTCCAGCAGGGCTGGCGGTGCCCCCCGGCCGGTCAGGGCTACGTGGGTTAACGGCGGGCGCATGGCTAGGCCTTCGAGAAGCTGATTCACATCCAGATAGCCCAGCTTGAGGGCCACATTGACCTCATCAAGGACCACCAGCTTGCGGTCAGCGTCTCGCAGATAGTCCAGTGAGCGCTCCCAGGCAGCCTGCACCAGGGCCCGGTCGCGCTCGCGGTCCTGCGTTTCCCAGGTGAAGCCTTCGCCCAGGGCGTGCCAGTGCAGGGCGTCGCCGAACAGCTCGAGGGCCTTGGCCTCGCCGGGCTGCCAGCCGCCCTTGATGAACTGCACCACCGCCACGGCCTCACCGTGGCCCAGGGTGCGCAGCACCATCCCCAGGGCTGCCGTGGTCTTGCCCTTGCCGTCGCCGGTGAACACCAGCACCAGCCCCTTCTCGAGGTTGCGTTCACCGACCCGCTGGCGCTGCACCTGCTGACGGCGCTGCATGCGGGCCTGGTAGGCCTGTTGCTCACGCTCGGGCGCCAAGGCGCCGCCGGGTCCGATCTCGGCCGCCAGGGCGTCGAGATCATCGGCGCTCACGGGTGCATCGGCGGGGCTGCTCATCGGACGCAACGGTGGGGCAGATCAGCCTCACTCTGCCGGCTGCAGACCGGCATCGGCCGGTTTCTGGGCCAGCAGCCGTTGCAGGGCACCACCGGCTAACGGCTCGCGCCGGCGCACGTCGAACCCGGCTGCTGTGACTTCAGCAGCGAGGTCCCCCGCCAGAAAGTCCAGGGCAGTCTCGGTTTCAAACAGACTGCAGAACAGCTGCTGGGGCAGGGCCATGACCCCGGTGGCGGGGTGCAGATCGACGATCACCAGCCAGCCCCCCGGCTGCAGCAGCCGGTGGCAGGCGTGCAGCACCGCGGCCCGTTCGCCGGCGCTGAACTCGTGCAACGCCAGCGAGATCTGCACCCCTGACTGGCTGCCTGCCGGCAGGGGCGGGTCTTCGGCCAGACCTTCGACCCAGGTGACAGGCAGGCCCATCCGGCGCGAGCGTTCCCTGGCCTGGTCAAGGGCCCTTGGCGCCACATCGAGACCGCTGACGGCAAAGCCCCGCTGGGCCAGGGCCAGGGCCGCCTCGCCGCCGCCGCAGCACAGGTCGAGCACGGCAGCGCCGGCCGGCAGCTGGTCGGCCAGCCAGGCCGCCCCCAGACCCCGCAGCCGCGTCGGCCCGCCAACGCTTAGGGAACTGGTGGCCGTCACCGCCTCGTAGAACCAGCGATGCCGGTAGGCCAGGGTGCGCAGTGGACTGCTCATGAGGCCAGGACCGGACGGGGTTCCAGCCTGGCCAGGGCCGCGTCGACCGCCTGCTGCTGGTCGCGGCGGGTGATCCAGTGGTGGTAGGTGCGGGTGTGGATCGCCACCGAGTGACCCATCATCCGCGCCGCCACCGTGTCGGGCAGGCCGATGTGGATGGTGCGCACGGCCCAGGCATGGCGCAGGTCATAGGGGGTGATCGGCAGGTTGTAGCGCCGGAACTGCTCGGCCACGCGGCGGCCCACCTGTTGCAGGGTGGTGCGGCGCAGGTCGGTGCTGACCTGGGGCAGGGCGTCGCCGCCTGCAGCCAGGGCCTGCAAATCAAAGTGATCAACCCAGGCGGGTTGAAACGGCCAGACCTGGTGCTCGCCCGTCTTGCTGGTGGGCAGCACCCGGATCACCCGGTCGCCGCCTGGGGCCAGGGCCGACAGGTCGCAGAAGAAGGCCTCATGGTTGCGCAGCCCGTAGGTGGCCATCAGGCCGTAGATCAGGCGCCAGCGGGGGTTGGGGATCAACCCCTGCAGCTTCAGGATCTGCTGGTCGCTGGGCAGCTGCCGGTACTGGGCGCGGTGCAGTCCGTAGCCGGCCCCCCGTTCGCTCCAGTCAGAGGGCAGCTCCAGACCGCAATGGGCGGCCAGGGCGGCCAGGGCGGTGGTGCATTGCTGACGGCTGCGGCTGGCGAGCTCATAGCTCTCCAGAACCTGCACCAGCAGCTGGGGGCTCAGCTCGGCGCCCTGGGACTCGGCCAGGCGGCCCAGGCGCCGCAGGTACGGCAGGTAGGCGCTGGTCCAGGTCGTACGGCTGCCGGCGGGGTTGCGGCGCCGGCGCGGGTCGTTGAAAAAGCTCTGCTCGAAGCGCTCCAGTTCGGTGCGCAAAGGGCTGCAGCTCTGCTGGCCGCACTGTTGCCCCGCCCCGTCCCGAGGGGCAGCGGTTCCCCGCCAGTGCTGCCAGTCAAAGCGACCCTGCTCTAGCTGTTGGTGCACCTGCAGCAGCAGCTGTTGGGCCTGTTGCAGACCGGCAGGGTCGGCCGCACAGCCCAGGCTCAGCCGCTGAATCCGCAGCTGGGCGCCGCCCTTGCGACAGGGCAGGGGGCCCCGCAGATTGAGGCGATCGCCGCGCCGCTCGAGCCGCAGCCGGATCCCTGCGGCAGCCGCCAGCTGGTTCTGCTGCTGCAGCGTCAGCGCCAGGCGGGCTTCGGCAGACATCGGATGCCTGGAACGGTGGCGATACGGCCGAAAGTATCGGCGGCGCGAGCTGTCGGCCAGCCGTTCGGGCGGTCAGATGGTCGGTGGCAGCGTTACGCTCTGCGGTTTCTGACGGCGCGAGCACGGGCATGGCCAAGGTGGGCGTGCTGTTGTTGAACCTCGGGGGGCCTGAACGGATCCAGGACGTGGGCCCGTTTCTGTACAACCTGTTTTCGGATCCGGAGATCATCCGGCTGCCCAACCCGGCCCTGCAGAAGCCCCTGGCCTGGCTGATCAGCAGCCTCCGTGCCGGCAAATCCCAGGAGGCTTACCGCTCGATCGGCGGGGGGTCGCCCCTGCGCCGCATCACCGAGCAACAGGCCCGCGAACTGCAGAGCACCCTGCGCAGCCGCGGCATCGAGGCCACCAGCTACGTGGCGATGCGCTACTGGCATCCGTTCACCGAATCGGCGGTGGCCGACATCAAGGCCGACGGCATCGACGAGGTGGTGGTGCTGCCGCTCTACCCCCATTTCTCAATCAGCACCAGCGGCTCCAGCTTTCGCGAACTGCAGCGCCTGCGTCAGGCCGATCCGGCCTTCGCCGGGCTGCCCCTGCGCTGCATCCGCAGCTATTTCGACGATCCCGGCTACGTCGACTCGATGGCCCGGTTGATCGCCGATCAGGTCAGGGCCTGTCCGGACCCTGCCCAGGCCCACGTGTTCTTCAGCGCCCACGGGGTCCCCAAGAGCTATGTGGAGGAAGCCGGCGATCCCTACCAGAACGAGATCGAGGCCTGCAGTCGGTTGATCATGGAGCGCCTCGCCACCCTGATGGGTCACCCCAACCCCTTCACCCTGGCCTACCAGAGCCGTGTCGGTCCGGTCGAATGGCTTCGGCCCTACACCGACGACGCCCTCAACGAGCTCGGGGCATCGGGGGTCAAGGATCTGGTGGTGGTGCCGATCAGCTTTGTCAGCGAGCACATCGAGACCCTCGAGGAGATCGACATCGAGTACCGCGAGATTGCCCATGAAGCCGGCATCACCAATTTCAGGCGCGTGCCGGCCCTGGACACCAATCCAGCCTTCATCGATGCCCTGGCGGCGCTGGTGCAGCAATCCCTGGCCGGGCCCGAGGTCAACCTGGACCAGGCAGCATCGCTGCCCACCAAGGTCAAGCTGTATCCCCAGGACAAGTGGGCCTGGGGCTGGAACAACAGCTCCGAGGTCTGGAACGGCCGCTTGGCGATGCTCGGTTTTTCCGCTTTTCTGCTGGAGCTGATCAGCGGTCGAGGACCGCTCCATGCCCTCGGTCTGCTCTGACGCGCGTTCGCCATCGGCTTGCCACTTAGCGCTGCTGATGACAGCGCTGCATTCAGCGGCGCTGCTGGCTGCAGCTGTGTCGGCCCTCCTGCCGTCTGCGGTTCTGGCCAACACCCGCTGGCGGGTCGGCGTGTTTCCGGTTGCCAGCTTTGTGAGCTACACCAGCCATTACGGCGCCCGCCTGGGAACCGATGGCAGCGTTGAACCCCACCGAGGCCTCGATATCGCGGCGCCGTTGGGATCCGCGATCCAGAGCTGGTGGGGAGGGGTGGTTCAGGACCTGGTCAGCGACGGCGCCTGTGGCGTCGGTCTGGTCATTCGTTCAGGTGAATACGAGCACATCTATTGCCACCTGGCCGGTGACGTGAGCGGCGGTACCTATCGCAGCGGGCCGGTCAACCTGCGCCTGGGCCAGCGGGTGGGCACCGGCCAGTTGATCGGCCATGTGGGCCTGTCCGGACGCACCACGGGCCCCCATCTTCATTGGGGGGTCCGCTACGGCGGACAGTGGCTCGACCCCGCCCGGGTGCTGCGAGCGATGGCCGCCGCCCGCTCGGCACAACGCCTGCCGCCCCCTAGGGTTGGGGGCATTCGAACTGCGCCGCTGCAGCCGTGACGCTCACGCCTCTCACCCCTGCGACCACTGCAGGTTCCACGACCCAAAGGAGCCCCGCGACTCCCCAACGGGTCAAAGGTGCCCACGCGTTGATGGATGCCCTCCATCGCCATGGGGTCGAGGTGATCTTCGGTTACCCCGGTGGGGCGATCCTGCCGATCTACGACGAACTGCACATCGCCGAATCCCGTGGCTGGCTGAGGCACATCCTGGTGCGCCACGAACAGGGGGGCGCCCATGCCGCCGACGCCTATGCCCGCTCTACCGGCAGGGTCGGGGTCTGTTTCGGGACCTCAGGCCCCGGTGCCACCAACCTGGTCACCGGCATCGCCACCGCCCAGATGGATTCGGTTCCGATGGTGGTCATCACCGGTCAGGTGCCCCGGGCTGCGATCGGCACTGATGCCTTCCAGGAAACCGACATCTTCGGCATCACCCTGCCGATCGTGAAGCATTCGTGGGTGGTGCGCGACCCGGCCGATATCGGACGCATCGTGGCCGAGGCCTTTTTGATCGCCGCCAGCGGTCGCCCCGGTCCGGTTTTGATCGATGTGCCCAAGGATGTGGGGGCCGAGCTGTTCGATTACGTCCCGGTCGAGCCCGGTTCGGTGATTCCAGCCGGCTTTCACCTGCCCCCGGCCCCCCAGCCCCAGGCGATCGAGGCGGCCCTGAAACTGATCCGCCAGGCGCGCCGACCCCTGCTCTACGTCGGTGGCGGAGCGATCAGCAGCAATGCCCACGACCAGGTGCTGCACCTGGCCGAGCGCTTCAGGTTGCCGGTCACCACAACCCTGATGGGCAAAGGAGCCTTTGACGAAAACCATCCGTTGTCGGTCGGCATGCTGGGCATGCACGGCACCGCCTACGCCAACTTTGCGGTGACCGAATGCGATCTGCTGATCGCCGTCGGCGCCCGCTTTGACGACCGGGTCACCGGACGCCTCGACGGCTTTGCGCCGCGGGCCCAGGTGATTCACATCGACATCGATGCCGCCGAGATGGGTAAGACCCGCCTGCCCGATGTGGCCGTCGTGGCCGACGTGCGCGACGCTCTGGCGTTGATGCTTCAGTCTTCTGCTGCAGAGGACGCCCAGGGCCGCACCGAGGCCTGGCTGGATCGCATCGGCACCTGGAAGCAGCAGTACCCCCTGGTGGTGCCCGCCGCCGAGGGCGAGATCGCCCCCCAGGAGGTCGTGGTGGCCTTGCGGGACCTGGCGCCCAGCGCTTTTTACACCACCGATGTGGGCCAGCATCAGATGTGGGCCGCCCAGTTCCTGCGCAATGGACCACGCCGTTGGATCAGCAGCGCCGGCCTGGGCACCATGGGTTTTGGCATGCCCGCCGCCCTGGGGGTGCAGATGGCCCATCCGGACGAGCAGGTGATCTGTGTCGCCGGTGACGCCTCGATCCTGATGAACATCCAGGAGCTCGGCACCCTCAGTCAATACAACCTGCCGGTCAAGGTGGTCGTGCTCAACAACGGTTGGCAGGGCATGGTGCGCCAGTGGCAGGAGAGCTTCTACGAGGAGCGCTACTCGGCCTCTGAAATGACCGGTGGCATGCCCGACTTCGTGGCCCTGGCCGAGGCGTTTGGGGTGCACGGCGTGCGCATCACCGACCGCGGCGACCTGCGCGCCCAGCTCGCCGCCGCCCTGGCCCATGACGGCCCGGTGTTCATCGATGTGCGGGTCCGCCGCAACGAGAACTGCTACCCGATGGTGCCCCCCGGTGCCAGCAACGCCCAGATGGTGGGTCTGCCCAGCCATCCCGAGCTGGCGATCGACACCACCCGCCAGTGCGGCAGCTGCGGCTCAACCACCCTCAGCGCTCACTTGTACTGCCCCAGCTGCGGCGCCAAGCTGTGAGGTCGTTGCTGACCACGGTGCTGGCGTTGGTGCTGTCCCTGCTGGTGGGGGCGGTTCAGGTGGCAGCGGCCGAGGTGCTGCAGGTGCGCAGTGCCAGCCTGCTGCAGGTGGGCGATCAGAACCGCAGTTACGGCGTGCAACTGGCCTGCTTTGGCCTTGCGGCGGGCGACGACGGGGCTGCTGCCACCACCTGGCTGCGCCGTCAGCTGCCCCGCCATACCCGGGTCAATCTGCGGCCCATGGGGGTCGACGGGGGGGTGCTGATGGCCCGGGTGCAGCGCCTCGATCAGGGCACGGATCTGGCCAACGATCTGGTGGCTGCCGGTTTTGGCCAGCTGACACCCGAGTGCTCGGCATGAGTCTGAACCGAACCGCCCGCGGCATCGTGCTGGTGCCTTCGCTGTTGCTGGGTGCAGCCTTCCTGGCGGCAGGGGTGTGGGCCGATGGCCCGGCGGCGGCCAACCGGCCCCTGGCCCTCGGCCTGGGCGGCCTGCTGATGGGGGCCGGGCTGCTGGCCCAGCTGTTGCCCGATTCGGGCGCAGGCGCCGACCCTGACCCCGATCCCGACTAGGGCTTGGCGGTGGGGGCAGCTGCGGGGGCCGCCTTCTGCTGTTGCTGAACCAGGGCGAAGTAGTCGGGCGTTGGGAAGAACACGAACACATCGTCCTTGGCCTTGACGATCTCGCGCAGCGCCGCAGTCAGATCGGCGGCCTGGGGCTCGAGCTTGGTGGCGTCGGGTGTGCCGGCCAGGGCCTTCTGCAGGTCGTCGTAGCGGAAGAAGAACACCCCACGCTGCCCTTGGGGGGTGTTGATGGTCAGGAACGGTTTGGTGAAGAACACCGGCGTGGTCAGGCCGTCCTGGATCTGTTTGTCGCTCAGACCCTGCTTCTTGAGGATCGCGACCGCCTGCTGCCGATCCTGATCGCGCGAGACGACGGGCGCCACCAGGGTGCGCCCATCCTTGAGCTGCTTGTTGAGTTCCTCAACCTTTTCGTTGGCGATGTTGAGGGGAATCGGCAGCACCTGGGCCTTGATCTGGGGATTGGCCTTGTTGAAGTTGGCCAGTTCGGTGTCGGCCTGCTTCCGCTCCAGATAGAGCGGCAGGATCAGGGTCTTGTCGCGCGGGATCGGCAGGGGCACTCCCTGGGCGTTGGTCAGCACGAAGACCGGGATCACCGCCAGCTTCTTGATCGCCTCGGCTTCAGGAATGGCCAGCACCGGTGCGGTAGCCAGCAGCGGCGCTCCGGCCAGCAATGGGGCGGCAGCCAGCGACAGGCACCAGCGCAGGGAACGCCGGAGACCGGCAGGGCGACGAAGGCTCAACGGAACGATGTGCAGTCCAGGCAGCCTAAGCAGCCCCCCAGCTGTGCACCAGCCCCCCGGCAGCGCTGCTGGAACTGGTCACAGTGAGCGGTGCACGGACGCAACGGCATGCCATGGATCCCCTGGTGGTACCCCTGCAGGCCGTCGGACTGGCCGATGTGGCCCGGGTGGGCGGCAAGAACGCTTCCCTCGGCGAGATGCTCAGCCAGCTGTCGGCTGCGGGGGTGCGCGTTCCCGATGGCTTTGCCACCACGGCGGCGGCCTACCGGCTGATCCTCGATCAACCTGCCCCGACCGGCGGTGGCAGCCTGCGCCAGCACCTGGCCGCTTTGTTGCAGGACCTGGTGAGCGAGGACCTGGTGGCGTTGCAGGCCGCCGGAGTTGCGGCGCGCCAGCTGTTGCTGCAGGCGCCGTTGCCCCCAGCACTGGAGCAGGGGATCCTCTCGGCCTATCGCGCCCTGGGTGCCGGTCCGGTGGCGGTGCGTTCGAGCGCCACGGCCGAGGACCTGCCCGACGCCAGCTTTGCCGGCCAGCAGGAGAGCCTGCTCAATGTCGAGGGTGCCGATGCGCTACTGGCGGCCTGCCGACGCTGCGTGGCCTCGCTGTTCACCGATCGGGCGATCGTCTACCGGCAACAGCGGGGCTACGACCATCTGGCCGTGGCCCTGTCGGTGGGGGTGCAGCGGCTGGTGCGGGCCGGACAGGGAGCCGCCGGGGTGATGTTCACCCTCGACACCGAAAGCGGCTGCACCGATCTGGTGCTGCTCAACGCCGTCTACGGCTTTGGTGAATCCCTGGTGCAGGGCTCGGTCAATCCCGATGAGCTGTTGCTGTTCAAGCCCACCCTGGCCCAGGGCTTTCGGGCGATCCTTAGCAGGCGTCTGGGCAGCAAGGCGCAGCGGCTGGTGGCTGATCCCTGCGGTGGGCTCAGGGCCGAGCCGGTTCCTGTTGCCCTGCAGCAACGCCTGGCCATCAGCGACGACGAGGCGCTGCAGCTCGCCCGCTGGGCGGTGTTGATCGAACAGCACACCAGCCAGCGGTGCGGCCGGGCGACGCCGATGGACATCGAGTGGGCCCGTGACGGCATCAGCGGCGAGCTGTTCATCCTGCAGGCCAGACCCGAGACGGTGCAGTCCCGCCGCCGTCCCCACCTGCTGCGCCAGTGGCGCCTGGCCCCCCACAGCGCCACGCCGCTGGTGAGCGGCAGGGCCGTCGGCAGCGCCGTCAGCAGCGGCCATGCCCGCGTGCTGGCCGACCCGAGCCAGATCCACAGCTTTGGCGATGGCGACCTGTTGGTGAGCCACCGCACCGATCCCGACTGGGAGCCGATCCTCAGACGGGCGAGCGGCGTGATCACCGACCAGGGCGGCCGCACCTGTCATGCCGCGATCATCGCCCGTGAACTGGGCATCACGGCGATCGTCGGCACAGGGGACGGCAGCCGCCGCATCGTCGATGGTCAACCGATCACCGCCAGCTGCTGCGAGGGCGATGAAGGCCATGTCTACCCCGGGCTGCTGCCGTTTAGCGTTGACGAGCAGGAGCTGGAGCAGTTGCCGACCACCAGCACGCGCCTGCTGCTGAATCTGGGCAACCCCGAGGAAGCCTTCGTGCGCGCTCAGTTGCCCTGCGACGGCGTGGGCCTGGCCCGGCTCGAGTTCCTCATCACCAGTCAGATCGGCATTCACCCCCTGGCCCTGCTGCAGCCCCAGCGGGTGTCGAGCCCGGCTGAACGCAGCGCGATCGCTGAGCGCATCAGCGGCTACAGCGATGGGCCCGCCTATTACGTGGCCAGGCTCAGCGAGGGCATGGCCCGCATGGCGGCGGCGTTCTATCCGCGGCCGGTGCAGTTGCGCTTTTCCGACTTCAAGAGCAATGAATACGCCCGCCTGCTGGGGGGGCGGGATTTTGAGCCGGTTGAAGAGAACCCGATGTTGGGTTGGCGCGGCGCTGCCCGCTACGCCGATCCGGCCTTTGCAGCGGCCTTTGCGCTCGAGTGCGCCGCCCTGCTGCGGGTGCGGCAAGAGCTGGGCCTGGTCAATGCCGTGCCGATGGTGCCGTTCTGCCGCAATCCGGCCGAGGCCGACCGGGTGCTGGCGGCGATGGCCGCTGCCGGACTGGTGCGCGGTCAACACGGCCTGCAGGTGACGATGATGTGTGAACTGCCGGCCAACGTGCTGCAGCTGGAGGCCTATTGCCAGCGCTTCGATGGTTTTTCGATCGGCTCGAACGATCTGACCCAGCTGACCCTGGGGGTGGATCGCGACTCGGCCCGGGTGGCCGGGCTGTTCGACGAACGCCATCCGGCGGTGCTGGAGCTGATCCGTCAGGCGATCCGCACGGCGCACCGCTGCCACCGGACGATCGGCCTCTGTGGTCAGGCCCCCAGTGATGATCCCGGCTTCGTGGACCTGCTGCTGGCCGAGGGGATCGATGCGATCAGCTTCAACCCCGACGCCCTCATCCGTGGGCGGTTGCAGGTCGCAGCGGCAGAGCAGCGGCTGGCCGAGGCTCGCTCAGGCTCCACACCAGCACCGCATGCCCCAGGAAGCGCACTGCGCTGAGCACGGCCAGGCCGACGCACAACGGACAATGGGTGATCGACATGATCGGGCTCCGGGTCCTGGAACCCTGGCACCGATGGAGTGCACTCGGGGGCTGCTGCAATGAATCCTCAGCGAGCTGGTGAGCGAGGTCCACAGATGGGAGGCCCCCAGGGATCCTGGCGGTTGCACCAACTGAAGCTGCCCCTCGACCACAGCGACGACGACCTGACGCTCGCCATCTGTCGCCGCCTGCGCTTGCGGCCCGAGCAGCTGCGCCGCTGGACCCTGGTCAAACGCAGCGTCGATGCCCGGCGCCGTGACGGGATCCGCCTGGTTTACAGCCTTGATCTGGAGCTTGATCTGCCGGCGCCGCTGCAGCGGCGGTTGGCCGAGCGTGCTGCGGCTGACCCCCATCTGCAGCCCACACCGGACACCCGCTACCACCTGCCGCTGCAGCTGCCGCCGGATCACGGCCTGGCCAGACCGGTGGTGGTGGGTGCCGGGCCCTGCGGATACTTTGCGGCGCTGTTGCTGGCCCAGATGGGCCTGCGGCCGCTGCTGCTGGAGCGGGGTCGCGATGTCAGATCCCGAACGGCCGACACCTTCGGTTTCTGGCGCGGGCAACGGCCGCTTGATCCTGAATCCAATGCCCAGTTCGGCGAGGGCGGGGCGGGCACGTTTTCCGACGGCAAGCTCTACAGCCAGGTGAGCGAACCGCCCGCCTATCAGCGCAAGGTGCTCGAAGAGCTGGTGGCAGCTGGTGCCAATCCCGAAATCCTGACCCTGCATCACCCCCACATCGGCACCTTCAAGCTGGCGACGGTGGTGCGGGGGCTGCGCAGTGCGATCGAATCCCTGGGCGGCACGGTCCGCTTTCAGAGCCGGGTCGAGCGGTTGGCGCTCGACCCGGACACCCGGCAGGTGCAGGGGGTGCTGCTGGCCAGCGGTGAGCTGATCCCCACCAGCCAGGTTGTGCTGGCTCCAGGGCACAGCGCCCGCGACGTGTTTGCCCTGCTGCAACAGCAGGGGGTCACGCTGCAGGCCAAGCCCCTGGCCATCGGCCTGCGCATCGAGCACCCCCAAGCCCTGATTGATCAGGCCCGCTGGGGCACTGCCGCGGGCCATCCCCGGCTCGGTGCCGCCGAGTACAAACTGGTGCACCACTGTCAGGAGCCGCAGCTAACCGGCCGCTCGGTCTGGAGCTTCTGCATGTGTCCAGGGGGGCTGGTGGTGGGCGCCACCTCCGAGCCGGGTCTGGTGGTCACCAATGGCATGAGCCAGCACAGCCGCCGCGAGCGCAATGCCAACAGTGCCCTGGTGGTCAACATCACCCTCGAGGACCTGGAGCCCTATGGCGCTTTTGCCGGTGATCCCCTGGCGGGTGTGGCCTTTCAGCGGCACTGGGAACAGCTCGCCTTTGCCTTGGCCGGCGGCACCCATGCCGCACCCAGCCAGTCTGTGGAGCGCTTCCTGGCCGCAGACCCAGGCCCTGAAGCAGGGCAGCAGCACGCTGCTGGGTCCGAGATCGCACCGTCTGTGATCGCACCGTCAGAGATTGCCCCGTGTGGGGTGAAGCCCTCTTACCAACCTGGGGTGGTTGATGCGGATCTGGCGGCTTGTCTTCCCGCCTTTGTCACCCAGGCCCTGCGCGAGGCCATTCCCCGCTTCGAACGGGTGTTGCCGGGCTATGCCGCGGCCGGTGCCAGGTTGACCGGGGTCGAGACCCGCACCTCATCACCGGTGCGGATCAGCCGTGACCCCATCAGCCTCCAGAGCCTGAACACCCCCGGGCTGTACCCGGCCGGTGAAGGGGCGGGTTACGCGGGCGGGATTCTTTCGGCAGCCATTGATGGGCTCAAGGTTGCCGAGGCCGTCGCGGCGGCGCTCACCGCATCGGCCCGCTGATCACTCTTCGTCGTCTTCGGCACCCAGGGGGACGAGGCGGATCATCTTGCGCCCCAGCTTGATTTCGAATTCATCGCCGGGTTTGAGGTCCAGCATTTCGGTGTAGGCCCGGCCAACCATCAGGTTTCCGTTGAATTGAATCTTGGTGTTGAAGCTCAACTTGCGACCACCCTTGCGGCCCTTGGGGCCGTTGCCGAGTTCCAGACCCTTGGCATTGAGCAGGGCTTCGTAGAAGGCGGTGAAGTTCAGACGTTCGCTGCCATCTTTTTTCTGCGACACGTAGCCGCACGCCCGGACCAGATCCGATTTGCTGGCATCTCCGAGTTCCTTGACCTTGGCGAGAAGGTCGGCGCCGGTGAGCATGGGGCTGATTATGCAACAGATGCATTATCCAGCTCAACTTGCCGCATTGCAAGGGCGGGTGAGCTGGTTCGCTGCAGCTTCAGGCCTGCGAAACAATGCCGCTCCACTGCACAGCCTTGACCTGATCTCGGCGCCATGAATGGAATAACAGTGGTTCGCTGGCAGTGCATAACGGACAGACCGTCACACGCTCGCTCGCGATGCCAAGTTGCTGCAGCTGCAGGGCAGCCGCCCGTCGCAGATCGAGGCGCCAGTGCCCCGGCAGCGGATCGCTGTGCAGGACTCCAGCGCCCAGAAGGGTGGCCGTCGTCTCTGCGTCAGATGGCAGCTGCAACGAGGTGGCGATCGCGCTGACCACCGGCTGATCAACCTGGTACGCCGCTGCTGAAATGGCCGGACCCAGGGCCACCAGCAGCTGCTCGCGGCGGCAGCCCTGGCGCTCGAGCATGGCGATCGCTGCCTGCAGGATCTGACCGGCCACCCCGCGCCAGCCCGCATGGCAGGTCGCCACCTGGCCGCTGGCCGGATCGGCGATCAGCACCGGGGTGCAGTCGGCCCCGCAGACCCACAGGCTCTGGCCGCCGTTGTCGCTGACCAGTCCGTCGGCCTCAGGCCACGGTTCAGTCGTCGCCTGGCTGGCGGCCAGCACCCGGTCGCTGTGCACCTGCCGGGGCCGGTGCACGCTGATGCCAGCGCTCAGATAGCCGGCGAGCACATCGGGTTCCCGCCCCTGCCACTGGCGTGTGAAAAAGGCGTGTTCAAAGCCCTGCAGCAGATCGGCCTGCAGGTAGTAGCCGCCGTAGCAGCCCACCCAGCTCCATCCGTCTAGGTCGTTGAAGCCGGCATCGGGCCGGTCAAACGGGGCATCGACCGCTTCGGCCATGGGTGCGGTTCAGCTGTCGGGCAGATCGCGCAGCATCCAGAACCCGGTGAAGCGCTGGGCGCTGGGATTGGCCTGCACCGCCAGGAACTGCAGGCCTCCCACCTGCTGCCGGCTGGCGCTCAGCTCGGCAGATGTCCGCTCGGCGTCGTCGCTGCCCAGGTCGCTGAGCAGCCAGCGATCCTCGAGTCCGGCTTCCAGGATCAGTTGGCGGCCGCAGACCTCGAGCCGCACCGGTTCGAGCCCGGCGACCCAGGCGGCGATGGCCAGGGCCCGTTCGCCGCCAAACAGCAGGATGCCCGGCACCGGGCTGTCGCTGTTCAGACCCGCCGGCAGCGGGATCAGGCCGGAGAAGTCACTCTCCCACTGGTCGGCCTGCTGCAGCTCGCCGGCCCCCAGCCGGGCCCAGGCCCAGCTCTCGCCCCTGGCCGTCTCTGGCAGGGGGCGCGCCAGCGCACGAATCGGTTCGGGCGCCGGTGCCAGCGGACCCGACAGGTACCCCTCCTCGTGGGGATACACCTCCCGTTCGCGCTGCTGCAGCCAGCTGACCAGCGCGTAGCAACGGCGGCTGGCGATCAGCTCGATGGCCAGGCCTTCGGCCGCCCGTTGCACCATGGTGCGCATCGAAGCCCGCCAGCAGCGCAGCCGCCGGGGTCTGGCAAGGCCCTGCTGTTCGGCGGCGGCGATCGCCTGCTCTAGGGCTTCGCGCAGCCAGATCGAGTTGACGTTGCTGGCCGGGCAGCTGCGGCTCCAGCGAAACGGCTCTTCGGCTTCGCCGGTGGCCGGGGTGCTGCAGATCAGCAGCTCCCAGCGCTTCTTGCCGTCGGCATCCAGGATCGGTCTGGAGTAGTAATCGAGCTCCCAGTCGCTCATCCGGCGGCCTGTTCCTGTTGGCGCAGCATGGAGCGGGCGCGGTTGCCCCGTTCTTCGGCTTCGGCGAACAGCTGGTCCTTGGCGATCAGGATCTCGCCTGGCTGGCCTTCCAGCAGGGCGGTGTTGAGGGCGATTCGGCCCCTGCCGGGATCCAGTTCGGTAACCAGGGCCCGAACCCGATCGCCCGTGTTGAACACTTCGCGCAGGTCCCGCAACTGGCCGCCGCTGACGCAGCTCTGATGCAGCAGGCCACTGATGCCGCCCAGGTCAATGAAGTAGCCGTAGGGCTTGATCGAGGCGACCACCCCCTCGACCAACTGGCCAACCTCGAGTTCACCGAAGCGGGCCGCGGTGGCCGCTTTCTTTTCGGATAGCACCAGCTTGCGGGTCTCGGAATTGACCTCGAGGAAGGCAACACCCAGGGTTTTGCCCACCAACGCTTCGTGCTGTTCCCCCTCCTGCAGCTGCGAGCGGGGGATGAAGGCGCGCAGACCCTCCAGATCACAGGTCACCCCACCGCGGTTGAACCCGTTGACCTTGACCTGCACCACCTTGCCGTCCTTCTCGAGCTGGCGCACCTTCTCCCAGCTCTGGCGCAGGGCAAGGGCCCGGGCGCTGATGGTCACCATGCCGTCGGCGTTCTGCTCGCGGGTGACCAGCACTTCAACGGCCAGTCCCTTGGGGAACCGCTCCTTGAGGTTGGTGATCACCCCCAGGCCGGCTTCGCTCTTGGGCATGAATCCGGGGGCCTTGCCTCCGATGTCGACGTAGACCCCGTCGCTCTCGACATTGAGGACGACCCCGTGGACCACTTCGCCGGTGGTGCCCACCGGTTCGTTCTCATCGAGGGCGGCCAGGAAGGCCTCCTCATCAAAATCAAAGTCATCGACGCTGCGGCGCACCACCTGGGCCGCCGGTGTGCCGGCATTGCCCCGCTGCAGCTGGGGCTCGCGGCCTCCGGCCGGGCTCCCCTGTCGGCTCTGACCGCCCTGACGGCGGGGGCGCTGGTCGGCGGGGCCCAGCAGGTCGGCCATGGTCATGCCGGCCATCGCGCTCATGTCAAACAGGTCTTCTTCACTGCGTGCCGGTGGGTTGGCGGCCACGGGCGTCGGTGCAGGAGCCTGGGTCGGTGCTGGTTGGGGGGGCTGGGCCACCGCCGGTTCGCCGTCAGTTGCGGCACCAGCGCCGTCCTTTTTGAGCATCAGCACCTGGGGAGGGCGCCGCTGGGGCGGGTCGCTGGGCCGGCGCAGTTCTGTCGGAGGCACAGGCCGGGACGATGGGGCTGGGTTGGGTGAAGAGGCCGAAGCTGACTTGCCGGATCCGGCCATCGTCACAGAACGCGCTTGCAATCCCACACTGTAGAGACCAGTTCCAGAGCCATGGGCCGCAGCCTGACCGAGCTCAGCACGACCGCCCTTGCTGCCGCCGCCAGCCAGCCGGGCTGC
The DNA here is from genome assembly GCA_027486935.1 of Cyanobium sp. C1_MAG_00004. Classification (GTDB taxonomy): domain Bacteria; phylum Cyanobacteriota; class Cyanobacteriia; order PCC-6307; family Cyanobiaceae; genus RGUW01. The sequence continues at coordinate 30,046 of JAIXOF010000107.1, read as the reverse complement.
ACGGTGGTCTGGCCGTGGGGGTCGGTGGAGCAGCACGGTCCGCATCTGCCCCTGGGCACCGATGCCCTGTTTGCCGATCGCCTGCTCGATCGCGTCCTTGAGCGCCTGCCGCCAGCCCTGCCGATCTGGCGGCTGCCGCTCCAGAGCCTCGGCTTTTCACCAGAGCACCAGGGCTTTGCCGGCACCCTGTCCCTGCCGGCCGAGCTGTTGATCGCCCAGTTGGTCGCTGTCGGGTCCCAATTGGCAGACGCGGGCTTTGCCCGGTTGCTGCTGTTCAACGCCCATGGGGGTCAGATCGCCCTGCTGCAGACGGCTGCCCGCCAGCTGCGGGCCCGCTCCCCGCAGATGGCGGTGCTGCCCTGTTTTGTCTGGAGCGGGCCTGATGGGGTGTCAGAGCTGATTCCTGAGCCCGAACGCAGCAACGGATTGCATGCCGGCCTGGCCGAGACCAGCCTGATGCTGCATCTGGCCCCCGAGTTGGTGGGTGCGCTGCCGGCGGGCGATGGTCTGCGCGGGTCCCAACCGCCGGCGGGCTGGAGCCTCGAGGGGGCTGCACCCACGGCCTGGCTGAGCCGTGATCTGAGCGACTCAGGGGTGATCGGCGATCCCACCGGCGCCACCGCCGAGCTGGGCGAGCGGTTGGCCCTGCGGCTGATCGATGGCTGGTGTGGTTTGTTCACAACGCTGATGGCCAGTGACTGGCCCCAGCCCCGCTGAAGGTCGTTACAGTCGTCGGATTCATCCACCCAGTGCGGTAGCCATGGCGTCCCTTGCCTCCCCGGTGGCAGCTTCTTCGCAGGAGTCTGCGCTGCCCGATTTCGCGAGCGAGACCTACAAGGACGCCTACAGCCGCATCAACGCGATCGTCATCGAAGGCGAGCAGGAAGCCCACGACAATTACATCTCTATCGGCACCCTGATCCCTGATCAGGCCGAAGAGCTGACCCGCCTGGCCCGCATGGAGCTGAAGCACATGAAGGGCTTCACCGCCTGTGCCGCCAACCTGGGGGTCACCGCCGACATGCCGTTTGCCAGGGACTTCTTCGCACCCCTGCGCAACAACTTTCAGGTTGCCTTGGCCGAAGGCAAGGTGGTCACCTGTCTGTTGATTCAGGCGATCCTGATCGAAGCCTTCGCCATCTCGGCGTATCACATCTATATCCCTGTCGCCGATCCCTTCGCCCGCAAGATCACCGAAGGCGTGGTTAAGGACGAGTACACCCACCTCAACTACGGCCAGGAGTGGCTCAAGGCCAACCTGGAAACCATCCGCGACGAATTCGAGCAGGCCAACCGCGAGAACCTGCCTTTGGTGCGCACCATGCTCGAGCAGGTCGCTGCCGATGCCGCCGTCCTGCAGATGGACAAAGAGGACCTGATGGCCGATTTCCTTGGTTCCTATCAGGACGCACTGCTGGAAATCGGCTTCAGCAACCGCGAGATCGCCAAGTTTGCGGCTGCCGCCCTGGTGGGCTGATCAGTCGGTGCCCGTCGCTACAGCCAAACGTGTCAGGATGCACTTCACCGCGGGCCCCTGCCCCGCAAACGCCTGATTCATGTTTGGTCTGATCGGCCACTCCACCAGCTTTGCCGAGGCCAGGGCCAATGCCCGCAACCTTGGTTACGACGACTACGCCGAGGGTGACCTCGATATGTGGTGCGCCGCTCCCCCCCAGTTGCTGGAGCGGGTGAGCGTCACCAGTGCCACCGGGAAGACCATCGAGGGGGCCTACATCGACTCGGTGTTTGTGCCCGAGATGTTGCGCCGCTTCAAAACGGCCAAGCGCAAGGTGCTCAAGGCCATGGAGCTGGCCCAGAAGAGCGGGATCGATATCACCGCCCTCGGCGGTTTCACCTCGATCATTTTTGAGGACATGAACCTGCTCCGGGAGGAGCGGGTCAGCGCCGTGGCCCTCGACTGGGAGCGGTTCACCACCGGCAACACCCACACCGCCTGGGTGATCTGCCAGCAGGTGGTCACCAATGCTCCGCGTCTGGGCATCGACCTCGCCAGTGCCAAGGTCGCCGTGGTGGGGGCCAGTGGCGACATCGGCAGCGCCGTCTGCCGCTGGCTGCAGCGCCAGGGGGTCGGAGAGCTGCTGCTGGTGGCCCGCCGGCCCCAGCCGTTGATCGATCTGCAGGCCAGCCTTGGCGAGGGCCGCATCCTTGCCATCGACGAAGCCCTGGCCGAAGCCCAGATCGTGGTCTGGGTGGCCAGCCTGCCCCAGAGCCTGGAGATCGATCTGGCATCCCTGCCCAGGCCCTGTCTGATGATTGATGGCGGCTACCCCAAGAATCTGGACACCAAGGCCGCTGCCGAGGGTGTGCACGTGCTCAAGGGCGGCATCGTCGAGTTCTGGCAGGACATCGGCTGGCAGATGATGGAGGTGGCCGAGATGGCCAAACCCCAGCGCCAGATGTTCGCCTGCTTCGCCGAGGCGATGCTGCTTGACTTCGAGCAGCGTCATACCAATTTCAGCTGGGGCCGCAACAACATCACCCTTGAGGCGATGGACTGGATCGGGGCCGCGTCCCTGCGGCACGGCTTCAGGGCCCTGGCCCTTGAAGACCAGCAGTCACCAGCCCCTGCCCTGGCGACGGTCTGAGCTCACGGTTCCCCTTTGTTTGACCTGCGCTAGTTCCCGATGGCCCGCCGCGCCCTGCTCGAGTTTGAAAAGCCCCTGGTGGAGCTCGAGGAACAGATCGAGCAGATCCGCCAGCTGGCCCGCGACTCTGAGGTCGATGTCAGCCAGCAGCTGCTGCAGCTCGAAACCCTGGCCACCCGCCGGCGCAGCGAGATCTTTGCGGCGCTGACCCCAGCCCAAAAGATTCAGGTGGCCCGCCACCCGCAACGCCCCAGCACCCTGGATTACATCCAGGTGATCACCGATCAGTTCTTTGAACTGCATGGCGACCGCCGTGGCAGCGACGATCAGGCCCTGGTCGGCGGCGTGGGCCGCATCGGCGAGCAGGGTGTGGTGTTGCTGGGCCACCAGAAAGGACGGGACACCAAAGAGAATGTGGCCCGCAACTTCGGCATGGCTTCGCCGGGTGGGTACCGCAAGGCGATGCGGTTGATGGAGCATGCCGATCGGTTCGGACTGCCGATCCTGAGCTTCATCGACACTCCCGGTGCCTATGCCGGCGTGCTGGCCGAAGAGCAGGGCCAGGGCGAGGCGATCGCCGTCAACCTGCGTGAGATGTTCCGCCTGCGGGTGCCGATCCTGGCCACGGTGATCGGTGAAGGCGGCTCCGGCGGCGCCCTGGGCATCGGCGTGGCCGATCGTCTGCTGATGTTTGAGCACAGCGTCTACACCGTGGCCAGCCCCGAGGCCTGCGCCTCGATCCTGTGGCGTGATGCCGGCAAGGCACCTGACGCGGCCCAGGCCCTGCGCATCACGGGCTCCGACCTGCTGCAGCTGGGTCTGGTGGACCGGGTTTTGCAGGAGCCCTGCGGCGGCAACCACTGGGCGCCTCTGCAGGCGGCCCAGACCCTCAAGGCGGCCCTGCTCGAGGAGTTGGCAGCCCTGCAGACCCTCAGTCCTGAAGCCTTGCAGCAGCAGCGCTACGACAAGTTCAGGCGCATGGGGCGATTCCTCGAAGCCGGTCAGGTGCAGGAGTCGGCCGTTTGAACCCCACAGCCCTGATCACCGGTGCCTCCCGTGGCATCGGTGAGGCCAGCGCCCGTCTGCTGGCCCAGAACGGCCATGACCTGCTGCTGGTGGCCCGGTCCGGCGAGGCCCTCGAGCAGTTGGCCATCGAACTGCGCCAGTTCGGGGGGCGGGTGGCGTGTGCCGCGATCGACCTGGCCAGGCCTGAGTCCATCGCCGCCCCCCTGAAAGACCTGTGCGAGCGCGGCAACCCGCCGACCCTGGTCATCAACAATGCCGGGGCGGCCTACACCGGCGTCCTGGCGGTGATGCCCCTCGAGCGATGGCAATGGTTGCTGCAGCTCAACCTGACCAGCGTCTTCCAGGTGTGCCAGGTGGTGGTGCCGATGCTGCGCCAGGCCGGCGGGGGGCGCATCATCAACATCAGCAGCCATGCGGCCCGCAACGCCTTTCCAGATTGGGGGGCCTACTGCGTCAGCAAGGCAGCTCTGGCCAGTTTCAGCCGTTGCTTGGCCGAAGAGGAGCGACCCCACGGGATCGGCGTCAGCACCCTCACCCTTGGTGCGGTGAATACGCCACTGTGGGACAGCGAATCGGTCGACAGTTCCTTCGACCGCCGTGCCATGCTTGATCCCCACCGGGTTGCCGAAGCTGTGCTCTATCTGGCTCAGCAGCCGCCGACCCAACAGGTGGACGACCTCACCCTGATGCCCGCAGCCGGCGTGCTCTGAGATTCCATGACATCGACATTGCCAACCGGTCTGCCCACATCTGCCATGCCCGCCTCAACGGAGCTGCGTCCGTCCACACCTGCAGCAGCACCAGCCCCCATCAGTTTGCGGCTTCGTCAGCGTCTTGAGCAGGCCGGAGCCTCGTTCTTCGCGAACGACAACATTTCTGAGTACCTGCAGGAGGGTGAGCTCGATCAGCTCGAGATCGAGGTTGCCGGCAAGGTGCGCGAGCTGCTGCGCAGCCTGGTGATCGACATCGACAACGATCACAACACCGAGGAGACCGCTGAGCGTGTCGCTCGCATGTACCTCCATGAGGTGTTCAAGGGTCGTTATCACGAACAGCCCAAGATCGCCAGCTTCCCCAACGTCAAGAAGCTCGACGAGATCTACACCGTGGGACCGATCTCGGTCCGTTCAGCCTGTTCCCATCACCTGGTGCCGATTCTCGGCAACTGCTGGATCGGCATCAAACCCGGCGACCGGGTGATCGGCCTGTCCAAGTTCTCACGGGTGGCCGACTGGGTGTTCTCGCGGCCCCACATTCAGGAAGAGGCTGTGATGATCCTGGCCGACGAGATCGAGCGCCTGTGTGAGCCCCAGGGACTGGCGATTCTGGTCAAAGCGCAGCATTACTGCATGAAGTGGCGTGGGGTCAAGGAGCCCCAGACCAGCATGGTCAATTCGGTGGTGCGTGGCGATTTCCGCCACGATCCCAGCCTCAAGGCCGAATTCTTTGAATTGGTGAAGCAGCAGGAGTCCCTGCTGCTCGTCTGATTCCCGGATCAGGGCCGGATCACCGGTCAGGGCCGGGCGCCATTGACCGGACCCACAGGCGTTGATGCCTGGCGCTGGCTGCCGCTGGCGCTGGGCACCGCCACCACCACCATGACCCGGGCGTTGACATCCTGTTGGCCCAGCACGTAAGTGGGACCACCGGCTCCCTGGATCAGCAGCCAGCGGGTTTTGCCGGCCGGCAGCCGGTACCAGTGAAAGGCGTTGGGCGGCAGGCCGGCCAAGGCATCTGCCGTCAGGGTTGCCTGTAGCAGGGTGCCTTCGGCGGCCTGACCCTGTAGCACCAGTTGCTGCAGGCCGTTGATCTGCTGCTGGACCGCTGTTTCCAGCTTCTGATCGGCACTGATCTGCTGGTTCAGGTCCCTGATCTGTTGCTGGGGGTCGGCGGTCACGCCCGGCACGCACTGCAGGCTGCCGTCCACCAGTTGACAACCATCGAGCATGTCCTGGGCCTTCAAGGGCAGGGTTGCCTGCAGGGGCAGGGGCACCAGCAGGGCCAGCAGCAGCGGGGCGATGCTGCGTCCTGCGCGGACCGGGTTCAGGGACATGGCGGCTCAGGCGGAGTAGCGGGCTGGCCCAGATCCTGCCGTGCCGCCCTGACCACTGCCAGCAGCGCAGCCACCCGCGCTGGATCTTTGTCACCGGGACTGCGCTCGACACCGCTCGAGGCGTCCAGGCCGGTTGGCTGCAGCACGGCCAGGGCGGCAGCGGCGCTGCGCTCCTGGATGCCGCCCGCCAGCCACCAGGGCAGGGTGGCCTCAAAGCTCTGCAGCAGCTCCAGCGGGATGGCCACACCGGTGCCCCCCAGTTGGCCACTGACCCAGGCATCGAGCAGCAGGGCGTCGACGCAGTCCTCGTAGGTCCTGGCCCGCTCCAGGTCGTCGCGGCTGCGCACCCGCAGCGCCTTCCACAGGGTCACCCCGTCCAGCTGGGCGCGCAGCTGGCGGCACTGCTGCGGTGATTCGTCACCGTGCAGCTGCACCACCTGATGGCCCCGCTCCGGTCGCAGCTCGGCGACCATGGCCGGGTCCGGATTGGCCACCACCAGCACGCCCTGGCAGCGGGGATTGGCCTGGCGCGCGGCGGCAAACAGGGCCGCACGTTGTGCCGGCGGCACATAACGGGGCGAGCCCGGCACCGCGATCACACCGATCGCATCAACCCCCAGGGCTGCGATCGCCGCTGCCTGGTCGCACTGCCGCAACCCGCAGATCTTCAGCAAGGTCATGTTGGCTGAAACCCCGACGCCCCTGTCCTTTCTAGGATCGGAGTTCGATCCCGGCCCCAGGGCCCAACCACCGCTGCACCTCTGGACGTGGGAGAAGGCTGGACTGTTCTGAGGATTCGCGGCATTCCCCTGCGCATCCACCCCACCTGGTTTGTGATCCTGGTGCTGGCCACCTTGGCCTTTCAGCAGCACTACACCCAGGCGCTTGATCCGGCTCCGGCACTGTCGGAGCGCTGGGCCCTGGCCCTGGTGACGGCCTTGCTGCTGTTTGTTTCAGTGCTGCTGCACGAACTGGGCCATTCCCTGGTGGCCCTCTCCCAGGGGGTCAAGGTGCGCAGCATCACCCTGTTTCTTCTGGGCGGTGTGGCCAGTGTTGAGCGCGAATGCAGCACCGCCCGCGGGGCGCTGCTGGTGGCCGCCGCCGGACCTGCGGTCAGCCTGGTGCTGGCTCTGATGTTGCTGGGTTCCACCCATGCCGCCGCCCACCTGTCGCCTGCCCTGGGGTCAATGGTCGGCGAACTGGGGGCTCTTAACCTGGTTCTGGCCCTGTTCAACCTGTTGCCCGGCCTGCCCCTGGACGGTGGTCTGATCGTCAAGGCCCTGGTCTGGCAGGCCACGGGGAGCCAGCGACGGGGCCTTGAAGTGGCCAATGCCAGCGGCCGTTTTCTGGCCTACCTGGCCATCGGCCTGGGCGCGGTGCTGTTGCTGCGGGGCAGTGGTCTGGGGGGGGCCTGGTTGCTGCTGCTGGGTTGGTTCGGCCTGGGGGCGGCCCGCAACCAGCGCCAGATGTTGCTGATCCAACAGGTGCTCAAGGACCTGCGGGTGCGCGACGCGGCCAGCCGCCGCTACCGGGTGGTTGAGGCCCGGACCACCCTGCGCGAGCTCAGTGCGCTGCGGCTCGAGCCCGCCCCCGCCGGCGACGCGGCCGACTGGGTGCTGGTGACCGACCGGGGCCGCTGGCAGGGGCTGATCGACGACCAGCCCCTGCAGACCCTGCCCGTCCAGGCCTGGGACCGGGAGCGGGTCTGCGACCATCTCAGCCCCCTGTCCAGCCTGCCGTCGATCAGCGAATCGGCGCCGCTGTGGCAGGCGGTGCAACGGTTTGAAGACAGCGGGGCCGCCCGGCTGCTGGTGTTGAGCCCTGCCGGACTGCCCAGTGGCACCCTCGAACGCAGCGAGCTGGGCCTGGCCGTGCTGGAACGCCTCGGTCTGCGGTTGCCGCCACCTCTGCTCGAGACAGCGCGCCGTCAGCGCGGCTATCCGCTGGGGTTGGCCCTGCCTCAGGTGGTGCAGGCGATGGAGGCCAGTGGCGAGGTGGGCAGCGGCGAGTCCTCTGGCGCCAGGCGGTAGCGCTCAAGGCACGCGCCGGCGCGTGCCAGCAGGTCCGCATCCAGGGGCCGGGCCGTCGCCGTCAGACACCAGTGCTGCCGCGCGCTGCTCAGCAGCCGATCGGCCAGGTCACCGGCGCCCATCGCCAGGGCCGCCCGATCACACCTGGCAGGCGCCGGCGAGCTGCTCAGCAGCGACTGCCAGGCGTCTTCGGGCGGGGCGATCTGGATGCTGCCGTGCTGCAGCAGCCATCCCCCCTGCCAGCGCTGGGCACTGCCAACCCGTTTGATGCCAAGACCATTCACCAGGTCGGCAGCGGTGCTGCGCGCAAAGCAGTCGGGGTTGCCATCGGCCCGCTCACTGCCGAACTGCAGCGGCTCGCCCAGCTCGGCAAAAGTCCGCTGCAGCCAGCGGCAGATGCTGCCGTAGGCCCGCTCCCGCTCGAAGCGATCACAGGGCAGGACCAGGGCGTAACAGAGATCGCCGCCATGCAGCACAGCGCCGCCACCGCTGGGTCGCCGCACCAGATCGAGTTGGCCGCGTCGCTGCCAGTCGAGCCATCGGGGATCGAGCTGCCGCTGATGAAATCCAAGCGACAGGGTCAGGCGGCTCCAGGTGTAAAGCCGCAGCACCGGTTGCTGCCGCTGCAGCAGGGCCCCATCCAATGCCATCTGCCAGCTGCCGCTCAGGCAGGTGTGGCTCAGCAGCTCCACGGCCATGGGGGATGCTGGGTGAGGGCCCATCGAAAGTGTCATGGAGCTGACGCTCTCGAGTCTGCTGCCCCTGGCCCCATTGGGTGTCCTGGCGGGCCTGCTGTCGGGTCTGCTGGGCATCGGTGGCGGGCTGATCTTTTCGCCGCTGCTGCTGATGCTCGGCCTGCCACCCCATCAGGCCCTGGCCACCAGCACCCTGGCGATCGTGCCCACCACCCTGGGCGGCACCTGGAGCCACCTGCGCAGCCAGCAACTGCCCCTGCGCCCCAGCCTGGCGATCGCTGTGGGGGCCGCCCTGGCTAGCGCCCTGTTCGGCCGACTGGGCGCCCAGTGGTCAGGGGCCCTGTTGCTGGCGCTGCAGGCGGCCATGTATGGCCTGCTGACGGTGGTGATGGGCCCGCGACCGGCAGACGAGGCCGCAGACCAGGCCCAGGCCCCCCCTATGCCCCTGCTGCCCCTGGTCGCTGTCGGGCTGGTGGCGGGCCTTGCCAGCGGCCTGCTGGGGGTGGGCGGCGGCCTGGTGATGGTGCCGCTGATGGTGGCTGGACTGGGCCAGCCGGTGCGGTTGGCAATCCGTCTGAGCACCCTGGCGGTGCTGGTGTCTTCGAGCGTGGCGGCGCCGGTGTTCATTGCCGACGAGCGCGGATTGTGGCCCGTCGCCCTGGTGCTGGGGGGCACGGCGGCTATGGCGGCCCGTTGGGCGGCGGCCCAGCTCAACCGGGTGAGCGAGCGGCGACTGGTCTGGATGCTGCGGATGCTGACGGCCCTGCTGGCGGCTGACAGCGCCCGCCGGGCCCTGCAGCTGACGCTGGTGGGGTCTGGCCTCAGTTGAGGTGCTGCCAGAAGCCGGGGTCGACCTCGTAGCCGAGGACTGCGGCCATCTGGGCCAGGTTCTGGCGGCAGTTGAGGCCCTGGCTCTGGGTCCAGCCATCCAGCCAGAACAACCGATGGGTGATCCACAGCTCCAGGGCTTCTGGCGCGAACCGCAGCCCCTCGCTGCGGTTAAAGCCATGGGGCAGCAGCATCGCCACGTGACGGGCCAGCTGGCCACTGCTGCGCTCCAGCACCAGGGGCAGCCACGGGCAGGTGGCATCGGCCCGCAGGCTCCACAGGCGCAGCTCGGGAATCTCCGAGGCCTCGCGCGGATCCTCGGCCGGCCTGGGCCAGTCAAACTGCAGCTGCAGCAACGCTCCCTGCTGCAGCAGCTGGGTGGCGTTCAGAGATCGCCAGGGGGCCAGGGCTGTCAGATCGAGGTGTGCGATCTGTTCAGCGCTGATCAGCAGGCTGGAAGCATCGGCTGCAGGGGCCATCAAGAGCTGTAACAGCACACGCCAGAGTGCTCGACCGTAGCCATCAGCACGTCAACAATGGCTGAGTTGCCGTCTGAGGTCCCCGAAATGGTCTCCAGCTTGAACCAGGCCGAAGTGCTGATCGCCCTCGTTGTGGCTGCCCATGCCGGGGTGCTGGCCGTGCGTCTCTGCTTCAGCCTTTACAAGGCCTGATCGCTGACAGTTCAGTCACGAACCCCTTGGCAGGGCCCGAACGGGGAGCTAGAAGCGTCCCAGTCGGGCCTGTTTTGTGGCCCGGCTTTCCGCCCCGGAGTTCCCCCGTGCCCGCCCGTGCGACCCGCCGTCACCGCACCCAGACGCCCGCCGCTGTGCAGCCTGGGTCCGTGCACCCTGGGGTAGTGCAGCCTGCGCCAGTGCAGCCTGCGCCAGTGCAGGACGGATTGCCTCGGCAGGCCGTGTTCGCCCCCGACGGCAGTCTGTTGTCGGTTTCCAGCGAGCGTCAGGAACTGCTGTGCAGCTTGATCGGCCTGTTGATCAAGGCCTCGTTGGTGGGGGTCGTGGCGGTCAGCCTGGTGCGTCTGGCCACCGCCTACCAGGAGCGGATGGATCGCCAGGGCGAACTGTCGGCGGTGCTTGAACTGGAAGCCGGCAAGCTGGCCAAGGCCCGCGAGCGTTTTGACCAGCTGTTCGTTGTCGACGGGGAGCAGCGCCTGATCCGCGAGCAGAACCAGTGGATCGCTCCCAACCGGTTGCGGGTGGTCTGGAACCCCGGTTCGTAAGTTGGGGCGCCCTGGCCTGACGCCTGCCCATGTCGACCGCTGCCACCGTTGGTTCTCCTGTCGGGTCCACCGCCGGCACCGTTCTGATTACTGGGACCACCAGTGGGGTGGGCCTCAATGCGGTCAAAGCGCTCGTGGACCGCGGCTGGAACGTGGTCACCGCCAACCGCGATCCGGTGCGGGCTGCTGAAGCGGCCGAGCGGCTGGGCATTCCCTCGGCACCCCTGACCCACCTGCGCATCGACCTGGGTGACCTCGACAGCGTGCGGGCCGGCGTTGAGACCCTGGTTGCCTCGTTGCCCAGGCCATTGGATGCCCTGGTGATCAATGCGGCCGTCTACAAACCCCGCCTCAAGCAGCCCGAGCGCTCGCCCCAGGGCTACGAGATTTCGATGGCCACCAACCACCTGGGCCATTTTCTGCTGATCCAGCTGCTGTTGCCCGAGTTCAAGCGTTCACTGCACCCCTCCAAGCGGGTGGTGATCCTGGGCACCGTCACGGCTAACTCCAAGGAGCTGGGGGGCAAAATCCCCATTCCGGCGCCGGCCGACCTGGGTGATCTGAGCGGTTTCAAGGCCGGCTTCCAGGACCCGATCGCCATGGCCAACGGCAAGCCGTTCAAGCCCGGCAAAGCCTACAAAGACAGCAAGCTCTGCAACATGATCACGACCCAGGAGCTGCACCGTCGCCTGCACGATCAGAGCGGCATCGTGTTCAGTTCGCTGTACCCCGGTTGCGTCGCCGACACGCCCCTGTTCCGCAACACACCGCGGGCCTTCCAGACGATTTTTCCCTGGTTCCAGAAGAACATCACCGGCGGTTATGTCAGCCAGGCCCTGGCCGGTGAGCGGGTGGCCCAGGTGGTGGCCGATCCCGACTTTGCGGTCTCGGGCGTGCACTGGAGCTGGGGCAACCGCCAGAAACAGGGCGGCAAGCAGTTCAGCCAGGAGCTCTCTGACAAGGCCAGCAATCCTGAGACCGCTCAGGGCGTCTGGGATCTGTCGATGAAGCTGGTGGGTCTGGCCTGACCGCAGCAGCTTTCACACTGCTGATGGGATTGGATGAGATTGGGCCGGATCACAAGGGACCGAATCACAAGGGACCGCATCAGATGGGTCCGCATCAGATGGGGCCGGATCAGATGGCTCGGTTTGCCGTGGGTTTGCTCTGCTTGGCTTGAGTTGGTTCGGTTTGGCTCGGCTTGGCTTGGTTTGGCTCGGTTTCGCTTGGCTCGGGTTGGCTTGGTTTGGCCCGGCTTGGCGACATCCGGGTACGGGTTCCAATGTGTATCACGTCCTTAGCAGTGATTACATGTCATCACTGCTAAGGGGAATTCCGAGGCATTGCGTCGACATGAACGGTCTTTCCGCAGTCGCGCAGATCAGGCATGGCCCGCCAGTCACGCCAAGGTCCGTGAAGGTTCACCTTCGCCTTCCTGACCATCCCAGGCGTAATCCGTTCACGCCAAGCCCAGCAGGCTGAACCCAGTCAGGCTGAACTCAGTCCGACTGGACCCACTCAGATAGAACCCAGCCAACTGAAACCACTCAGATTGAATCCGGCCAACTGAACCCAGTCAGGCTGAACCCAGCCGCCGAAACTGAATTAGGCGAAGCAAAGCCAGGCTGAGCAAAATCAGGCTGAGCAAAATCAGTCGAAGCCCAGCAGATCGAAGATCTCGCGGTCCTTGAGGGATTCGGCCTCAAGCGGCTCCACGCTCTCGAGCATGCGCCGGGCCAGGTTCAGATATTCGTTCTGGACGGCTTCGACCTCAGGAGTGGCTTCCATCTCGAAGATGGTGCACTTCTTGAGCCGCGAGCGGCGGATCGCATCAAGATCGGGAAAGTGGGCCATGGTCTTCATCCCCACCCGCTCGTTGAAGCGGTCGATCTGGTCGGTGTCCTTGGAACGGTTGGCGACCACCCCACCCAGGCGCACCTTGTAGTTCTTGGCCTTGGCCTGGATCGCAGCGATGATCCGGTTCATCGCAAAGATCGAGTCAAAGTCGTTGGCGGTGACGATCAGGCAATAGTTGGCATGCTGCAGGGGTGCCGCAAAGCCGCCGCAGACCACATCGCCCAACACATCGAAGATCACCACATCGGTGTCTTCGAGCAGGTGGTGCTCCTTGAGCAGTTTGACCGTCTGGCCGGTGACGTAACCGCCGCAGCCGGTGCCAGCCGGAGGCCCGCCCGACTCGACGCATTGGACTCCGTTGAAGCCCTCGAAGACGAAATCTTCAGGCCGCAGCTCCTCGGTGTGAAAGTCGACGGTCTCGAGAATGTCGATCACCGTCGGCACCATCTGTTTGGTGAGGGTGAAGGTGGAGTCGTGCTTGGGGTCACAGCCGATCTGCAGCACCCGTTTGCCCAGCTTCGAAAAGGCGGCCGACAGGTTGGAGCTGGTGGTGCTCTTGCCGATGCCCCCCTTGCCGTAGACGGCGATCACCAGGGCCCCTTCTTCGATGTGCAGGGCGGGGTCCTGATGCACCTGAACGCTGCCTTCGCCGTCGGGGCGGCTGAGCGTGGTGGTCATGAAAGGTCAGCAGGGTCTGTCTTCATCCAACAGCCGCATGCAGCAACTGCCCACGCTTGCGTGCAAAGCGAAACATGCTGGGTCCAAGGCAGCCTGCATGGGCTCGACTGCCAGGCCATGTTGCCGGTCAGTGCTGTTCAGTGCCGGTTAGTGCCGGTCAGTGCCGAGCCAGCCGCGCCGGCGAGGTGGCAGCACCCGCACCTCTGGGGTCCTCCCGCAGGGAGCACTCCAGCAGGTAGGCCGACAGGTTGCTCAGGGAACGTCCCTCGATGGCGCTGCGATCCAGCAGTGCATCAAAAACGTTCTGGGGCAGGGTGATCGAGATGCGCTGCGGTGCACGAAAGCGACTTGATTGTGACGTCGCGTGGGTTTGCATGGAATAGTTCTGCGAACAGGCCTAATCTGATGGAGGTAAGCTATGTCGACCAGCGCCAGATTTGGGGCCCCAAAGTTGGGGTGCATCAGCCTGCAGGCCTTGACTGACCTGGACAATAAGGTCATCGCGATCCAAGCATGCACAGAGTCCTCGTGGTCGATGATCATCTGCTTGTCGCCCAGGCTGTCGGGGGACTGCTCAGTGAACTCTGTGATCTTGACCTCGAGGCTGTCTGCGGTTCGGGCCGCCAAGCTCTGCAGGTCCTGGAGCAGGCCAGGCCCGATCTTCTGGTCCAGGACCTGCATCTGCCCGGCGAATCCTGGGAGACCGTTGCCCAGATGTTTCTGCATCGCAACCCAGCGGGCAAGGTTCTGATCCTGACTGGCCTGGCAGACACTTTTGTGACCCCAACCTGGTTGGCGCCATCGCTGTTGGGGGTGGTCGACAAGAGCAGGGCCTGGAACGATCTGATCGGCCTGGTCGGCGGCTGGCGCCACCAGCGTCTGCCGGACCGATCAGCTCCCCCGGCCCGTTGCACCCTGCCGGTGTTCGCGATGCTCTCGCCGCGGGAACAGCGTGTGTTCCTGTGCCTGGGTCAGGGGCTGCTCAATCGCGAGGTGGCCACTGCGCTGGGGCTCAGTGTGGGCACAGTCGAGTCCTATCGCAAGGTGATCTGCAGCAAGTTGGGCATCAGCGGTTCTGAGCTGGTGCGTCTGGCGGTGCTGCACCGTTGCCTGCCAGACCCTGACCCCTGCCCAGAGGCAGAGTGAGTCGCAGTGACGCGCCTCCCAGCTGGGGACAGCGCCCAGCCTCCAGGTTGCCGCCGTGTTGCTGGGCGATCGTTTCGGCGGTGAACAGCCCAATCCCCAGCCCCGACGGTTTGCTCGAGCGCAGTCGCAGGTTGTTGAGCGCAGTGTCGGGCAATCCGGGGCCGCTGTCCGAGATGGTCAGCTCCACATTGGGAGGCAGCCGCCTCAGCACCAGTTGCAGCCGTCGCTGACCGGCGGGGCAGGCCTCGAGCGCCTCCAGGCCATTGCGCAACAGGTTGTCCACCAGGATCCGCACAATGCCTGGCTCGCCCCTGATCGCCAGGGGCTGCTCGAACCCGACCTGATCCACGACCACATGGCGTGCTGTCATCCATGGGGTCTGGGCGCTCAGGCAGCTGTTGATCAGTGCGCACAGATCGAAGGGCTCTGATGGGGGCTCGTGGTCGCCATGGCGCAAGAGCACGGCCACGGCATCGACGCTGCGCTGCAGCTGTTCGGCGCTGCTCAGCACCTCACCGAGCTGGGTTCCGAACCCTCGGCTGACCTCAGGCTCCTGTTCCTGTTGGATCAGCAGCCGTCGGCATTGCAGCAGCAGTGCAGCCAGGGGTTGCTTGATCTCGTGCACCAGGGCCGAGCTCAGCAGGCTGGTGCGCAGGGTCTGCTGCAGTTGGTTGCGTTCAGCCTGCAGGGCTTCTTGGGCTTCAACCCTCTGCTGGCAGTCGAGGGCCTGGACCAACAGGCCCTGGTCCCGCCCGTTCACTGCACCCGGCCAGACCCTGCAGACCACATCGACGTGGCGCCAGCCGTTGGGGGTTCGCAGTTGCTGGCAGCGGGCTTCACCGGCTTCGGCCCTGTGGCTGCTCAGGGTCTCCCAGGGTTGACCCAGCAGCAGTTGGCCGTCCTGGGCAAGCAGTTGCTCCATGGCGGGATTGAGCTGGTTGATGCGGCCCTGCTGATCCAGCAGGGCAATGCCGACCGGTGCGTGCCGTTGCATCGTCTCGACAAGAACCCTGGTGCGCTCGAGCCGGTCGCGCAGCCTGGCAGCCCAGAGGCACAGGCCGATGGCGGCCGTCTCCACGAGCACATACAGGGTGGGGGTGCTGCCGGCAACCTCAGGTCCCAATTGGGTGCTGACGAGCGCCAACGCCCACACCAGGGCGGCCAGCAGGCTCAGGGGTGCCAGTGGCAAGCAAACCATCCCAGCGATGAACGGCAGAAAGTACATCCCGCTCAGGATGTGGTCACTGCTGGCGGCCAGCTGCAGGTCCAGGGCATAAAGCCCGGCCGTGGCCAGGATCAGCAGCACTGTCAGCCTCTGGCTGGATTGCAGTCCTTGCATCGAGCCAGAATTGCAGTCCAGAAGGATTGCATCAATCCCCCCCCCCCCCCAATTATTTTTAATTTGTTGCAATCGGCATCCAGGGCTATAGCTGAATAGCCCATCTGCCTTGGTCAATGTATAAAATGCAACCGGTTACGCCGTCACCCCTGGCGTGACAGTCACCCCTGGCGTGACTGTGTCAGTGTCGACTCCAGCAGGTAGGCCGCCAGGTTGCTCAGGGATCGCCCCTCGTCGTCACAGCGTTGTTGCAGGCAGCGGGCCACGTGATGGGGCAGGGTGATTGAGATCCGCTGCGAGCTGCGGAAGGCAGGGGCCAGATCGTTGCTGAATGCGTTCATGGTGAATCGGGAGTGAACCTCCCTTCAGTGTTTGGGATCGCGCCTGCATCTGAGAAGCTCCTGATTCTGGGCTTCCCAATGGTGGGACCCCTCAGGTTGCGTTTGCTCAGGACAGTGTCTGTGAAGCGTCATGGCAACGCCGTTGCGCTGTCTGGTGGTGGATGACCACCAGTTGGTCGCCCAGGCGGTTGGCGGGCTGCTCAGTGAACTGTGCGGGTTCGAGCTGGTCGTGGTGTGCCACACCGTGGCCGAGGCGATCGCCCAGATGGAGCGGGATTGTCCCGATCTGTTGATCCTCGATCTCGACCTTCCCGGTGAACGCTGGCAGGACGCGGCGTCTGCCCTGCAACGGCTCAATCCCCAGGGCAGGCTTGTGTTTCTGAGCGCCTCTGGCGACCAGTTCACCCCACCACCCGAGTACAGCTCCATCGTGCTGGGCGTGGTGGCCAAGTCCCGCGCCTGGAACGACCTGCTGGCCGTCGTGCATGGCTGGCTACGCAGCGCCGATGCTGTCGCGCGTCCTGGCAGCCAGGGCGGCAATCAGGCCGGAGAGCTGCCGCTGCATCGCCTGTCACCGCGCGAGTTGCGCCTGTTTCTGGCCCTGGGCAGGGGCCTGCTCAACAAGCAGATCGCCCAGGAGCAGGGACTGACCATGGCCACGGTCGAGACCTATCGCAAGGCCATCAGTGCCAAGCTCAATCTGAGCGGTGCCGAGCTGGTGCGTGCAGCCGTGCTGCAGCGGGTGGCGGGCTTGAGCCATCCACCTGGCAGGGGAAGCTGATCACCACTGCCGCACCGCCCAGCTCGCTCGATCGCTCCAGCGACAGCTGTCCACCCAGTTGGGCCAGGATCGCCCCGGCGGTGTGCAGCCCCAGCCCCATGCCCTGGGGTTTGCTGGACCGCAATTGCACTTTTTCGAGCTCCAGGGCGGGCAGGCCCGGCCCTGAGTCGGCAATCGTCAGCCGGATCATCTTGCGGCCGCGCTGCAGTCTCACCAGCAGCTGCCGCTGGGCGATGGGGACCGCCTGCAGGGCCTCGATGGCGTTGTTGACCACGTTGCGGCAGACAATCCGCAGTTCTTCGGCTTTTCCCAGCACCATCTGGGGCTGCTCCAGGCCCTCGCAGCGCAGCTGCACACCAGCGTTGCCCAGATCGTCCGCCAGGCTGCTGCTCAGCAGCTCCCGCAGAACGGCGGCAAGATCCACCGTTTGCCGGGGCTGGTTCGGGCTGCCCAGCAAGGCCGTCATCACCACCATGGTTTCGCCGAGTTGATCGCTGCTGCTGAGCAGCCGTTTGATCCCGTCAAGGATCCGAGGTTCGACGGCATCCATCTGTTCCAGGGAATGGAGCAGATGGCGGCTGTTCAACTGCAGTGCCGTCAACGGTTGGCGAATTTCGTGGGCCATGGCGGCGGCCTTGAGGCTGATGTCCCGTTGGCGCCGCAACTCGGTGCGCAAATGCGCCGTCCAGACGCACAGGCCGACCACCAGGCTGCGGGCGGCCAGCCGCGCGGCGGCTCCATTGGCGGTTTCACCCCCCCGACTGAGGGCCTCAATCAGGTTGATCCCGATGAAGACGCCAGCGAGAACCCCTTCATCCCGAGGCCTGAACACCATGCTGCCGATCACCACCGGCACGATCGCCAGCCATGAACTGAGTTGGATGCCGTAGTCACGACCGACGCTGCGCTCGGTGATCACCCCCAGCACCACCGCCAGGGCCAGCACAACCAGGAGCCTGGGGTGGTTGGCGCGGTCGTCCTGCAGTCGCACGCTGGGCGGGAGCGGTAGGTGCTCAGTTGGCTCTACCGATCGTTGTCATGGCTGGCGGTGCTGGCCGCACAACTACCGCACATGTTCAACGGCTGTAGTGGGCTTTGGCTTCGTAGAGCACCTCATCGGTGATGGCCCCGATGCCCCGTTCGCGCGCAAAGGCCTCGGTGTTGCGGCGCACCTTGGGGCGCACAAAGAAGGGGATCTTGGCCAGCTCGGCTTCCCCCTCAGAGGACCAGCAGAGCTCCCCTGCCGTGGCGGGAGCCCCGGTTGATGGCGGTTCAGCGAGCGAGACCCCAGATGACCCAGATGCCCCAGATGACCCAGCCGAAGGCGCCCCCTCGCCCAGGTGGCTGCGGTGCCCGTCGACAAACTCGAAGTCATGGCGGAACATCCCGATCAGGTGTTCCTCCAGGCCCATCATCAGGGGGTGCACCCAACTGTCAAACAGCACGTTGGCACCCTCAAAGCCCATCACCGGGCTGTAGCGGGCCGGCACGTCCTGCACATGCAGCGGGGCGCTGATCACCGCGCAGGGGACACCAAGGCGCTTGGCGCTGTGGCGTTCCATCTGGGTGCCCAGCACCAGCTCGGGGGCGGCCTCGGCCATGGCGGCTTCGACCGCCAGGTAGTCGTCTGAGATCAAGGCCTCCAGGCCTAGTTCGGCGGCGGCGGCGCGCACCTCGCGGGCCAGCTCACGGCTGTAGGTGCCCAGGCCGACCACCTGAAAGCCCAGTTCGCGGCTGGCGATGCGGGCGGCGGCGATGGCGTGGCTGGCGTCGCCAAAGATGAACACCCGCTTGCCCGTCAGATACGTCGAATCCACCGAACGCGAATACCAGGGCAACTGCGAGTGCCGTTCGCTGTCGCAGCGTCCATCGTCGCCGGGGATCAACCCTGCCGGCAATTCCAGCCCCAGGGTCCGGTGCAGTTCCTGCAGAAACGTCACGGTGGCGCCGACGCCGATCGGTACCGTTTTGACGGTGGCCATGCCAAAGCTGCGCTCCAGCCAGCTGCACAGCGGGCCCGCCACCTCGGGATAGAGGCAGACGTTGGCGTCGGCAGTGGGGATGCCCATCAGGTCCGCAGGCCGGGCTCCCAACGGCGCCACCACCGCCACGTCCACGCCATGGCTGGCCAGCAGGCCTGTGATTTCGCGCACGTCATCGCGGCAGCGAAAGCCCAGGCGGCTGGCGCCCAGCAGGTTCACCCGCGGGCGACGGCCCTCGGCACGCCAGCGGCTGGGATCCGCCTTGGGCGTGCCCGGCGGCGGCAGCTGCGGTTTGAGCAGGGTGCGCACCAATTGGTAGAAGGTTTCAGCCGCGCCCCAGTTCTCTTTTTTGGAGTAGGCCGGCAGCTCCAGGTTCACCATCGGGATGCCCCCCAGGTCCATGCCGGCGGCCAGGGCACCGGGCTGGTCCTGGATCAGCTCTGCGGTGCAGCTTTCGCCCACCAGCAGCGCTTCGGGCCTGAAGCGCTCGACCGCCTCGGCGATCGTGCGTTTGACCAGCTCGGCCGTGTCGCCCCCCAGGTCCCGGGCCTGAAACGTTGTGTAGCTGACCGGTGGGCGCCGTTGCTGGCGCTCGATCATCGTGAACAGCAGGTCGGCATAGGTGTCGCCCTGGGGTGCGTGCAGCACGTAATGCACCCCCTCCATCGAGTCGGCGATGCGCAGGGCACCCACGTGGGGCGGCCCTTCATAGGTCCAGAGGGTCAGTTCCATGTCAGGTGAAGGTCAGGGCGCCGCGGCGACGCAGGGGGCGGGCAAACAGTTCGGCAAGATCGGCGGCCTGATCGATGCCGTGAATGGGGCTGAACACCAGTTCGATCGACCATTTGGTGGCGATGCCCTGGGCCTCGAGCGGGTTGGCCAGCCCCAGGCCGCAGACCACCAGGTCGGGGCGCTGGGCCATGACCCGCTCCAGTTGCTTCTCGACGTGTTGTCCCTCGCTCAACTGGGTCCCGGGGGGCAACTGCTCCAGTTCGGCGGCCATCAACTGGCGATCGAGATAGGGGGTCCCCACTTCCACCAGCTCCATGCCGCAGTCCTGGCTTAAAAAGCGCGCCAGGGGGATCTCAAGCTGGGAATCGGGCATCAGGAAGAGACGTTTGCCCGCCAATGTCTCCCTGTGGGGAGCCATCGCCCGCTGGCCGCGCTCCACCAGTGGATCCAGCACCGCGCTCACCAGAGCAGGGTCAATGCCAAAGGCCGCAGCCGCAGCCGCCATCCAGGCGCGACTGCCTTGCACCCCGAGGGGGTACGGCGCTCTGATCAGCTCTGCCCCCCGGTCGATCAGGGCGCGGGCGGTGCCGCTCAGATAGGGCTGGGCCAGCAGCAGTTTGGTGCCGGGCCCCACCCTGGGCAGCTGGGTGGATCGCCTTGGCGGCAGTGTCGCGACATTGTCGAGTCCGAGCCTGGCAAACAGGTTCACCAACCGGTCTTCGACCGCATCGGCCAGGGTGCCGGCGATCAGCAGTTGCTCGGCAGCCCTGCCAGTGCCACTGCCACCCCCAGTGCTGGCGCCAGTGCCAGTTTCCGGAGCCCCCATCAGCGGTACCAGGGCCTGCAGGGCACCGTCTTCACCCTGGGTGAACGTGGTTTCGATGCCGCTGCCGCTGTAGTTGAGCACGGTGACGCGGCCGCGGTGCTGGGCGCCCAGCCGCTCGGCCGCCTTGGCCAGATCGAGCTTGATTACCTCACTGGGGCAGCTGCCCACCAGAAACAGGGTGCGGATCTCGGGGCGCCGCGCCAGCAGCTGGGCCACCAGCCGATCCAGTTCATCGTTGGCATCGGCCAGCCCGGCCAGATCCCGTTCACCCAGGATCGCGGTGCCAAAGCGGGGCTCGGCAAAGATCATCACCCCGGCGGCGCTCTGAATCAGGTGGGCGCAGGTGCGGGACCCCACCACCAGAAAGAAGGCATCGGGCATGCGCCGGTGCAGCCAGACGATTGAGGTGAGTCCGCAGAACACCTCCCGCTGGCCGCTCTCCTTGATCGGTGGCGGCAGTGTGGTCGTCATGGGCTGCCCTGATACCGAACGCAACCCCCTCGCTAGCGCCGCCTGGCAGGCAGGGGGATGGTCCAGGCACAACCTGTGATCCGGGCTGTGGGCAAAGCCGCACAAACCTCTCGCCACAAAGCTCTCAACACAAACCTCTCACCACAAGGCTTGATCCGGCATTTGGTGACCGTTGCCACGGCATGGCCCGAATGATGGTGCTGTTGTGACCCAGCACTGGATCGCTGTGGAGGCGATGGAATCTGAAAACGGGGGCATGCTGGCGCTCTGGGACGTGATCCTGGTGGCGTTGGTGATCGCGATGATGGCGGGCGTCCTGACGGGCGGTCCTCAGGTCTGAGCGCGGGTCAGGGGTTGCACTGCTGGCAGTGGCCCGGGTCGGCCAGCAGCAGGCCGTCGCGGCGGGGTTGGGACCGCCTTGAGCCGCAGTGGGGGCAGCCCCAGATTTCCTGTTGGATCAGCGCCGTTGGCTCTGCACACCAGCTGCAGGGCAGACCGGCTGCAGTGTCAACCAGGCCCCAACCCGGTGCACCGCAGTCGGGGCAGGGGCACCGCAGTCGCCGCACCAAGGCCAGTCCCAGGCGCCGCAGCGAGGCCATGCGGGTCGGGTTGAGGTGCGCCCGCATGTCGGTTTCGAGCAACACCAGCCCTGCGGGGTCGGCGCGCCGGCTGTGGGCCAGCGCCCGCTGCAGATCCGCGGCTGTGGTCAGCCCCTTGAACAGGGGGGCGCCTGGGGTCCAGCCGGCAGGCCTGACGATCACGCCATGGGCTGGAAAGCCGATGCGGCGCAGCCAGGGCCCTGGATCGTCGTCAGGGCCCAAGGTCTGCTGGCTGTAGTTGGTGCGCAGCTCCAGCCGTTCTTCGACAACCTCAAGGCCCCGCTCGCGGTCCAGCAGCACCAGCAACTCATGGCCGACGGGTAACAACGGCACGGCTGGATGGGGCCCAAAGCTGCCTTCGCTGGCCAGGCCCAGCGCCAGTCCACTCAGCTCAAGGCCCAGCAGGGCCTTGCGGCGGCAGGTGGCCAGGGCGTCGGCGGGCCGGACGCATTCGCCGCTGAAGGTGCCCAGCTGATCGGTGTCGCAACCGCTGACCACCAGGCCCAGTCCCAGGCCGACCCGAAACGGGCGTGCCAGGGCCCGTTCCTTGCCATGGCGGGTGGTCAGGCAGACCGGCCCGTTGGGTCCAAACAGGGCTCTAGCCATCGATCCGATGGCTCAATCGCCCAGGTTCAGCGGGTGCGTGCCCATCAACCCCCGGCGCCGCAACTCGGCAACAAAGCCGCGGGCCAGGCGGGCTTCGTCGCTGTGTCGATTGGCCTGGTGGATCAGCAGGGCCGATCGCAGCAGCAGCCAAATTGCGGCAAGGGTGATTAAGGCAGCCATGGTTGGGGCCAATAGCCTCCGTTGTCTAGTACGGGGCCCACTGGCTCTGGGGAGCCACCAAATCTGAGTGGCTTTCTGGCCAGATCTGTGCACGATCTGCTACCGCCACCTGAGCCTTGACAGCCACGCTCAGTGTTGTTCCGGCATCGCTGATAACCCACGCCGCAGCGGGTTTGGGGCACTGATCAGCTGATCTGATCAGTGCAATTGCGGCTTCTCGTTGATCGCAAGCCGAAAAGGAACCTTTTCTGTTTCTAAACCCTGTAGGGTGGCGCCCACCTGACGGGGTTCACCCACCATGACCGCGCCACAGAAGCTCACCCGCAGCAGCTGCGACGCTCTCAGCACCCACCTGCGCAACCTCGCCCGGATTCCCCTGCTCACCCATGAGGAGGAAATCACCCTGGCCCGTGCCGTTCAGGCCCTGCGCTCCTTAGATGAGATCAGCGAGGAGCTGACCCTGCGCTCGGGTGGACAGGCCCCCTCGCTGGACGTCTGGGCGGCAGAAGCCGGCCTCACCCCGCTAGAGCTGGTGCGCCGCCGGCGCCGCGGTCAGCGCGCCAAGCAGCGCATGGTCTCGGCCAACCTGCGCCTGGTGGTCACCATTGCCCGCAAGTACGCCAGTCGCCAGCTTGAGCTGGAGGACCTGGTCCAGGAGGGCAACATCGGCCTGATCAAGGCCGTCGAACGGTTTGATCCGACCCGTGGCTATAAGTTCTCGACCTACGCCTACTGGTGGATCCGCGAAGGCATCACCAGGGCCATCGCCGACAAGAGCCGCACGATTCGCCTGCCCGTTCACGTGGGCGAGGTCCTGAGCAAGCTGCGTCGAGCGCAGCAGACCCTATGCCATGAGTTGGGTCGTACGCCCAGCATCGACGAGTTGGCCGCCTTCACGGGCTTCAAGCCCCTGGACATTGAAGAGATCCTGTTTCGTGCCCAGCAGCCCGTCAGCCTTGACGCCGGTCAACAGCACGAGGGCGATGGTTCGCTGCTCGATCGCATCCACTGCTCATCGAGCCAACCGGAGCAGCGCCTGGTGGGTCAGCTGTTCAGCAGCGACCTCGAACAACTGCTGCATGAGCTGCCAACCCAGGAGGCGCAGTTGCTACGGCTTCGTTACGGCATCAATGGACTGGAACCCCAGAACCTCAGTTCTGTGGCCCGCAGCATGGGGGTGACCCGGGACACGGCCCGCGGCATCGAACGCCGGGCATTGGCGGCTGTCAGGGGCCTGTCCCACAAGGTGGTTGACTACATCCAAGAGGGCTGAGTTCAAGTCAGCTCACTAGACAACTTTCCTGGCGTTTGGGTGGCAGTGGTGCGATGCACTGACTGCCACTTTTTTTGTTGCTCATCTGAGTTGATCATCACAGCTTATTGCAACCATCGTTATTGCTTCGGCTTGCCCTCCCCAGGCTGATCAGTCACACCTCTACCTTTGCCGCATCACTTCGCAAGAGAGATCTGGATCAATTGCAACGCCACAGTCCCGCTTGATTCTTACCGATTTGATGCATTGCTAATGACGTGCACCATGAAAAAAAGACGTCGCTTTTTGAGCCTTGTTGCTGGGGCTATGGCCTCATCATTTCTGCTGTCCGGTTGTTTGGGAAATCCCCCCAGTCGCAGCGGCAGGCCTGTCGCTGAGCCCATTCCCCTCAATGCTCAGGCGGCTGCCCAGCTGGAGACCGGCACCGTCAGTCTGGGCTTTCTCCCGATTCTCGAAGCAGCACCGTTGGTGATTGGTGTGGAGAAGGGCTTCTTTGCCAAGCATGGGCTTGATGTGAAGCTCGCCAAACAGTCCAGTTGGTCGGCTGCCCGTGACAACCTTGTGCTCGGGTCTGCCGGGGGCGGCATCGAGGGCGGCCAGTGGCAGCTGCCGATGCCGCAGATGATCAGCGAAGGTGCGATCACCAACGGCAAAAAAGTGCCGATGGTCGTGCTGGCGATGTTGATGAGCCAGGGCAATGGGATTGCCGCCGCCAACACCGTCAGAGACGGAAACCTGAGCCTTGATCTCAGGAGCTCATCCCCCGGTTTCTTTCAGCGCTTCAGTCAGAAGGAGGGGCGCAAGTTCCGGGCGTCCTATTCCTTCCCAAGGGCGAACCAGGACCTATGGGTTCGCTACTGGCTGGCGGCCAATGGCGTCAATCCCAACAAGGACGTCGAACTGCTGACCGTGCCTGCCCCAGAAACCCTGCAGGGCATGAGAAACGGCACGATGGAGGCCTTCTCCACCGGTGACCCCTGGCCCTCGCGGATTGAGCAACAGGACCTGGGTTACCTGGCTGCCACCACAGCCCAGATCTGGAAGGTGCATCCTGAGGAATACCTCGCTCTGCGCAGTGACTGGGTTGACAAGCATCCCAAGGCCACCCTTGCCCTGTTAAAAGGATTGATCGAAGCCCAGATGTGGCTCGACAAGCCAGAGAACAAAGCCGAGGCTGCCGAACTTCTCAGCACCCGCAAATGGTTCAACGTGCCGCCTGATCTGCTTGAGCAGTCACTCAAGGGGCAGTACCAATTGGGAGCCAAAGCAGCTTCGGTCAACGACCCCAAGATGGGGCCCCTGTACTGGAGCAGCGACCGTGGGGTGATTTCCTACCCCTACAAGAGCCTGACGCTGTGGTTCCTGATCGAATCGCTGCGCTGGAAGTTCTACCCCGGTGTGGTCGACACCGTCGCTGAGGCCAGGGCCCTCAACGAGCGCGTGGTGCGCGATGACCTCTGGCTTCGGGCTGCCAAAGAGCTCGGCCTGCCCGCCAAGGACATTCCCACCTCGAGCAGCAGGGGCAAGGAGGTCTTCTTTGACGGCACCGTCTATGACCCCAGCAACCCTGAGGCCTACCTGAACAGCCTGCGCATCAAGGGCTGATCAGCGCCAGGACTGCGATTCCATTTCTCTCTATTCCAAGCACGTTCCATGACCACGACACCCAGCTCTGGATTCAGCCTTGCCCAATGGTGGAAGCGCAACCGCAAGACCATCCTTCCACCCATCTTTGGCATCGGGGGCTTTCTGCTGTGCTGGCAATTGAGTGCCAGCCTTGGCTTGACCAAGCTCAGTGGTCCCTTGAGTTTGTGGACCGAAGAGCGCACGCGCGAGTTGCTGCTGTATCCCTTCTTTGATCGTGGCGGTCTCGACAAGGGGTTGTTCCTGCACACCATGAGCAGCCTCAGTCGGGTGGCCCTGGGGTATGCGCTGGCGGCCGTGGTCGGCATCGGCGTTGGCATTGCCGTGGGTCTGAACAACAATCTCAACCGTGCCTTTGACCCGCTGTTCCAGTTTCTGCGCATGGTGGCTCCTCTGGCCTGGGTGCCGATCGCCCTGGTGATGTTCCAGCAGAACCAGCCTGCGGCGATCTTTGTGATCTTCATCACTTCGATCTGGCCGATTTTGATCAATACCGCCGAGGGTGTTCGTCAGATCCCGCAGGATTACCGCAATGTGGCCCTGGTTCTGCAGATGTCCAAGCAGAAATTCTTCACCAAGATCCTGCTTCCTTCGGCACTGCCTTACATCTTCACGGGGCTGCGCATTTCGATTGGTCTGGCCTGGCTCGCCATCATCGCGGCTGAAATTGTGATGCCTGGTACTCCCGGAATCGGTTTCTTCATCTGGGATGCCAACCAGAACGGCTATGTCTCCGACATCGTGCTCGGTGTGATCTGGATTGGTGCCATTGGTCTGATTCTTGACCGCTTCATGGCCTGGATCCAGACCCGACTTGCGGTTGGTCGCTGAACATTCACCCCCTCATCACAACGCCATGTCACCACTTGTTGCTGTTCAGGATGTTGAGAAAAATTTCCCCCTGAGCGGTGGGGGAAATTATCTGGCACTCAAAGGCATTGATCTGGAAATCCGCAAAGGCGAGTTCATCTCGTTGATCGGGCACTCTGGATGCGGCAAGAGCACCCTGCTCAACATGATCGCCGGCCTAGATCTGCCCAGCGGCGGAACCGTGTTGCTCGAGGGAGAGGCCGTCAAGCGGCCAGGCCCCGACAAGATGGTCGTGTTCCAGAACTATTCGCTGCTTCCCTGGCTGACCGTGCGCGAGAACATCGCCCTGGCAGTCGATGAAGTGATGCCCGACCTGCCGCGGAGCGAGCGCGAACAGGTGGTGGAAGACCACATCACCATGGTGGGTCTGGCCCATGCCGCCGACAAGCCGCCCTTGCAGCTCTCGGGCGGGATGCGCCAGCGGGTGGCCATCGCCCGGGCTCTGGCCATCAAGCCCAAGTTGTTGCTGCTGGACGAGCCCTTTGGCGCCCTTGATGCGCTGACCCGCGGCAATCTGCAGGAGAAACTCATGCAGATCTGCAACGAAAATGAACTCACCGCCGTCATGGTCACCCATGACGTTGATGAGGCGGTGTTGCTTTCTGATCGCATCGTCATGCTCACCAATGGGCCTGGCTCCAAGATCGGCGGCATCCTCGAGGTGGACATTCCCCGTCCGCGCCAGCGCCTGGAGGTGGTTCACCACCCCAGTTACTACAGCCTGCGCTCGGAGATCATCTATTTCCTCAACCGTCAGAAGCGGGTCAAGCAGTGGCAGGCCAAGCCCCACAAGGTCCTGGCCCGTCACGGGCTTGAAAAGGTGAATCTCGATCTGGGCTTCATCCCGTTGGGTGCCTGCGCGCCGTTGGCCGTGGCTGAGGCCAAAGGCTTCTTTGCCAAGCACGGCCTCGATGAGGTGCAGCTGGTGCGCGAAACCAGTTGGCGTGGCATCACCGATGGTCTGCTGGATCGCACCCTCGATGCGGCCTTGATGCCCTCGGGCATGCCCACCTGGATGAGTGCCGGCGGCCATGGTGGCGACCCCACGCCGATCGTGACCGCGCTCACCCTGAGCCGGAACGGCAACGGGATCACCTTGGCCAACCGCCTGGCCGAGCAGGGCGTGCGCAGTGTGGCCGACTACCGCGACTATCTGCTGCGCACCAACCGCGAACCCCACACCCTGGGGATTGTGCACCCGGCCTCGATGCACAACCTGCTGCTGCGGTATTGGCTGGCCTCGAACGCGATCGATCCCGATCACGACGTCCATCTGCAGACCCTGCCGCCGGCCCAGATGCTGGCCGACCTCAAGGATGGCTCCATCGACGGCTATTGCGTTGGCGATCCCTGGAACCGTCGCGCCGAGCTCGAGGGCCATGGCTTCTCGATGGTTGGTGATCTCGAGATCTGGTCGGGTCACCCGGGCAAAGTGCTGGGCGTGCGGGAGGACTGGGCCCTCGCCTATCCGAACACCCACATTGCGCTGACCAAAGCTCTGCTCGAGGCCTGCCGCTACTGCGCTGATCCGGCTCACTGGGATGAACTGACCCACCTGCTCAGCAATCGCCGCTATCTGGGCATGAAACCCGAGTTGATCCGCTTTGGCGCCGGTCAGGGACTCGGCGATGAACGGCCTGCAGATCCGCACACCCTGTTTTTCGGGCCTGGCGTCAACCGTCCCAGCCGCAGTGAGCACCTCTGGATCATCACCCAGCTGGCCCGGTGGAGTGAGATTCCCTTTCCCCGCAACTACGTCGAAATCCTTGAGCGGGTGTGCGCTGTGGGCGTCTACAGCACCGCCGCCCGGGAGCTGGGCCTTGAGGATGTCAGCTACCAACGCAGCGGGATTGAGTTGTTTGACGGTGTGCCGTTTAACCCTGACGATCCGATCGCCTACATCAACGCCTTGTCGATCCACAAGGACTACAGCGTCGCTGAGATTCCGATCGGTGTTCCCAGGGCCTTGGCGAACTGACCTGCCTTCTCAACGTTGTCCTTTTTTTCCCTCGCTGCCATGACGACAACCCTCTCTGCCGAATCCAGCCCGGCGACGTCGACCCCAGCGGCGCCGACCCTGCTGCGTTTTGAGCAGCTAGGCCTCACCTATCCCACCCCCAAGGGCCCCTACCCGGTCCTCGAGAACGTCAATCTCGAGGTTCGCGCCGGCGAGTTCATCTGTGTGATCGGCCACTCGGGCTGTGGCAAGAGCACTCTGCTCAACACCGTCTCAGGGTTCGCCAAGCCCACCAGCGGCCAGGTGCTGCTCAATGGCCAGCCGATCCAACGGCCTGGCCCCGACCGCATGGTCGTGTTTCAGGGCTATGCCCTGTTGCCCTGGCTCACCGCCTATGAAAATGTTTACCTCGCTGTTGACTCGGTGAAGCCCGAGCTCAGCGAGCGTCAGAAGCGGGAGATCGTGAACGATCATCTGCAGCTTGTCGGCCTGGGAACAGCAGCTGAGAAGTTGATTACCCAGCTCTCAGGGGGCATGAAACAACGGGTTGCGATTGCGCGGGCCCTGGCGATCCGACCTGAGGTGCTGATCCTGGATGAGCCGTTCGGGGCTCTTGACGCGATCACCAAAGAGGAGCTTCAGGAGGAACTGCTCGCAATCTGGAACACCCAGAAATGCACCGTGTTGATGATTACCCACGACATTGATGAGGCTTTGTTCCTTGCCGATCGCCTGGTGATGATGAGCAACGGTCCAGCAGCGGGCATCGGTGAGGTGCTGACCATCGACTTTGCCCGTCCCCGCAGCCGCGAGGACATCATGGAAGACCCCCGTTATTACGAGTTGCGCAACAGTGCACTCGATTTCCTCTACAACCGCTTTGCCCACGACGCAGATGGCTAGGGGAACTTGATTACAGGGCCCTGCTCGCAGCCAGCCCCAGCCCGCAGGCTGCGGCGCCGCCAATGACCTGCATCACGCTCCAGCGCCAACGCAGCTGAACCCACAGGGCCAGCACCACCACCAGCAACGCAGCGGGCTGCAGGCGCCCCGCTGGCCACAGCACCGGCCCAGCAAAAAAGACCGCCAGGCTGGCGATCACCCCCACCACCGCCGCTGTGATGCCCGTCAGGGGGGCACCCAGCCGCAGGTCATCACGGCTGGCTTCGACCAGAGGTGCGCCGGCCAGGATGAAGCCGAAGGACGGCACAAACGTGAACCACACGGTCACCAGGGTGGCCGCCAGGGCCGCCGGCCAGCTGGCGCCACCACCAGCATCGCCAACACCGCCGCCTCCCAGGCCCGTGTTCCATCCCCCCATGAAGCCGACAAAGGCCACCACCATGATCAGCGGCCCCGGGGTGGTCTCGCCCAGGGCCAGGCCATCGACCATCTGGCTGGCGCTCAGCCAGCCAAAGGTGTCGACCGCTCCTTGGGCCACATAGGGCAGCACCGCATAGGCCCCGCCAAAACTCAGCAGCGCCACGCGGCTGAAAAACCGGGCCATGGTGGCCAGGGTGCCGTTCCAGCCGCCCCAGAGCGCCAGCCCCGCCAGGGGCAGCAGGGTCGCCAGGCCCCAGGCCAACAGGGTCACGGCCAGGCGCCGCGGCGACACCAGGGCGTGGGCCGGGGTGGGCGTCAGGTCGTCGTGCAGTGCCAGTGGAGGCACCCGCGCATCGACCTGTTGGGCGTCAACAGTCCGTTGGGATTGCCGTTGGATCCAATGGGGGCGCAGACGGCCCGCGCTCCACCCGATCAGTGCGGCCAGCCCCACCACCAGTGGGTAAGGCACGTTCAACAAGGCCAGGCTGGCAAATGCCAGGGCCGCCAGCGCCACGAGCAGGGGGGTCTGCAGGATGCGCTGGCCCAACCGCCAGGCGGCGACGATCACGATCGCCAATACAGCCGGTTTCAGCACGGCAAACACCGCCACCAGCAGGGGCAGTTGGCCCCACAGGGCATAGATCGTGGCCAGGGTCGTCAGCACCAGCACCGACGGCAGCAAAAACAAGCCGCCAGCGATCAGGCCACCGGGCACGCCATGCAACAGCCAGCCCAGGTAGGTGGCCAGCTGGGTGGCCTCGGGCCCGGGCAGCAGCATGCAGTAATTGAGGGCATGCAGATAGCGGCGTTCACTCAGCCAGCGGCGCCGCTCCACCAGCTCACGGTCCAGCAGGGCGATCTGGCCGGCCGGTCCGCCAAAGCTCACGAGCCCCAGCTGCAGCCAGAAGCGGGAGGCTTCAGCGAGGGTGACGGCCTGTGGGGTCACGGCAGGTGGCGGTGGGCGAT
>JAIXOF010000109.1 GCA_027486935.1 Cyanobium sp. C1_MAG_00004 | reverse complement strand
CTGCCGCGTTATCTGGCGATCTATAACGGCCGCAGGTGCCACATGGCCATCGGCGGCCGCACTCCCATTCAGCAGCTGAACCGGCTGCGGGTCACTGAATGACCTGGTGAGAAAACACACCTAGACACTCGTGGTTCCAAACACAGCGTGGGCAGTTGAATCCAGGGTGGTATCGCTGGTGAGGTGCATCGACTCGCTGGTGCTGAAGGTGTAGCCATCCACCCCCAATGCCGACTGAATGGCCGATGCCGTCACGCCGTTGTGGGCCCCATCGCCTGCGACCGCGGCAGCCAGGGCGAAGCCTTGGTTGGTGGTAATCGCCGCAATGCGTTCGGCGCCATCCATCGTCGCCGTAAAACTGCCTGAGCCCGTTGGAACATCATCAAACGGGTTGTCAAGCCAGCTCGCATCGTTGGACGTGCTGGCCTGAATACCACCCGTACTGCTGTTGATGCTGGCCGAGGCCTCGCCCTTGGTGCTGACAGCCTTGACCTTGCCGTTGGTCAGGGCATTGGCCTCGACGATGCCACCCAAACCGGTGAAATCGAACATCGAGGCGCCGATCGCCACGGTATCGAGCGCAGTGCCGCTGGCCAGGCTGTCGCCGACGATCGTGTTGGCCGTGGTTTCGAACAAGGTGGTCGAACTGGCTTTGATCGAACCGCTGTCTCCGGCTTCGAGCACCGCGTTGATGGCACCGTTGTTGCTGAGGATCTCGCTAATCGCCGTGGCATGACCGGTGATGGCATCGGCCTCGGTGAGGATGGCCGCCTTCGAGCTGATCCCTAGGTCGATGCGGCCATCCGCCTCCATCAACAGGCCGCCCTCGGCATTGCTGGCCAGACCAAAGGCGTTGCCCAGGTCGGCAATGGCGGTAGCGCTATCGCCCCGTTGGTATTGCGCGGGGCTTTCGAACGCGTCGCCAACCCCGTCGCCCACCACGCTGGCGCTGGTGTGGGCCACCAGATTCACGCCTGTGGCAATCGAGAGATCGGCACCAGCCTGGTATGGAGAATCACTGGTCCGACCTGGATTGTTGAGAGCTGCGGCTCCCGCTGTCTCCGTTGCATCACTGAAGACGCCCCGCAGGCTGTCGAGGGTGGTCATCGACTCGGCCGATCCCATGGCCGAATGGGCATCGGTGCGCAGATTGGCGCCAGCAATACCGGTGAGGCTCAGGTCGGCCGCCGCTTCGATGGCCGTGTCACCCACACCAGCTACGGCACCCACTTCGGTGATCGAGCGGGCACGGCCCGATGTACTGTCGGTGGTGGTTTGGACGCCGATGTCGGTGGTGCCGCGCACGGTGGCATCACCACCGGCAACCATGTCCATGTTGAGGACACCAAAGCCGCCCTGCACCGGGTTCACATAGCCCGAAGCGTCTGGGGGCAGCTTGATGCCTACACGGGTGTGGGCATCGGCATCGGCATAGTCGCTTGCGCTGTCGGCGCTGGTGCTGGCGTCGGCCGTGATCTTGGTCTTGACGTCGGCCAGCACCGACAGATCGGCGCCGCTCTTGAAAAAGACATCAGCTGGATCCCCATGGACTGTGGGGCTACCCAGCACCCCGCCAAAGCTGGTGCCTTCGGCCAGGGCTACGGCGTTATCCGAAACGCCCGAGCTGGCGACGCCCATGGCGCCCAGCACCGGCACCTGCACGGAGAGGTTGGCCCCGACATCGAGATTGACCGCGTTGACGCCGATCGCCTGGCCCGAGGCGTAGGAGAAGGCGGCACCATCGTTGATGGTGAGGGGGACAATGACAGGAGAGCTGAGATTTGAAGCAGTACTGACCGATGCATTGGCAACAGTCAGTGGAATGTCACTACTCAAACGTGCGGCTTCAGCAGAAGGAACAAAGCGAAGATCACCCGCGCCATTGACACCCACCTTGATCGCTGGCTGGGTGCCGTCGTTGGGATCAACGTTTTCCCAGACTTGACTAACAGGATTCAGCCACTGCAAAACACCGTTTTCAGGGGGGGTGAAGCCCAGATTGACCGGTGGGTCCAGATTGAGGTAGATGGATGCACCAGTTGAGCTCTTTCCACCCGTCAACCCATACAGGTCATAGCTGTCAAAACGACCACCGATATTGATTGGGTCAACCATCGCCCGCTGCGCAAATGGGTTAGTGACCTGATCTTGGCTTCAGCGGCGCGATGGTGGCAACAGGCTTTTGATTGGATTGGTGTACACCGCTTGTATCGATTGCTGCCGGTTGCGTCCATACGTTTTCAGAACAAACCACTGCAGCTGCCGTGCCAGACATACGCAGTGGCCGCCCCGTATGCCCGCTCTCTATACGAGAAAAACCAGGAGACTCGCCCCCTCAGCAGGGGCTGCGCCAGGCGGCGACGTCCTCACCAAGCCACGATCGGTAGCCCAACGGCACCAACCGCCGGGACTGGGCCCATCAACGACGGCAGGGTTGATGAGCATTGGTTATCGCTCGATCACCAGGGGCTTCTGGGCTTCTACGGCGGCGGCCTGGCGCTGGCGGCAGGTCCAGCCGGCAAAGTCTGGGATCAGGCGCTGCAGGTTGGCGGTGCCATTGCTGGAACCAT
>JAIXOF010000052.1 GCA_027486935.1 Cyanobium sp. C1_MAG_00004 | reverse complement strand
GTGGAGGTGACCCACTCGCAGAACTGCTGCCAGCTGTTGGCGCCGGAGCGCTGCTGGAGAGTGGTGGTCATGAGAACGAGAAAAGGTAAGAAGGACGGAATCCCGAAAAGACGGTGAACTGTCATGAAGGACTGTAAAGCAAGTTTGCGCGTTTTGTGAAGCCCCTTGGCCAGGCCCGCCCGTCAGCGCCCCATCCGCTGGAGCCCCAGCGT
Organism: Cyanobium sp. C1_MAG_00004; assembly: GCA_027486935.1. Classification (GTDB taxonomy): domain Bacteria; phylum Cyanobacteriota; class Cyanobacteriia; order PCC-6307; family Cyanobiaceae; genus RGUW01. Next base: position 89,223 of record JAIXOF010000052.1, on the reverse strand, counting down.
CACCCTGGTGCCCACGCGGGCGTGCTTCAACGCTTGCGGCTACTGCAGTTTTCGCCTGCCCCTCAGCGTTGGTGGCAGCCGCATCGGTCCTGAGGGGCTCAGCATCGCTGAGGCGGATGTTCAGCTCATGAGCCGCCCCCATGCGGCCGAGGTGTTGCTGCTGAGCGGCGAAGTGGCTCCGGATTCCCCCCAGCGCCCTCTCTGGTTCAGCCGGCTGCTGCAGCTGTCGCGCCTGGCCTTGCAGAGGGGGCGCTTGCCCCACACCAACGCAGGCCCGTTGAGCCGCCGCGAAATGGCCGCGCTGGCCCGCCTGAATCCGTCGATGGGTCTGATGCTCGAGGGCCTGGGCCCGGCCTACGACCGGGCCCACCGCCAGGCGCCGAGCAAACGTCTGGCGGTGCGCCTGGGACAGCTCGAGCAGGCCGGACGGTTGGGTCTTCCGTTCACCACCGGCCTGCTGCTGGGCCTAGGCGAAAGCCGTCAGCAGCGCCTCGAGGCGCTGGAACTGCTGGCTCTGTTGCAACGTCAGTGGGGGCATCTGCAGGAGGTGATCCTGCAGCCCTGGCGCCCCGCCGCTGAGCAGGCCCGTCCCCTGGCGGCTAAGGAACGGGCCGAGCTGCTCGAGTGCATTGCTGATGCCAGGTCGATCCTGCCGGCCGAGGTGCATCTGCAGCTGCCCCCCAACCTGTGGCCCCTGGCCCATCTGGCCGACGCCTTCGAGGCGGGCATCGATGACCTGGGCGGCATCGACAGTGCCGATGTGATCAACCCGGACTACCCCCAGGCCAGCGCCCCTGCCTTGGCAGCTGTGGTGGCGGCGGCCGGGTATCACCTGAGCCCAAGGCTCTGTGTCCATGACCGCTGGATCCCCGGGCTGCCGGCAGGCCTGCGGGCTGCCGCCGAACGGAGCCTGGCGCTTCTGCAGCAGCGTGAGTCCGCTGATTGTTAGCGTCCGCTCCATTGCAGCTCGCCGGGCTGGACAGGCAGATGGCAAGCGTTGATTCAATGCCTCCCACGGCCCAGCGCGTGTTGCTGGTGCGTTTGCCGTGCAACCCAATCTTCCCGGTGGGGCCGATCTATCTGGCCGACCATCTGCACAAGCAGTTTCCGGGGTTGCAGCAGCGGATCCTCGATCTGGCGGCCCTGCCGCTGCTCGATGTCGAGCGGGTGCTGCTGGCCACAGTCGAGCAGTTCAGGCCCACCCTGCTGGTCTTTTCGTGGCGCGACATTCAGATCTACGCCCCGGTGGACGGGCGCGGTGGTAATCCGCTGCAGAACTCCTTTGAGGTGTTCTACGCCCGCAATCCACTGAAGCGGCTGCGCGGTGCCCTGGGGGGATTGCAGCTGATGGGCACTCACTACGGCGAGCTGTGGCGCAACCTGCGGCTGCTGCGTCGCGGCCTGCGCCGGGCGCGGCGCTTTGAACCCCAGGCCCGCGCCGTGCTGGGCGGCGGTGCGGTCAGCGTGTTTTACGAGCAGCTGGGCCGCAGCCTGCCGGCCGGGACCGTCGTCTCAGTCGGTGAAGGGGAGACCCTGTTGACCCGTCTGATCCGTGGTGAAGCGATCGATGGGGAACGTTGTTATGTCGCGGGCGAGCCGCCCCGGCCCGGCCTGATCCACGAGCAGCCCCTACCGCTCGAGAAGAGCGCCGTGGATTACCGCTACATCGAACAGATCTGGCCCCAGCTGGGGTGGTACCTCGACGGCGGCGACTTCTACGTCGGTGTGCAGACCAAGCGCGGTTGTCCCCACAACTGTTGCTATTGCGTTTACACCGTCATCGAAGGCAAGGCCGTGCGGGTCAACCCGGTCGACGAGGTGGTCGCCGAAATGCGCCAGCTGTACGACCGCGGCGTGCGCGGGTTCTGGTTCACCGACGCCCAGTTCATTCCCGCACGGCGCTACATCGACGATGCCAAGCAGCTGCTGCGGGCGATCCTGGCCGCCGGCATGAGCGACATCCGCTGGGCTGCCTACATCCGTGCCGACAACCTGGATGCCGAGCTGGCCGAGCTGATGGTGGCCAGCGGCATGAGCTACTTCGAGATCGGCATCACCTCGGGCTCACAGGAGCTCGTGCGCAAGATGCGCATGGGCTACAACCTGCGCACCGTGCTCGACAGCTGCAGCTTGCTGGCTGCTGCAGGCTTTCGCGAACACGTCTCGGTCAACTACTCGTTCAACGTCATCGACGAGCGGCCCGAGACGATCGCCCAGACGGTGGCGTACCACCGCGAGCTCGAGCGCATCTTTGGCGCCGACAAGGTCGAGCCGGCAATCTTCTTCATCGGCCTTCAGCCCCACACCCACCTGGAGCAGTACGGCTTCGAGCAGGGTCTGATCCAGCCCGGCTACAACCCGATGAGCATGCTGCCCTGGACCGCCCGCAAGCTGCTGTGGAATCCCGAACCGATGGGGGGAACCTTTGGGCGCATCTGCCTGGAGGCGTTTGATACCAATCCGGGCGACTTCGGTCGCACGGTCATGGCGCTGCTCGAACGGGATTACGGCTGCGCCCCGCTCGATCAGGCCCTGCATGCCCCGGTTGAGGGTCGGCGGGCCTTGGCGACGGCGGTCCGCTAACTGCGGGGCTGCCGGCTGGGCTCAGACCACCAGCGCCGTCTGACCCAGAGCAGCAGCCCCAGCCCCAGCCAGCCAAACAGGCCACCGATCGGGTTGGGATTGGCGCCGCCGGGACCCACCAGCCAGGCCGGCGCTGCCGGCGACAGCTGGATCAGGCCACTCTGCAGGGCGAACCAGCCGCCCACCAGGCCGCCGTGCAGGCCCACGGCACCCCACAGCAGACCGCCATCGGCGCGGCGCTGCAGGGCCAAAACCAGCCCCAGCAGGGTCAGCCCACCCAGCAGGGCCAGGGCTTCCAATGCGGCGCCAGGATCCCCGGGAGTGATTAGCCGGTACCAGGGGTGCAGCAGGGCAAAGATCCCCGCCTGGGCGATCAGGCCGCGCCGGCGGCCCAGCAACAGCTCAAGCTCTCCCCAGAGCCAGCCACGGAACAGCAGTTCCTCGGCAAAGCCCACCCCCAGCACCAGGGCCAGGGCGTTGAGCAGTTCGCCGCCGCCCAGATCCCCCAGCCAGCGGGCCTGGCCGACCAGCAGTAGCAGCAGCGTCAGGGGACCCAGCAGCAACAGGGCTTTGAGCAGGCCTCGCCCCAGCGCCCTCACCAGAGCCGGCATTGCTGCATCACCCCATCCCCGTGCCGAGATCGGCAGGGCGGGGATAACTCCCAGGCGCTGCCAGGGACAGTTGTCCTGCCACACCCGACGCAGCCGCAGCGGCAGCGTCACCAGCAACAGCACCAGCGACATCACCAGCCCGGCCAGGTCCACCTGATCGAGTCGCCAGCCCGGGGCGAGCAGCAGCAGCGGGCGGCTGCACAGCCAGCCGAACGCAAACAGCACCGGCACGTACAGCAGCGTGGCCCACCAGCGTGGCCGTTGGACCGCCGCATCGCTGCCGGAGGCCATTATTCCTCCGGTTCGATGGTGCTGGTCAGGCCCTTGGCCTTGAGGGTCTCGCAATAGAACTCGGCCGGTTCCAGATCGCAGACGATCACCAGGCCCACCCCGGTGTTGTGGGCTTCGATCATCACGGCGATGGCGTCCTGCTCACTGAGCGATGGCACAACCTGACGCAGGGTCACCACGACGTACTCCATGGTGTTGACCGGGTCGTTGTGCAGCAGCACCTTGTAGCGGGGTGAGGGCTTGCGCACCCGCTCGGGCGCTTTCTCCATGACCGCAGCACCGCCGCGTTCGCGCGAGGGGGTCTGGGTGGCAACAACCGAGCTGGGCATCAACGCAGAACCGGCTTGCTGAGCTGAAAGTTTACGGAGCGCATCGGGGGAGGGGAGCCCTGACGGGGTGCTCAAGCTGCCAGGGCGCCTTTGATGCGCCGCATTGCTTCGAGCACGTTGTCGCGGCTATTGAAGGCTGAGAGCCTGAAGTAGCCCTCGCCGGCGGCGCCAAAGCCGCTGCCGGGGGTGCCGACCACGTGGGCCTTGCTCAGCAGCAGGTCAAAGAAGGCCCAGGAGTCAATGCCCTCAGGGGTCTTGATCCAGACGTAAGGGGCCTGCTCCCCGCCGTAGACCGCCAGGCCGGCAGCGGCCAGTTCGCGGCGAATGATTGCGGCATTCTCCATGTAGAAGGCGATCAGCGCCTTCACCTGGGCCTGGCCCTCAGGGCTGTACACCGCTTCAGCGCCTCGCTGCACGATGTAGCTGACACCGTTGAACTTGGTGCACTGCCGCCGGTTCCACAGGCCCCACAGCTCAACGGCCTCGCCATTGGCGGCGGTACCCATCAGCCCTTTGGGCACCACCGTCAGGGCGCAGCGGGTGCCGGTGAAGCCGGCGTTCTTGGAGAACGAGCGAAACTCGATCGCGCACTCGCGCGCTCCTTCGATCTCATAGATCGAGTGGGGCAGACTCGGGTCCTGAATGAAGGCCTCATAGGCGGCGTCAAACAGGATCAGGGCGCCGTTGGCGCGGGCGTAATCCACCCAGGCCTTGAGCTGCTCTCTGGTGGCCACCGCACCGGTGGGGTTGTTGGGGAAGCAGAGGTAGATCAGATCCACCTTCTCGCTCGGGATCTGGGCGGTGAAGCCGTTCTCCGCATTGATCGGCAGGTAGGTGAGTCCGCCGTACTGGCCGGAGCCGTCGGCTTCGCCGGTGCGGCCCGCCATCACGTTGCTGTCGACGTACACCGGATAGACCGGGTCGGTCACGGCAATGCGGTTGCCTTCGCCCAAGATGTCGAGAATGTTGGCGCTGTCGCACTTGCTGCCGTCGGAGACAAAGATCTCCTCGGCGTTGATCGCGCAGCCGCGGGCCGCAAAATCGTGCTGGGCGATCGCTTCGCGCAGCCACAGGTAGCCCTGCTCGGGCCCGTAGCCATGGAAGCCCTCGCGGGTGCCCATCTCGTCGATGGCGGCTTTCATGGCGCTGCGGCAGGCCTCGGGCAGGGGCTCGGTCACATCACCGATGCCCAGGCGGATGACCGGGGCCTCGGGGTTGGCCTCGCTAAAGGCCTTCACGCGCCTGGCGATCTCTGGAAACAGGTAGCCCGCCTTGAGCTTGAGGTAGTTGCCGTTGACCTGGGCCATTGCGGGGTGGGCCGCCGCCGGGCCCGATGGAATTCAGCGCGATTGTCCTACGCGGCGGTGCGGTTCTGAGCGGCCGTCTTGCATACGATCAAGACATGGCTGTCACTGCTGCTCCAATTGATTTCGACGCCCTGATCGATCTGGAGATCAGCAAGCCCGCCCGCTACCTGGGCAACGAGCTGGGCGTTGAAGCGCGCGACTGGTCGGTTGCCTGGCCAGCGGCGGGTGTGCGCTGGGCGCTCACCTACCCCGAGGTCTACGAGGTGGGTGCCAGCAACAGCGGCCACATCATTCTCTATTCGATCCTCAATAGCGTGCCGGGGCAGCTGTGTGACCGCAGCTATCTGCCGGCCCCCGATCTGGCAGCGCGGTTGCGAGAACGGGACGTTCCCCTGTTTGCGGTCGAGAGCCGCAGGCCGCTTCGCGCGTTTGACATTCTCGGCTTTTCGCTCAGTTACGAGCTCGGCGGCACCAACATTCTGGAAATGCTCGATCTGGCGGGCATCCCGATCCATGCAGCCGAGCGCGGCGATCTGCCCCTGGATCACCCGGCGGCGCCGCCGTTGATCTTTGCCGGCGGGCCCACCGCCACCAGCAACCCCGAGCCCTTTGCCGCTTTCTTTGACTTTGTGGCCCTAGGCGACGGCGAAGAGTTGCTGCCCGAGATCGGTCTGGTGGTGGCCGAGGCCCGGGCTGCCGGCCTGAGCCGCCGGCAGCTGTTGCGCGATCTGGCCCAGGTTCCAGGCGTCTATGTACCCAGCCTCTATGGCCCGGGTGGCGACGGGGTCGCAGTGGAGCCGCTCGAGCGCGGCATCCCGGCGCGCGTTCAGCGCCGCACCGCCACGCCCATGCCCCATTACGCCATGGGATTGGTGCCCCATGTCGAGACGGTCCACGACCGGCTCACGGTCGAGATTCGCCGCGGTTGTACCCGTGGCTGCCGCTTCTGCCAGCCGGGCATGCTCACCCGCCCTGCCCGCGACGTGGAGCCCGAGGCGGTCATCGACGCTGTTGCCGAGGGCATGCGCCGCACTGGTTACAGCGACTTTTCGCTGCTGTCGCTGAGCTGCAGCGACTACCTGGCCCTGCCGGCGGTGGGGGTCGAGCTGCGCAACCGCCTGGCGGATCAGAACGTCACCCTGACCCTGCCCAGCCAGCGGGTCGACCGCTTCGACAGCAACATCGCCCACATCATCGGCGGGGCGCGCAAAGGCGGCATCACCTTTGCCCCCGAGGCGGGTACCCAGCGCCTGCGTGACATCGTCAACAAGGGGCTCACCGATGCCGAGCTGCTCGCGGGCATCCGCACGGCGATGCAGCAGGGCTACCGCAAGGTGAAGCTCTATTTCATGATCGGCCTGCCGGGCGAGACCGATGCCGATGTGCTCGGCATTGCCGACACCTGCCGCGCTCTGCAGCAGCAATGCACCGATCTGGGGCGGTTGGAGCTGAACCTGACGATCAGCAACTTCACGCCCAAGCCCCACACCCCGTTTCAGTGGCACAGCGTCAGTACGGCCGAGTTTGCGCGGCGTCAGCAGCTGCTCAAAGGGGCCCTGCGCCAGCTGCGCGGCCTCAAGACCAATTTCACTGACATTCGACTGTCGGCGATCGAGGACTTCATCGGCCGCGGCGACCGGCGCGTTGCCCCCGTGATCGAGGCGGCCTGGCGCGCCGGGGCTGGCATGGATTCCTGGTTTGAGTCGGCCGAACGCAGTCACCAGGCCTGGAGCGGGGCCATCGAGGCCGCCGGGCTGGGGGGCCGCTACCGGGCCCTCGAGATGGGCGCCTGGAGCGCCGCCGAGGCCATGGACCCGGGTGATCTCGAGGCCTTCTGCCGCCAGAGCCTGCCGTGGGACCACATCGATTCGGGCCTCGACAAGGGCTGGCTGGCAGGCGACCTGATGAATGCCCTGGCCGCCACCGTGGTGCCCGACTGCTCGTTTGAAGGATGCAGCAGCTGTGGTGTTTGTGGGCCGGAGTTGGGTCACAACGTGGCCATCCCCCCGCCGCAGATCCCGCCGGCCCTGCCCCAGCGGCCCCCGGCCAGTGAGCGGGTCTTCCGCCTGCGCATGGGCTTTGCCAAGACGGGCTCCCTGGCCCTGATCAGCCATCTCGATACCGTGCGCATGCTGGAGCGGGCCCTGCGGCGCACCGGCCTGCCGGTCAGTTTCACCGGTGGGTTTCACCCGCTGCCGCGGCTGCAGCTGGCCCTGTCGTTGCCCCTGGGGGTCGAGGGGCTGGGCGAGTGGTTGGATCTCGAGTTCACCGCACCGGTTGATCCCGGGACCGTGCGGCAGCGGCTGCAGAACGAGCTGGCTCCAGAATTTGCCTTGCTCTCAGCTGCCGAGGTGCCGGTGTTCGGCCCCAGCCTGTCCCAGGAGCTGGAGGCCGCCCATTGGCAGTTTCAGTTGCACGATGACGCCTGCGAGCAGCCGCCGCTGACCGGGCCGGCCTGGCAGCAGGCGCTGGCAGCGTTGCTGGCCTGCGACAGCCTGGTCTGGCATGACACCGATAAGAAAGGACGGCCCAGGCAGCGCGAGTGCCGGCCGGCATTGCTGTCCCTCAATCTTGAGGCTGGGGCGAGCGATCGCAGCGTCTGCGTGCGGTTGGAAGCTTCGATTGATGAGCAGGGGCGCAGTCTGCGGCCCCAGCAGGTCCAACACTGGTTGGCTCAGCAGCTGGATCGGGCGTTGACGCTCAGCCGGATCCGCAGACAGGCCTTGTTGCTGCGATCGTGCTAACTTATTAACAGGTCAGGATGCAGCCAACCTCTAGGCTGTGCCTCGATCAGAGGATGCTGATCTTCGATCTGAAGACAGTTCTTCCCAACCCAGTCCAAGCACCGGCATCAAGGCTGTGCAAGGCAATCACTGAAGACTTCGCCGGTCAGATCCGGCGTTTGTTCTCTACCCCAGAACTCTGATTTCATCTGGCTTCCGGGGATCCCTTCCACGGTGTCCACAATTCCGTCCTGAGCAGGCCCTGAGGCCTTTTCAGGTCAGCTCACTCCAAAGTTTTTCAGGCAACGCTCCAGGGCCGCAAGACCGTTCTTTTTGACGGCTCTGAACAGATATTTTTCGGCGACAGCCGACGCACACGGGCCAGCAGGGCTGGCCAGAGCCCCCTTTCCTCTCCATGCCCCAACAGATTGTCATCGCCGAGCAGCTGCGGATCGCCGCGGTTCTCACCGATGACCGTGTTGATGAGTTGATTGTTGCCCAGGGTCGTTACCAGATCGGTGATGTTTACCTGGGGACCGTTGAAAATGTGCTGCCTGGTATTGATGCAGCCTTTGTCAATATTGGCGAAAGTGAAAAAAATGGCTTCATTCATGTCACTGATCTCGGCCCGCTGAGGCTGAAGAAAGGTGCAGCTGGGATTACCGAGCTGCTGGAACCCAGGCAAAAAGTCCTGGTGCAGGTGATGAAAGAGCCCACCGGGACCAAGGGGCCTCGCTTGACCGGCAACCTCACCCTGCCCGGTCGCTTTCTGGTGTTGCAGCCCCATGGTCAGGGGGTGAACATTTCGCGTCGCATCAACGGCGAGAACGAGCGCAATCGTCTGCGTGCCCTAGGCGTACTGATCAAGCCGCCGGGAACCGGTCTGCTGATTCGCACCGAAGCCGAGGGCGTCAGCGAAGAGCTGCTGATCGACGACCTCGAAGCTTTGTTGCGTCAGTGGGAGGGCATCCAGACCGCTGCTGAGACCGCCAATCCACCGGTGTTGCTCAATCGCGATGAGGATTTCATTCATCGCATCCTGCGCGATCACTTCAACCCTGAGGTCGTCCGGGTGGTGGTCGACAGTGCTGCCGCTGTGGCCCGGGTGAGTTCCTTCCTGGGGGCGGATCCGGCGGCTCCAGCTGTTGAGCATCACAGCGATTCGAGCGAGATTCTTGAGCATTACCGCGTCCACGCGGCGATCCGCGATGCGCTCAAACCCAGGGTCGATCTGCCGTCTGGCGGTTACATCATCATTGAGCCGACCGAGGCCCTGACCGTTGTCGACGTCAACTCGGGCTCGTTCACCCGCTCGGCCAACGCCCGCGAGACGGTGTTGTGGACCAACTGTGAGGCTGCCGTCGAGATCGCGCGTCAGCTCAAGTTGCGCAATATCGGTGGAGTGGTGATCGTCGATTTCATCGACATGGACTCCCGCCGCGATCAGTTGCAGCTGTTGGAGCACTTCACCCAGGCGGTTCGCCACGATGCGGCCCGGCCCCAGATCGCCCAGCTCACCGAGCTGGGCCTGGTCGAACTGACGCGCAAGCGTCAGGGGCAAAACATCTATGAGTTGTTCGGGCGTGCCTGCCCCAGCTGCGGTGGCCTGGGCCATGTGGCGGTTCTGCCCGGCAAGGACACCCTGCAGCCCCTGGCCACGACTTCGGGTCTGGTGCGTTCGGCGGCCTCGGCCCGTGCCGAGGTGCTTAGTCCCGGTGCTCCTGAGGTCGGCGGACGCCGCCGCCGCGGGGGCCGTGGTGGCCGAGGCGCCGCCGAACCCCTTGACGGGGTCACGTCGGTCGAATCGTCGGCCCGTCAGCCGGCTGAGGTTGAGCTGAGCCAGGCTGCGCCCTCTTCAGAGGGGGGCGGCAGTCGCCGACCCGAGCTCGAGGTGGTGGCCGTGCCGATGGACGACACCCAGGAACTGGTCTACGGCTGGATGGGCTTCAGCCCGGCCCTGCTGCTCGACCCGTCCAACGGCAGCGACAACCTTCTCGTTCGGGTGGTGCGCCCGGGCGAAGACCCCGAGGTCGTGGTCGACGAGGCGCGCCAGCAGCTGGCAGCTGCCGGCGGCCGCCGCCGCCGCCGTGGCCGCAGTGGTGCTGAATCGGCCTCTGCCGAATCCATGGCAGCCCCTGCAGAGGCTGCGTCGTTCGCGGTCGAGATCACCCCGTTGCCCGTTGGCCTGGAGGATGAACCGCTGATCACGGTGTCGGTGCCCAGCCACGCCCCCAGTCCAACCCCAAGCCCCCGCCGCAGCCGCGAAGCGGCACCACAGGCCACTCCGGCACCCATCCCCGAATCCACGCCAGAAGTTGATGACGCCGGCGAGCCCCGCCGCCGCCGCCGCCGCTCATCGGCCGCGGGTTGAGCTCCACCCAGGGGCACCCTTTGCCGGACTGGACCCCGCCGATTGTGTCGGTGTCGACGAGGTGGGCCGGGGCTGCCTGTTCGGCCCGGTGTTTGCGGCGGCGGTTCAGCTACCGGGCGATGCCCTGGCGCCGCTGGCCGCGGCTGGACTGACCGACAGCAAACGGCTCAGCGCCCGGCGCCGTCAGGCGTTGCTGCCCCTGATCCAGCACCACGCCCTGGCCACCGCCCTGGGGCAGGCATCAGCGGCCGAAATCGACCGTTGGGGCATCCGCCGGGCCACCGAATTGGCGATGTTGCGGGCCCTGCAGCGCCGACCCTGGCAGCCCCGGTTGCTGATTGTGGACGGCAACCTGCCGTTGCGGCTCTGGACAGGTGCCCAGGGAACCCTGGTGGCCGGTGACCGCCACAACCTGGCCATCGCCGCCGCCAGCGTGCTGGCCAAGCAGGCGCGCGATCAGCTGATCGCCCGGCTGGCCCAGCGCTACCCGGGGTATGGACTGGAGCGCCATGCGGGCTATGGCACGGCCCTGCACCGCGGGGCGCTGCAGCAGCTGGGGGTGACCCCGCTGCACCGGCGCAGCTTTCTGCGTGGGCTGGTCATGCCGCAGCAGCAGGCGTCGGTGGCGGTCCCTGCTGACACCACTGCTCAAAGTCGGCCAGCAGCTGCTGACCCACCCGGGTCTTGATCCCCAGCAGGATGCCAGCCAGCAGGGATTGGCCGGTGGCCTCCAGCACCCGCGCCGGGATCAGCCTGAGCAGGGGCGGTTGGCTCACCCGCACAGCCAGGGTGGCCTGACCGCTGAGGCCCTCGCCCGTGGCCACCAGCCACGCGTCGAGGCTCAGTTCAAAGTCGTCCACCAGGCCCAATCCCTCGAGGTGGCAGTCCTGGGCCTGCAGCTCCAGGCGACCGCCGTGGTGGTGCGTGCGCAGCTCCACCACCGGCTCGATGCGCAGCTGAAACACCTGCAGCGGGGTGACGGTGTAGCGGTAGCGGTCTGCCCCCAGGGTCTGCAGCTGACGTGGATCGAGCAGGGCGTGCACCACGCGCTGTTCGTGGCTGAGGTAGTCAGCCAGGCGTTCGCGTCCCTGGGCCACGCGCAATTGCAGCTGCTGGCTGGCGCTGAAGGCCAGGGGCATGAGCTGGGGCCCGGGGCGCCATGATCCTATCGATCGCCTTTGAGTGCTCTTCACCCCCTGTCGCCATGCGTGTTGCGTTCCTCGGTCCCGTCGGCACCTACGGCGAACAGGCGGCCCATCGGCTGGCCGAGCTCGAGGGTTGGCAATCCCCTGAACTGCTGCCCCAGCAGGGCATCCGTGCAGTGGTGCAGGCCCTGGCCACGGGCCAGGCCGACGCGGCGGTGGTGCCGGTCGAAAATTCAGTGGAGGGCGGCGTGACTGCGGCCCTCGATGCCCTGTGGGAGCAGCCCGATCTGACGGTGGCGCGGGCGCTGGTGCTGCCGATCCGCCACGCCCTGGTGGGCAGTGGTCCCATCGAGGCCGTCAGCGAGGTGCTGTCCCACCCCCAGGCCCTGGCCCAGTGCAGCCAGTGGCTTGAGACCCAGTTGCCCGCGGCGCTGCAGTTGCCCACCAGTTCGACCGCCGAAGCTGCGCGTCTGGTGCGGGGCAGTCGCTTTCGGGCGGCGGTGGCCTCGACCGAGGCTGCCCGCGAGCACGGCCTTGAGGTGCTGGCCTACCCGATCAATGATGTGGCCGGTAACTGCACCCGTTTTCTGCTGCTCAGACGCGGTGAGCGCCTGATGCAGGGTGCCCTGGCCAGCCTGGCCTTCTCGCTGCACGCCAACCACCCCGGTGCCTTGCTCGAAGCCCTGGTTTGCATACAGCGGCGCGACCTCAACATGAGCCGGATCGAATCGCGCCCCTCGAAGCGCGAGATGGGGGAATACATCTTTTTTGTCGACCTCGAACTGGCCGAGGATGAGGGCGAGGCAGCCCTGCAAGGCGTACTGGACGATCTGGCGCCCCTGTGCGAGCACCTGGCCCTGTTCGGTGCCTATCCGATCACCACCGATGTCTGAGTCCGGAGCGCCGCCTGGTGAGCCGGCCTTCCTGGATCAGCCGGGCTTCTTACCGCGAAAGACCCCGAAGCGCATCAGGCCGGTGGCAAAGGCCCAGTGCATTAGCAGCAGTGTCGGCACCTCGCGCAGCCCCAGCCCCACGCCCCGCAGGCCCAGGCTGAGCACAGCGGCTGGCCGGCGTGCACCCTCAACGATCGAATCGATCCAGGAGGGCAGGGTCGCCGCACTCCAGTCGCCGGTTTCGATGGCGATGCCGCCGGCATGGGTGCTGCCCTGCAGATGGGCCTGCAGGCTTTCGATCGATGCGAATTCGGGGTGGGCCCAGTTGTCCAGCAACTGGCGCATCACCCAGCTCTCGAGGGCGGACAGCTCGCCCTGGCCGGGGTCGCGCCGGTTCCAGTCGGCGACCGCCAGCCGACCCGTTGGTTTCAGCACCCGCAGCAGTTCGTCGGCGTAGCGCTGCTTGTCGGCCATGTGGGGACAGGCTTCGACGCTCCAGACGGCATCAAAACTCTGGTCAGCCAACTCCAGGTCCAAGGCGTCCATGACCGCGAAGCGGCAGTGCTGGTTCAGCGGGGCTGGGGTCAGGCTCTGGGCCCTGGCGATCTGGGCCGGGCTGATGCTGATGCCCAGCAGCTCGAAGCCATAGGCATCAGCCAGGATGCGGCTGCTGCCGCCGATGCCGCAGCCCACATCGAGAACGCGGGACCCGGCTGGCAGCTGATCGAGGCCGCTCCAGCGCGCCAGCTGATGCACGAAATCGTGCTTTGCCTGGCGAAAGTCGCGGGACCCTGGCGGATCCCCGTAGTGCCCCAGGTGTATGTGTTCGCCCCAGAGGCGCTCCAGCAGGGCGTCGTTGGTCCAGTTGTCGTAAGCCCTGGCAACGCTGCTGCTGTCGGTGTAGGCCCGGCTCATGCTGCAGGTGGGGGGCTAAGAGGTGGGGAAGGTGTCCTTGAGAACGGTTCGTGCTGCCAGTTGCCGGCGGGTGTGGTCCAGCAGGGCGTATTCCTGGCGCAGGCGCTCGGCCGTGTCGGTGATCTCGAGCAGGGCTTGTTGTTGTTCGGCCACGGGACCGGCCAGGTGAGAACCGATCCAGAACGACAACTCCCGCGGCAGATCCGGCAGATCGCTGGGCAGGGCCGCCGGCTTGCCGATCAGTTTCCCTGTCAGTTCCACCACATCCTGCAGGGCCTGGGAGACGTCACGGGCCAGTTCGTCGAGGCAGTCGTGTGTCTCGGCTGAATCATCCTCGATCCAGCTCACGAGGCCGACGCGAAATGGTGTCTCCCTCAGAATCTCCAGCACGCGAAAGCGCTGCTGGCCCATGGTGACGATGTTGCTTCGGTCATTCTCCTCGGTCTGGCAGTGGATGACTTCTGCGCAGCAACCGACACTGGCCATACGTTGTGATTCAGGATCCCAGCGCACAACCCCGAAACGGCGGTCTTCGGCGAGCACGGTCCGGAGCATCATCCGGTACCGGGGCTCAAAGATATGCAGAGGCAGCACTTCCTGGGGAAACAGCACCAGATCCGGCAGGGGAAACAGCGGCAATTCCCGTACGGCCAGTTCACCCATCGTGCTGTCCGACAATGACCCCGATCCTAGGAACGCCGCGTCGGGCACCGTTGGGGATCAGGGCCATGGTCCTGTTCTGGGGCTGATCAGAGCTTGACTTCGATATCAACGCCGCTGGGAAGATCAAGCTTCATCAGCGCATCGATCGTTTTCGAGCTGGGGCTGTAGATGTCGATGATCCGGCGGTGGGTGCGGGTCTCGAAGTGCTCGCGGGAATCCTTGTCCACGTGGGGCGAACGCAGCACGCAGTAGATCTTGCGCTTGGTGGGCAGAGGAATCGGTCCGATCGCCGTAGCGGCGGTGTGATCGGCCGTTTCAATGATTTTGTCGCAAGAGAGATCCAGCATGCGGCGATCAAACGCTTTCAGGCGGATGCGGATCTTCTGTTGAGCGATGGCTGTGGACATGGGATTGGAAGAGCAATGATCTAACGAGCGTCCGCGGTTGCTGATGAACCGGGATGTCGGGGGCCCGATCAGGTTGACCCCGCAGGTGAATTGTCGAGGTTCAGGAGTTGGTGGGCCCAAAGGGCCCACCAATCAACCCTAGATCAGCACGGTTGTGCCGTCGGGATCACTCGAGGATCTTGGAGACCACGCCGGCACCGATGGTGCGGCCGCCTTCGCGAATGGCGAAGCGCATGCCCTGCTCGATGGCCACCGGGCAGATCAGCTCACCGGTCATCTTGATGCGGTCACCAGGCATCACCATTTCGACGTTGGCGCCGTCGTCAGAGGTGAAGGCCGTGATCTGGCCGGTCACGTCGGTGGTACGGATGTAGAACTGCGGGCGGTAGCCGGCAAAGAAGGGGGTGTGACGACCGCCTTCTTCTTTCTTGAGCACGTACACCTCGCCTTCGAACTTGGTGTGGGGCTTGATGGAGCCGGGCTTGACCAGCACCATGCCACGCTCGATGTCCTCTTTCTGGATGCCGCGCAGCAGCAGGCCGACGTTGTCGCCCGCCATGCCCTCATCGAGCAGTTTGCGGAACATCTCGACGCCGGTGACGGTGCACTTGCGGGTGTCCTTGATGCCGACGATTTCGATTTCTTCACCCACCTTGACCTTTCCGCGCTCGATGCGGCCGGTGGCGACGGTGCCGCGACCGGTGATCGAGAACACGTCTTCGACGGCCATCAGGAACGGCTTGTCGATTTCGCGCTCGGGCTCGGGGATCGACTCGTCGACAGCCTTCATCAGCTCGTCGACCTTGGCTTCCCAGGTGGCATCACCTTCGAGGGCCTTGAGGCCCGAGACCTGCACCACGGGGATGTCGTCGCCGGGGAAGTCGTAGCTGCTCAGCAGCTCACGCACTTCCAGTTCGACCAGCTCGAGGATCTCCTCGTCGTCGACCATGTCGCACTTGTTGAGGGCGACCACCAGGGCGGGAACACCCACCTGCTTGGCCAGCAGGATGTGCTCCTTGGTCTGGGCCATCGGGCCGTCGGTGGCTGCGACCACGAGGATCGCGCCGTCCATCTGGGCGGCACCGGTGATCATGTTCTTCACGTAGTCCGCGTGACCGGGGCAGTCCACGTGGGCGTAGTGACGGTTATCGGTCTCGTACTCAACGTGGGCGGTGTTGATGGTGATGCCGCGCTCACGCTCTTCGGGTGCACCGTCGATCTGGTCATAGGCCTGAGCCTTGGCAAAGCCCTTCTTGGCCAGCACGTTGGTGATGGCGGCGGTGAGGGTGGTCTTGCCGTGGTCAACGTGGCCGATGGTGCCGATGTTGACGTGGGGTTTGTTCCTTTCGAACTTCTCGCGAGCCATGGTGTTAAAGAATCGGGGGGTTATGGGGTTGGGTGAAGATCAGGATTTGCCCTGATTCTTGGAGATGATGGCCTCAGCAACATTGCGAGGAACTTCCTCGTAATGGCTGAACTCCATCGAGAAGATACCCCGACCCTGAGTCATGGATCGGAGCTGGGTGGCGTAGCCGAACATTTCGGCCAGAGGCACCTTGGCCTGGACCTTGGACTGTCCGTCATCGACGGACTGGCCCTCGACCTGACCACGACGCGATGAGAGATCGCCGATCACGGAACCGAGGAAATCCTCGGGGATCTCGACCTCCACCTTCATCATGGGCTCAAGAAGCACAGGATTGCACTTCTTGACGGCGTCCTTGAAGGCCATGGAGCCGGCGATTTTGAACGCCATTTCCGAAGAGTCGACGTCGTGATACGAACCGTCGACCATGGTGACCTTCACATCGATCATCGGAAAACCTGCGATCACGCCGGATTCGCAGGTCTCCTTCATGCCGTTTTCGGCAGGACCGATGTATTCCTTGGGAACGATGCCGCCAACAATTTTGTTGACGAATTCAAACCCTGAACCCGGTTCTCCGGGCTGCATCTCGATCACCACGTGGCCGTATTGGCCCTTGCCGCCGGTCTGACGGGCGAACTTGCCTTCGCCTTTCGAGCTGGTGCGGATGGTTTCTCGGTAGGACACCTGGGGGGCGCCGATGTTGGCTTCCACCTTGAACTCGCGCAGCATGCGGTCCACGAGGATCTCAAGGTGGAGCTCACCCATGCCAGCGATCACGGTCTGGCTGGTCTCCGGATCAGTCGAGACGCGGAAGGTGGGATCTTCTTCGGCCAGAGATTGCAGAGCTTTGGAGAGCTTCTCCATGTCGCCCTTGGTCTTCGGCTCGACGGCGACCGAAATCACCGGTTCGGGAATGAACAGCGATTCGAGGATGATCGGATTGGAATCCACACAGAGTGTGTCGCCAGTTGTGGTGTCCTTCAGGCCGAGAACGGCACCCAGATCGCCTGCACGCAGCTCATCGACTTCCTCGCGATCGTCAGCCTTGAGCAGGATCAGACGGGAAATCCGCTCTTTTTTGTCCTTGGTGGAATTGGAGACATAGCTTCCCTTTTGCAGTACGCCCGAATAAACGCGCACAAAGGTCAGTTTCCCGAAGGGATCGGCCATCACCTTGAAGGCCAGGGCGCTGAACGGTTCATTGTCGTCAGCAGGACGCACCGCCTCGGTGCCGTCGGGCAGGACACCCTGGATCGGGGGGACGTCAACGGGGGCCGGCAGGTAGTCGACAACGGCATCGAGCAGCAGTTGCACCCCTTTGTTCTTGAAAGCGGAGCCGCACAGCATCGGCACCAGGCCGTGCTTGAGCACACCCTCACGGATGCCCTTGCGCAGTTGCTCTTCGCTCAGTTCGCCGCTGTCGAGGAACTGCTCGATCAGTGCTTCATCGGTTTCGGCAACCGATTCCATCAGCACACCCCGCCAGGTTTCCACCAGGTCGGCCATATCGGCGGGGATGTCGGCTTCTTCGATGTCCTTGCCCAGGTCGTCCTTGTAGATGAAGGCGCGGTTCTTGACCAGGTCAACAATGCCGCTGAGCTCACCCTCGGCCCCGATCGGGAGCTGGATGGGCACAGCTTTGGCTTTGAGGCGATCCTTGATCTGCCCGTAAACCTTGAGGAAGTCAGCGCCGGTGCGGTCCATCTTGTTGACGAACACCATGCGGGGCACGCTGTAGCGGTCCGCTTGACGCCAGACCGTTTCAGACTGGGGTTGCACACCGCCGACGGCGCAGAACACCGCGATCACGCCATCAAGAACTCGCATCGAGCGCTCGACTTCGATCGTGAAGTCGACGTGCCCCGGCGTGTCGATGATGTTGATGCGGTGGTCCTTCCAGCTGGTGGAGATGGCAGCCGCCGTGATGGTGATACCACGCTCACGCTCCTGCGCCATCCAGTCGGTGACTGCAGCACCGTCGTGGACTTCGCCCATCTTGTGGACCACACCCGAATAGAACAGGATGCGTTCGGTCGTGGTGGTCTTGCCTGCGTCGATGTGAGCGGCGATACCGATGTTTCTGACGCGTTCCAGTGGAAAGGCGCGGGCCACGTGAGAGGTCTCCGAAAGGGAAGGCAAAAAGCGGGCGTCACTCTACAGAGCGGGGCTGTCCGAAGAAGGGACAGGGCTCGGCAGGGCTGGGTGATGGCAGGCCGGAGTGCCCAGGGCTCCGACCCGATCGCCATTCAGTAGCGGTAGTGGGCGAAGGCCTTGTTGGCTTCGGCCATCTTGTGGGTCTCTTCGCGCTTGCGTACGGCGCTGCCGGCCTCATTGGCTGCATCCATCAGTTCGCCGGCCAGCTTGTGGGCCATGCTGCGGCCGTTGCGGGCGCGCGAGTAATTGACGAGCCAGCGCAGGGCCATGGCGGTACCGCGTTCCTGACGCACCTCCATGGGCACCTGGTAGGTGGCACCACCGACCCGGCGGGCGCGGACTTCGACCAGGGGTGTGGCGTTCTTGACCGCGGTCTCGAACAGCTCGAGGGGGTCACCGCCGGTGCGGTCCCCGATCAGGCCAAAGGCATCCGAGAGGATGCGCTGGGCAGTGGATTTCTTGCCGTGCTTCATCAGCCGGGCCACGATCATCGAGGCGAGACGGCTGTTGAACTGGGGATCGGGCAGGATCGGGCGCTTTTCGGCAGCGTTGCGGCGTGACATGGGCCGTGGGGATCAGAACGAAAACGTTGGACGAATGAAAGCTGGCGTCAGGAGATCAACCCTTGGGGGTCTTGGCGCCGTACTTGGAACGAGCTTGACGACGGTCCTTGACACCGGCGGTGTCGAGGGTTCCGCGGATGATGTGGTAGCGCACACCGGGCAGGTCCTTGACCCGGCCGCCGCGGATCAGAACCACGGAGTGCTCCTGAAGGTTGTGACCGATGCCGGGGATGTAGGCGGTCACTTCAAACCCCGAGGTGAGGCGGACACGGGCCACCTTGCGCAGGGCCGAATTCGGCTTCTTCGGGGTGGAGGTGTACACGCGGGTGCACACACCGCGCCGCTCGGGGCAGGCGCGCAGGGCGGGGGATTTGGTCTTACGGGTCAGGCGCTGACGCTCGGTGCGGATCAGCTGCTGGATGGTGGGCATCGAGGACCGGAACTGGGTCTGCGTACGGGAGCGGTAGGCGCGATTCGGTCGACCGACCGACAGCGACAATCCGCCACCTTACTGCGTCGGTGTTCCGCCCCTTTGGGCAGGCCCAAATGAGGCTCCACAAGCGCAGCTGCGCTGCCCTTCGCCGGGACGCACCAGAAATCCACCGCCGCTCAGATCGCCCCGGTAGTCCAGGCTCAAGCCGGCCAGCAGCTCTAGCTGCTGCTGGGGCGCATAGACCGTGACGCCATCGGCACGGGCCACCGGTACACCGGCCAGATGCCCTGGCCGCAGCCGCAACGTCCAGCGTTCGCAGCCCCCGCCGATCAGGTCCAGATGCATGAGTCCCGGGGTGCCGGCGACGGCAGCCTGCCGGCCCAGTTCAGCGGCAGCGGCGGCGGTCAGATGAAGGCTCTGGCCCCTGGTCATGGCATGGCCTGGCAGGCAGGTCTGAAAACGGAATCAACGCACTCTGGCAGTCGGCTGGGGTTGGGCGCCCAGCCCCGCCCCGACGGCGCCCAGACCGCTGGGCACCAGTCCCAGACCGTGATGGACGGAACCGGCCACACCGCGGCCCTTGACTGTCATCACCCCACCCATGACCAGGCCGGTGGAGCTGCCACCATCCAGGTTGAGGGCATCCTGCAGGCCCAGTTGGTGCAGCAGACGGGCCGCCTCCACCAGGCTGGGCCCGGCATCGCTACGCCCTTCGAGCGTGATCAGCCAGAGCTGGCGCCCATCGCTGGCGATCACCGTGCGGGGGGCACCCTGCTGCAGAAAGGCAGCGCTGAAGCTTTCGCGCGGGCCATCGAGCACGATCTGCCCGTCGCTCAGCAGCAGCGGGCCGCCGCCGAGCACGAACGGCTCTGAGCCCAGGTCGGTGTTGGGTCTGCTGATCAGGCTCAGGGCGTCACCGACGTTCCATGGCAGTTCGACCCCGCCGCGGGCCACCACCAGGGTGTCGCCCGGCCTTAGGGCAACGCCCTGCTCGAGCTGATCGGGCCCATGCAGGCTCTGAACCCGTCCGCCCTGCAGCACCAGGGCCCGTTCATTGCCGCTCAGGGCCCGGTAGGCAGGTCCCCAGTCGGCGGTGTAGCGGCTCAGCCCCCGTTGCAGGTAACCGCTGTTGACGACCAGGATCGGTTGGCGATTGCCGTTGCGGTCGCTGATCCATTCGTCAAGGCTGAGGCGCCCAAAGCGGGGCATGCTGCCCGACCTCCAGGCCACCGCACCCCGATTCAGGATCGGCCCTGACAACCAGTTGCCATCAACCTTGAGCGCACCCAGCGGCAGGCGTTTGGTGCGGTTGAAGAAGCCGCCGTTGATCGCCACCAGGGCGTCCTGCTTGGCCGCCAGCTGCTGCAGGGAGCTCAGGCCCTCCATGGCTCCGGCGCCCCGGGTCAGGGGGCGCAGCACCAGCGCAGGATTGCGGGGATCGAGCCGCACCGCGTTGAGGCGCACATCGCCCAGTTGCCGGCGGTCCCAGTGCAGGTCCTTGCCCAGCAGGGCCAGCAGGCGCGGGTCGCTGGGATCGATCGGGGTGCTGGCCGCAGCAGGCGCGGCTCCTGTTGCCGCGTCCAGATCGATCACGATCCGGGCCGGATCTCCAAGGCTGAACACCCGCTGGGCTGCCCCGGCGGTTGGCTGCAGCAGCAGCCCGGACGCCGTGGCACGGGCCTGGAGCCCCAGATCAGCCAGCGTTGCCCGTTGGGCGTCAGCGCTGGAGAGGCCAAGCCAGATCTGTTCGCTATCGCGCCGGATCAGGGCCGGACCGGCCAGATCCAGCACCACCCGCTGCTGGCCCGGCTGCCGTGAACTGCGTACACCGCGAAGGGCGACAGGAGGCCAGTCGAGCGCGAGCACGCCGTCCCGCACCCGACTGTTGACGCCACTGCCCTCGAGCAGTGCGGCCACCTCAACGGCCACCTCGTCCTCGAGGCTGCGTTGGCCAGTGGGCGGCACCTCCAGCTCGCGGCCGTACCACTCAAGTTTGAGTGCACCCGAGCTCTGGCTGCGGCTGGCCATGCCCAGCTGGTTCTGGAGCACCTCGAGCGGAAGCCAGAGCTCCACCAGCTGACCTGCAGCCCCCTGCCTGAGCTGCCAGCGGGCCTGTTGCAGCTGGCCGCCCAGGCGCAGCTGCCGGCCGCTCTGCAGAGGTGCTTCGCGCCCGACGCGGGGCGCGCTGATGTCTGCCGGTGGCAACGGTGGCGGGGCCTGGATCAGGGCCGGCAGGCCGGCCATTGAGGGCAGTGCCAGCAGGGGAAGCAGCCAGGCTGCCGTGGCCATCGAGAGCATCGCCTTCGGACAGGAAAGCTAGCCCCGCTCTGTGGATCCTTAGGATCCAAGGTTCTGCCATCGCCACTGGTGCTGCCCGCGGGCGGCAGCTGGGGATGCCCCTGATCACTGGTGTTGAGACCCCGGCTTATGCCTGCTTCCTCCCATCCCGCCTGGCCCCATTGCGACAGTGCGCCGCCGGCCGCCGTGGCTGGTGAGAAGGACGCATGCGGCGTGGGTTTCCTGGCCCATCTGGGCGGTCAGCCGAGCCACTGGGTGCTGCAGCAGGCCCTGCGCGGGCTCGATTGCATGGAGCACCGCGGCGGCTGCGGTGGTGACGGCGATTCCGGAGACGGTGCCGGCGTGTTGTGCGGCATCCCCTGGTCCTTTTACGAAGCGGTCTGGCCGGCTGCCCAGGCCTCGAGTGGCCGGTTGCGCGGATTGGCCACGGTGTTTCTGCCCACCGACGGTGCCCGCCAAGACGAGGCCCGCCGGTTCTGCGAGCAGGAGGCCCAGGCCCTGGGCCTGACCAGCCTGGGTTGGCGGGATGTGCCGGTGGATTCCTCGGTGCTGGGGTCCATGGCCCGCCAGACCGCGCCCCATATCGCCCATTGGCTCGTGGCTGCCCCCAGCGGTTGCGATGGTGATGCCCTCGAGGCGCTGCTGTTCCGTTTGCGTCGGCGTGCCGTGGACCGCAGTCGGGCGGCCTGGGGGGCGTCCACCGGTGATCTCTATTTCGCTTCGATCAGCTGCCGCACCGTCGTCTACAAGGGCATGGTGCGCTCGGAGGTGCTGCCGCACTTCTACAGCGATCTGCGCGATGGGCGCTTCGCGGTCAGCTTTGCCGTCTACCACCGTCGCTTTAGCACCAACACCCTGCCCCGCTGGCCCCTGGCCCAGCCCATGCGGCTGCTGGGCCACAACGGCGAGATCAACACCCTGCTGGGCAACATCAACTGGGCCAGTGCCGCCGAGTCCAACCTCGAAGAGGTCTGGGGTGAGGCCGCCGGCGATCTGCGGCCCCTGGTCAATGGGGCCTTCAGCGATTCGGCCAACCTCGACGCCACCCTCGAGCTGTTGGTGCGCAGCGGCCGGCCGATCACCGACAGCCTGCTGACGCTGGTGCCCGAAGCATTCCGGGATCAGCCGGAACTCGATGACAAGCCCGAGATCCGGGCGATGTACGAGTACAACGCCTGCCTCCAGGAACCCTGGGATGGCCCGGCCCTGCTGGTGTTCGCCGATGGTCATACCGTCGGCGCCACCCTGGACCGCAACGGTCTGCGACCGGCCCGCTACTGCATCACCAGCGACGGTTACGTCGTGATGGGCTCAGAGACCGGCGTGGTCGAGCTCGACGAGAGCCGCATCCTCGAAAAGGGCCGTCTGGGCCCCGGCCAGATGCTGGCCGTTGATCTGGACCGCGGCTGTCTGCTGCGCAACTGGGAGGTCAAGGCCGAGGCCGCGGCGCGCCACCCCTATGGCGACTGGCTGGCCCAGCATCGCCGCAACCAGAATGCCCAGCCCTGGGAGCAGCAGCACCGCCTGGGGGACCTTGAGCTCCTGCAGCTGCAGAGTGCTTCGGGTTTTGGTTCCGAAGACCTCGAGCTGGTGATCGAAGACATGGCCGGCGCCGGTAAGGAGCCGACCTATTGCATGGGGGATGACATCCCCCTGGCGGTGCTGTCGAACAAGCCTCACCTGCTGTACGACTACTTCAAGCAGCGCTTCGCCCAGGTCACCAATCCGCCGATCGACCCGCTGCGCGAAAAGCTGGTCATGAGTCTGGAGATGCACCTGGGCCAGCGCCGCTCGGCCCTGCGTCCCCAGGCCGAAGCCGCCGCGGTGCTGCACCTTGATTCGCCGGTGCTCAATGAGGCCGAGCTGGCAGGCCTCGGCGGTCATGGGTTGGCCCTGAGCACCCTGTCGACGTTGATGCCCATCATCGATGGCCCCTCAGCGCTTGAGGTCTCGGTGCAGCGGCTCTGCCGCAACGCTGAGGCTGCCGTGCGCGCCGGTGCCCGGATTCTGGTGCTCAGCGATCGGCAGGGCCTGGACGGCCAGGCCGGCGGCATCAACGCCACCACCACCGCCCTGCCGCCACTGCTGGCCGTGGGCGCGGTGCACCATCACCTACTGGGTTCGGGCCTGCGGCTCGAGGCCTCGATCGTGGTCGAGACCGCCCAGTGCTGGAGCACCCATCACCTGGCCTGCCTGATCGGTTACGGCGCCAGCGCCGTCTGCCCCTGGCTGGCCTGGGAAACCACCCGGCACTGGCTGGCCCACCCCCGCACCCAGAAGCTGATCGAGACCGGCAAGCTGCCGCCACTCACCCTCGATCGGGCCCAGGCCAACGTGCGCCAGGCCCTCGAGGATGGGCTGCGCAAGATCCTCTCCAAGATCGGCATTTCGCTGCTGGCCAGCTACCACGGCGCCCAGATCTTTGAGGCGATCGGCATCGGCGCTGACCTGATCGCGCTGGCGTTTAAGGGCACCACCAGCCGGGTGGCGGGTCTCAGTCTCACCGACCTCGCCAGTGAAACCCTGGCGATCCACGCCAAGGCCTACCCCGAGCTCAACCGCAGCAAGCTCGAGTTCATGGGCTTTGTGCAGTACCGCACCGGCGGCGAGTACCACCTCAACAGCCCCGAGATGGCCAAGGCCCTGCATGCCGCCGTTGCGGCCGGACCGGGTTACGACCACTTCTCGACCTACAAGACCCTGCTCGAGAACCGGCCGGTCACGGCCCTGCGCGACCTGCTCGAGCTCAGGCCTGCAACCGTGCCCCTGCCCCTGGATCAGGTCGAAAGCGTTGCCAGCATCTGCAGCCGTTTCTGCACCGGTGGCATGAGCCTGGGGGCCCTGTCGCGCGAGGCCCACGAGGTGCTGGCGGTGGCCATGAACCGCATCGGCGGCAAGAGCAACAGCGGCGAGGGCGGCGAAGATCCGGCCCGCTTCAAGGTGCTCAACGATGTCGACGGCGAGGGTCGTTCGGCGACGCTGCCCAGCATCAAGGGCCTGCGCAACGGCGACACCGCCTGCTCGGCGATCAAGCAGATCGCTTCGGGCCGCTTTGGCGTCACCCCTGAGTACCTGCGCAGCGGCAGACAGCTCGAAATCAAGGTGGCCCAGGGGGCCAAGCCCGGCGAGGGCGGCCAGCTGCCCGGTCCCAAGGTCGACCCTTACATCGCCTGGTTGCGCAACAGCAAACCCGGCGTCGGCCTGATCTCACCGCCCCCGCACCACGACATCTATTCGATCGAGGATCTGGCCCAGCTGATCCACGACCTGCACCAGGTCCATCCCGCTGCCCAGGTCAGCGTCAAGCTGGTGGCTGAGATCGGCATCGGCACCATCGCCGCCGGGGTGGCCAAGGCGAATGCTGATGTGATCCAGATCTCGGGGCACGACGGCGGCACCGGCGCCTCGCCGCTCAGTTCGATCAAACACGCCGGCAGCCCCTGGGAGCTGGGCCTCACCGAAGTGCACCGCGCCCTGCTCGAGAACGGTCTGAGGGAGCGGGTGCTGTTGCGGGCCGATGGCGGACTCAAGACCGGCTGGGACGTGATCATCGCTGCCCTGCTCGGCGCCGAGGAATACGGCTTCGGCTCGGTGGCGATGATCGCCGAGGGCTGCATCATGGCCCGCGTCTGCCACACCAACAACTGCCCGGTTGGCGTGGCCACCCAGAAGGAGGCCCTGCGCAAGCGCTTCACCGGCATTCCTGAACATGTCGTCAATTTCTTCTTCTATGTGGCAGAAGAAGTGCGCCAGTTGCTCAGCGTGCTGGGGGTTGCGAGGCTCGAAGACCTGATCGGCCGCAGCGAACTGCTGCAGCCGCGCCAGGTGACCCTGGCCAAGACCCAGGCTCTCGATCTGTCATGCCTGCTCGAGCCCATTGCCGCCGCGGCCGATCGCCGCTGGCTGCAGCACGAGACCGAGGCCCATGGCAACGGCCCCATTCTGGAAGACCAGCTGCTGGCCGATGCCGAGCTGATGGCAGCGATCGATGGGCACGGCCGCGTAGCTCGCACCCTGGCGATCATCAACACCGACCGCAGCGTCTGCGCCCGCATCGCCGGTGAGATCGCTGCCCGTCACGGCAACAGTGGGTTTGGCGGTCAGTTGGATCTGACCTTTGAGGGTGCAGCCGGTCAGAGCTTTGGCGCTTTCGTGCTCCAGGGCATGAACGTGCGCCTGGTGGGCGAGGCCAACGATTACGTCGGCAAGGGCATCAACAGTGGCCGGATCACCGTGGTGCCCCCTGCTGCCGTCAAGGACCCCGGCGATCAGGTCATCCTGGGCAACACCTGCCTGTATGGGGCCACCGGCGGTGAACTGCTGGCCCTGGGCCGCGCCGGCGAGCGTTTTGCCGTGCGCAACAGCGGTTGCCGCACCGTGGTCGAGGGCGTGGGGGACCACTGCTGCGAGTACATGACCGGTGGCGTCGTGGTGGTGCTCGGCAGCACCGGCCGCAACGTCGGCGCCGGTATGACCGGTGGAGTGGCCTTCATCCTCGATGACAACGGCGGGCTCACCGAGCGGGTCAATCCTGAGATTGTGGCGATCACCGAGCTCTCCACCCCTGAGCAGGAGGCTGTGCTCAAGCCCCTGCTCGAGGCCCATCTGCAGGCCACCGGCAGCGCCAGGGCAGCCGCATTGCTGGCCGACTGGCCCAGCGCCAGGGGCCGCTTCAAGGTGCTGGTCCCTCCCAGTGAGAAGGCCAACATGGGCCTGGTCGACAAGGCCGCCGTTGCAGCCTGAGGGTTGCTGCGTTGGCCTGGTTCATCAAGACCGAAACCCTCACCGACGGGTTTCGGTCCTTGCCGGGGCCCGAGCGTGGCACCCATCTGCAGGCCCACCGCGATTGGGTCGAGGCCCAGCGCGCCGCTGGTGTGGCCATCGCCAGCGGCTTTTTGGTCGATGGCTCGCGGCGGCCCGGCGGCGGCGGGCTGCTGGTTGTTGAGGCCGAGAGTCACAGCGCTGCATTGGCGCTCATCGCCCAAGACCCATTGATCGCAGGCGGCTGGGTCAACTGGCAGCTGCACGAATGGATCCCGGCAGCTGGCGATCTGGCCCTTTAACGCGGGTGCTCGCGCATCAGTCGCTGAACCTCGCCGGCGTGGTAGCTGCTGCGGGTCAGCGGGCTGCTGACCACCTGCAAAAAGCCCAGCCCGTCTTGTCCGTGGCGGCGGAACACGTCGAACTGCTCGGGCGTCACAAAGCGGTCGACCGGCAGGTGCTTGGGCCCCGGCGACAGGTACTGGCCGATGGTGACGATGTCGACGTGGTGATGCCGTAGATCGGCCAGCACCTCGGTCACCTCGGCGTCGGTTTCGCCCAGGCCCACCATCAGCCCCGATTTGGTGTAACAGCGGGGCCAACCGTCGTGCACGCGCTGCAGCAGCTCCAGGCTGCGCTGATAGATCGCCTGCGGCCTGGCCCGTTTGTAGAGCCGCGGCACCGTCTCGATGTTGTGGTTGAGCACGTCGGGGGCGGCGGCCATCACCGCCGCCAGGGCGTCCCAGTCGCCGCAGAAATCGGGGATCAGCAGCTCGATCGTGGTCAGGGGGCTGCGGGCGCGCACCTGTTCGATGCAGGCCACAAACTGGCTGGCACCGCCATCGGCCAGGTCATCGCGGTTGACCGCGGTGATCACCACATGGCTGAGGCCCAGGCGCGCCACCGCTTCACCCAGGCGCTCGGGCTCTGTGGGATCGAGCGGCCGCACGCTTTTGTCGAAGTCGATGTCGCAGTACGGACAGGCGCGGGTGCAGCCCGGCCCCATGATCAAGAACGTGGCGGTGCCGCCGGCGAAGCACTCGCCGATGTTGGGGCAGCTGGCCTCCTGGCACACCGTGTTGAGCTGCAGATCCTGCAGCAGATCAGCCACCGCGCCGATGCGCTCGCGCTGGGGGGCTTTGACCCGCAGCCAGTCCGGTTTGCTGGTCGCTGGTTTACTGGTCACCATGGGCGATCTTCTACAGTCGCTGGCATCGGGATGTAGCGCAGCTTGGTAGCGCACTTCGTTCGGGACGAAGGGGCCGCAGGTTCGAATCCTGTCATCCCGACTTGATCACTCCCGTTGAGCATGGGTTTGGGCAGGCTCAACTGAGCTCGGCCCCCGGGTAGCCCCTGGGGGTCACCATCTGGCCTGATTCGATCCTGGTGCTGCTGTTGCCCACCAGCACCAGGGTCAGCATGTCCACCTGCTCGATCGGCAGCGACGCCAGGGTGTGGAGGCTGATGGCCTCGTCGGCGCGACCCAGCTGGCGGGCCAGGGCCACCGGCGTAGACCCCGGGCGCCCCGCTGATATCAGCTCCACTGCGCGGGCCAGCTGCCAGTCGCGCCCCAGGGAGCGCGGGTTGTAGAGGGCGACGACAAAATCGCCCTGGGCGGCGGCGATCAGGCGGCGTTCGATCACCTCCCAGGGGGTCAGCCGGTCGCTCAGGCTGATGGTGCAGAAATCGTGCATCAGCGGTGCGCCGCAGCGGGCCGCTGCCAGCTGCAGGGCCGAAATCCCCGGGTGCACGGCAAAGCGGGGCCGTGCCTCCTCGGCACGGGCCAGCCATAGCTCCAGGGCCAGGCCCGCCATCCCGTAGATGCCGCTGTCCCCCGACGAGATCAGGGCCACGCTCACCCCCTGGCAGGCCAGCTCCAGGGCCTGGGCGCAGCGCTCGCGCTCGCGGGTCAGCTGGCCATCGAGGCGGACCTGGTCAGGGCGCCGCAGGGGCTCGAGCAGATCGAGATACAGGCCATAGCCCACCCAGACACTGCAGCGGCTCAGCACGGTGCGTGCCTCAGCGGTGAGCAGGGCCAGGCTGCCGGGGCCGCTGCCCACCAGGTGCAGTTCGCCCCGTTGGGGGGCCCACTGGTCGGCGGCCGCGGCAATCGCCAGGGTGGCGGCACCCCGCTCGCCTGTGCCATCGCCGGCGGAATCCAGCCGTTCGCCGGCATGAAGCACGGCCTTGGCCACGGTCAACGTCCCTGCCGCACCTGGGGTGCCCGCGGCCAGCAAGGCCGAGGCCTCGGCCACGCTGGCTGTCCCCATCTCTTGGGCCACCAATGACGAGGGATTGGGCACGTCCACGGCGGCCAGCTCGGCGGCGCTGAACAGCCTGAGGGGCCAACCGCGCTGGGCGGCCAGTTGCAACAGGGCCGGTTCGTCGCCCTTGCGATCGATGCTGGCCAATCCGGCCACGGCGGCTTCAGCCAGGCCGTGGTCCCGCAGGGTCAGCTCCAGCAACCGTTCGAGCAGGCCCAGGCTGGTGTTCCGTTCGCAGCCCAGGCCCAGCCACAGCCGCGGTGGGTGCCAACGGCAGCCCGGTCCCAGTCGTTCACTGATGACCAGATCGGGGGGGGCTGCGCTGTCGGTCGCCTCAGGCTGCAGCGGCAGGCCCTCGGCCGCCGCACATTGCTGCCACAGCGTCAGCCCTGTGTCCTGTTGCAGCTGCAAGCGCTGCCGCCTGGCAGCGCGCTGCATCAGCGCGCTCCAGTCGCCAGCGCCGCGCCGCCAACCCCAGGATTGGCCAAAGCTGTCAAGCGCCAGCAGGCCCCGGCCGCTGCTGTGCCCGGTCGGCACCGCAGCGCCGCCCAACGCCGCCGCCAGCCGTTGACTGAGCCTGTCAGCACCAGCGCTGTGCCCCCCCAGCAGGGGCACGGCAAAACGGCCTTCGGGGTCCAGAACGACCACCGCAGGGTCCTGGGACTTGTCCTGAAGCAGTGGTGCGATCAGGCGCGTCACCAGGCCGCAGGCCCCGACCACGACAAAACCACGGGCCTGGCTCCATTGCTGGCGCAACACCTCGGCTGGAGAAGGCCTGGCGTCGACGGTCGCGACGGCGTCCACCAGGCCGGCCTGCAGAAGGCGCACCAGCAGGCTCTCGGCCTCCTGGCTGAACCCCAGGCCCCAGATCTGCTTGGACTGATTCATGGGGTGAACCGTTGGCGTAGGCCTGCCAGTGGCCCACTGGGCCGCGGCTGGATCAGGGATCCGTCCGGGTTGACCAGCTCCCGGGCACTGCCTTCGAGCGCGGTACTGCTGCTGATCCGCTCGCTGGTGGCGGCTCTGGCCGGCAGTGGTGGTGCAGCCAGGGCTACGGGCTCGGGCTCCGGACGTGTTTCATCGTCCTCAACTTCTTGTTCCTCTTCCTCTTCTCCTTCTCCACTGGGGTCTTCCTGGTGTGCCGGCTCGGGTGGCTGCTCGGTCGTCGTGAGTTGCTCCGGCGCCAGAACCGGTTCTTGGACCTGCTCAGCTTCGGGGGGGGCATCCGGCTCCGCCGTCAGCGCCGGCTCTGCCGCCACCACCGGTTCTTGAGCCAGAACCGGATCGGGTCCCTGGGCCGGTACGGGGGGCGGGAGCTGGCCCAGCAGCTGGGCCAATTCCTGGTCGTTCAGACGGCCTTGCAGCCAGCGCGGCGCCGCTGCAGCGCCTGCTCCTGGTCTGGTGAGTGTCACCGCTCTCACCAGACTGTTGAACGGTGGGTTGAGGGGTTCTCCCCGGCCGTCGACCAGTTCAAGCAACAGGCTGTTGTCACCAGAGCGCCAGCCCTTGAGCCACAGCGGCACGTTCTGGTCCACCAGGAAGCTGTCGCCGTTGACGGTCACGCGCAGCCTCCAGCTGCCATCGCCCGGGCGCAGGTTCTGCAGGGGTGCATCCAGCAGGATCCAGTCGAGCATCACGGGTTCGCCTTGACTCAGCTCGGCCGGGCTGACCGGGAGCAGTTGCACGCTGCCCGGCGCCGGCAGGGCCTGGGGGTTGGCCACCAGCCGGTGCACCCTGATCTGCTGCAACGCTCCAGGGCTTTTGACCGCTTCGCCCCAGGGGCGTGCGGCATAGGCGGTGATCCGGTGGCTGCCTGGTGACAACGGCGGGACCTGCACCATCACCACCCCGTTCTCACGGGGCCCATCGTCAGCGGTGAGCCGCAGTGGCGGCTGGTCATCGATCTGAACCACCAGGTGGGGACCCAGGCCGAGGGGGCCGGCATCGACCAGGGGCCAGTCCTGGACGCTCACCTTCAAGGCCCATGGCCCCGGCTCCAGCAGTGCTCCGTCCTGCGGTGCGGTGATCGTCACCCGTGGTCGGTGGCCGGTCAGGGCCTGTTGCAGTTGCTGCACGGCCTGGGGGGGGGGCACTTCCTGCAGGCGCCCCATCGGCGCTGTCGGGGCCAGGGGCGCCTGGGGCGTGGTGGCACCGCCGCCACGGTTGCTCCAAGACGGTGGCTGCCAGGCGGCTGCCGATGCCCCCGGCAAGCCCAGCCACAGCAGCAGGCACAGCAGCGGAGTCAGCAGCAGGCGCAGCCGTGACCGGCACCACGGCCCCCAGGGCCTTGGCGGGCGGTCTTTCGGGGCCGGGCTGTTGCCGAACATCACGCCGCTGCTCGCGTCCATGGGCTTGGGATCATTGTGCGCGGTCAGCAAGCAGGTGGTCAGAGCCGGCATTCAATCCTGTGCTGTCTGACTATTTTTAATCAGGAATCTGTGCGGCATTCAGTTGAAAACGTGAATGAACTGCGGCTATTTCATTCATCTTTTCTCTGCCGTAAAGCCCTGTTGGCACCTGGGAAGCTCGGGGATTGAACCTTTGTAACTGACCTCCCGATCGGCTTGTTCAACGCCCTTATAGTTCGGCCAGCGGTCCCCTATCTGGGGCCCAAGCTCCAGTCGGGATCAGCGATTTCGCGATTTTGCGGATCGTTTCCGGCTGGCGCCCATGGTCGTCAAACGGCTTCGGCCACGCGACGGTCCATAGGGCCCAGGGTGATTTGGATCGTCTCGGCGATCCGGCTCCCGCAGGGGTGGACCTCCCACCTCGACTCCGTCCCTCGAGGAACGACTCGATGACCATCAGCCCACCAGAGCGTGGGAAAACGGCGAAGGCCATGGTCGACCGGAACCCCGTTCCGGCCACGTTCGAGCTTTTCGAAAAGCCCGGGCATTTCGACCGCACCCTTGCCAAAGGTCCCAAAACCACCACTTGGATTTGGAACCTCCACGCCAACGCTCACGACTTCGACAGCCATACGAGCGACCTCGAAGAGGTTTCTCGCAAGATCTTTTCGGCCCACTTCGGGCACCTGGCCGTCATCTTCATCTGGTTGAGCGGCGCCTTCTTCCATGGCGCCCGCTTCTCCAACTACACCGGATGGCTGGCCGACCCCCTGCACGTCAAACCCAGTGCGCAGGTGGTCTGGCCGATCTTCGGCCAGGAAATCCTCAACGGTGATGTCGGTGCCGGCTTCCACGGCATCCAGATCACCTCAGGTCTCTTCCACGTGTGGCGGGCCTGGGGTTTCACCAACGAGACCCAGCTGCTGGCCACGGCCATCGGCGCTTTGGTGATGGCCGGCCTGATGCTTAATGCCGGCGTCTTCCACTATCACAAGGCAGCTCCCAAGCTCGAGTGGTTCC
The DNA here is from genome assembly GCA_027486935.1 of Cyanobium sp. C1_MAG_00004. Lineage (GTDB taxonomy): Bacteria > Cyanobacteriota > Cyanobacteriia > PCC-6307 > Cyanobiaceae > RGUW01. Next base: position 57,775 of record JAIXOF010000052.1, on the reverse strand, counting down.
AGAACGTTGAGTCGATGCTCAACCACCATCTGGCCGGCCTGCTCGGACTGGGTTCCCTGTCCTGGACAGGACACCTGTTGCATGTGTCCCTGCCCACCACCCAGTTGATGGATGCCATCGACGCCGGCAAGCCGCTGGTGCTCAACGGCAAGACCATCGCTTCGGTGGCTGACATTCCGCTGCCGCACGAATTTCTCAACCAGGATCTGCTGACCCAGCTGTTCCCCGGCTTCGGAGCTGGCATCAGTGCCTTCTTCACCGGCAACTGGGCCGCTTACAGCGATTTCCTCACCTTTAAGGGTGGGCTCAATCCTGTGACCGGCAGTCTCTGGATGACCGATATCGCCCATCACCATCTGGCGATCGCGGTGCTGTTCATCGTGGCTGGCCACATGTACCGCACCAACTGGGGCATCGGTCACAGCATCAAGGAGATCCTCGAGGGTCAGAAGGGCGATCCCCTGCTGTTCCCCGCTCCGAAGGGGCACGATGGCCTGTTCGAGTTCATGACCACCAGCTGGCATGCCCAACTGGCCGTGAACCTGGCCCTGCTCGGCTCGCTGAGCATCATCGTGGCGCATCACATGTATGCGATGCCCCCGTACCCCTATATCGGGGTCAGCTATGCCACCCAGCTGTCGATTTTCACCCACCACGTGTGGATTGGTGGCTTCCTGATCGTCGGTGCCGGTGCTCACGCCGCCATCGCCATGGTGCGTGACTACGACCCCGCCAAGCACATCGACAACGTGCTCGATCGGGTGCTCAAGGCTCGCGATGCCCTGATCAGCCACCTCAACTGGGTGTGCATCTGGCTCGGCTTCCACAGCTTCGGCCTTTACATCCACAACGACACGATGCGTGCCCTGGGCCGTCCCCAGGACATGTTCAGTGACTCGGCCATTGCTCTGAAGCCCGTCTTCGCGCAGTGGATCCAGGGTCTGCACGCCGCCGCTGCCGGCAGCACCGCTCCCAATGCCCTCGCAGGCGTGAGTGAAGTGTTCAATGGCGCAGTTGTGGCGGTGGGCGGCAAGGTGGCCGCGGCGCCGATTCCCCTGGGAACCGCCGACTTCATGGTCCACCACATCCACGCCTTCACGATCCACGTCACCGTGCTGATCCTGCTGAAGGGTGTGCTGTATAGCCGCAGCTCGCGCCTGGTTCCCGACAAGGCGAACCTCGGCTTCCGCTTCCCCTGCGACGGCCCCGGCCGTGGCGGCACCTGCCAGGTGTCGGCCTGGGACCACGTGTTCCTCGGCCTGTTCTGGATGTACAACTCCCTGTCGATCGTCATCTTCCACTTCTCCTGGAAGATGCAGAGCGACGTGTGGGGCACCGTCAATGCCGACGGCACCGTCCAGCACATCACCAACGGCAACTTTGCCACCAGTGCCATCACCATCAATGGTTGGCTGCGTGATTTCCTGTGGGCTCAGGCCGCTCAGGTGATCAACAGCTATGGCTCGAGCAGCAGTGCCTATGGCCTGATGTTCCTGGGTGCACACTTCGTCTGGGCCTTCAGCCTGATGTTCCTGTTCTCTGGCCGTGGCTATTGGCAGGAGCTGATCGAGTCCATCGTCTGGGCTCACAACAAGCTGAGGGTGGCTCCTGCCATCCAGCCCCGTGCGCTCTCCATCACCCAGGGCCGTGCGGTCGGTGTCGCTCACTATCTGTTGGGCGGTATCGCGACCACCTGGTCCTTCTTCCTGGCCCGCATGCTTGCGGTCGGCTGACCTTTCCTGACCTTTCCCAATGGCAACGAAATTTCCTTCGTTCAGCCAGGGTCTGGCACAGGACCCGACAACCCGCCGGATCTGGTACGGCATCGCCACGGCTCACGACTTCGAGAGCCACGACGGCATGACCGAGGAGCGGCTTTACCAAAAGCTGTTCTCCACCCACTTCGGACACCTGGCCATCATTGGCCTCTGGGTTTCGGGCAACCTGTTCCATATCGCCTGGCAGGGCAACTTTGAGCAGTGGGTCACCGATCCTCTGCATGTCCGTCCCATCGCTCACGCGATCTGGGATCCCCACTTCGGTCAAGGCGCCATCGCTGCCTTCACCCAGGCGGGCGCCTCCTCACCGGTGAACATCAGCTATTCCGGTCTGTACCACTGGTGGTACACGATCGGCATGCGCACCAACGCCGAGCTGTATCAGGGTTCCATCTTCATGATGATCCTGTCGGCCTGGGCCCTGTTCGCCGGTTGGCTGCACCTGCAGCCCAAATTCAGGCCTTCCCTGGCCTGGTTCAAGAACGCTGAATCCCGCCTCAACCACCACCTGGCTGTGTTGTTCGGCTTCAGCTCCATTGCCTGGACCGGTCACCTGGTCCACGTGGCGATCCCTGAAGCCCGCGGCCAGCACGTCGGTTGGGACAACTTCCTCTCGGTGCTGCCGCACCCTGCAGGCCTGGGTCCCTTCTTCACCGGCAACTGGGGCGTTTACGCCCAGAATCCCGACACCGCTTACCAGGTGTTCGGCACTTCTGAAGGCTCAGGTACCGCGATCCTGACCTTCCTGGGTGGTTTCCACCCCCAGACCGAAGCCCTGTGGCTCACGGACATCGCCCATCACCACCTGGCGATCGGCTGCCTGTTCGTGATCGCCGGTCACATGTACCGGACCAACTTCGGCATCGGTCACTCGATCCGCGAGATCCTCGAAGCCCACAACCCGCCCAAGGGCACCCCTGGTGACCTCGGCGCTGGCCACAAGGGTCTCTACGACACCATCAACAACTCGCTTCACTTCCAGCTGGGTCTGGCTCTGGCCTCCCTCGGTGTGGTGACGAGTCTGGTGGCGCAGCACATGTATTCGATGCCGTCCTATGCGTTCATCGCCAAGGACTACACGACACAGGCTGCTCTCTATACCCACCACCAGTACATCGCCATCTTCCTGATGTGCGGTGCCTTTGCTCACGGTGCGATCTTCTTCATCCGTGATTACGACCCCGAAGCCAACAAGAACAACGTGTTGGCCCGGATGCTCGAGCACAAAGAAGCGATCATCAGCCACCTGAGCTGGGTGTCCCTGTTCCTCGGTTTCCACACCCTGGGTCTCTACGTTCACAACGACGTGGTCGTGGCCTTCGGTACCCCCGAGAAGCAGATTCTGGTTGAGCCCGTCTTTGCCCAGTTCGTCCAGGCCGCTTCAGGCAAGGCGATCTATGGCATGAACGTGCTGCTGTCGAATCCCGACAGCCTGGTGAGCAATGCCCCTGGCCCCGGCGCCGTCTGGCTGCCCGGTTGGCTCGACGGCATCAACGCCGGCACCAACAGCCTGTTCCTCCAGATCGGGCCTGGTGACTTCCTGGTTCACCACGCCATTGCTCTGGGCCTGCACACCACCACCCTGATCCTGGTCAAGGGTGCGCTGGATGCCCGCGGTTCCAAGCTGATGCCCGACAAGAAGGACTTCGGTTACTCCTTCCCCTGCGACGGCCCCGGCCGTGGCGGCACCTGCGACATCAGTGCCTGGGACGCCTTCTATCTGGCTGTCTTCTGGGCCCTGAACACCGTGGGCTGGTTGACCTTCTACTGGCACTGGAAGCACCTCGCCATCTGGCAGGGCAACGTGGCTCAGTTCAACGAATCCAGCACCTATCTGATGGGCTGGTTCCGCGATTACCTGTGGCTGAACAGCTCACAGCTGATCAACGGCTACAACCCCGCAGGCACGAACAACCTCGCCGTCTGGGCCTGGATGTTCCTGTTCGGGCACCTGATCTGGGCAACCGGCTTCATGTTCCTGATCTCCTGGCGCGGTTACTGGCAGGAACTGATTGAGACCATCGTCTGGGCTCATCAGCGCACCCCGCTCGCCAACCTGGTGGGCTGGCGTGACAAGCCTGTCGCTCTCTCGATCGTTCAGGCCCGTGTGGTCGGTCTGGCTCACTTCACCGTGGGCTACTTCGTGACCTACGCGGCCTTCCTGATCGCCTCCACCTCTGGCAAGTTCGGCTGATTCTCAGCTGACTCCCAAGCTCGAGGGACGTCTAACACCCCGGCCGTTAAGGCCGGGGTTTTTTCATGCCTGACAGGCGTGGGCGCCACTTCGGGCCAAGGGCAACCTTGGTGCCATGTTGGTGCCATGCGACCTGGCCACCAGCGCAGAAGCATCAAAGTGGGCAGATCCACTCACACCCTTACAGGGTCTCCCCATGACGGGTGATTCGCGTCAAGCGATTGGGCTGCGCCCGGCTTTTGAATAGCAGCTTTCGAACAGCAGCTTTTGAGTGCCAGCTGTGATGACTAGATGTGATGACCGGTTGTGATGAATAGGCTTGGATGAACAGGCTTGGATGGACAAGCCGGCGATGATCTGACCGAGCTGGGTGTGAGCTTGTTTGCTTCTCCTCAACCGCACCTGCTGGGTCCCAGGGGACTGCGTGGTTCTGCATCCGGTCCGGCTGATTGACGGATCGATCGAGATCTGCGCCGCAGAGCCTGGACAACCAACCATCGCAAGCCATGGGGCGGTCGTTGTGCTGCCCGCGGGTGTGTCGATACTTTGTCTCGACGCCATTCAGGACCCATTCGCCTTCCTGCCCTTCAACCTTCCTGTCCTTCAACGTTTCTGTCCTTCAACCTTCTTCACCAGGTCGCTGGTGGCAGGACAAGCCTTGGTAAAGGGCCCCATGGGACCAATAAAAAAGCCCCGCCTTGAGGGCGGAGCTCTGAAGTGAAGTGAACCTTGCAGGCATCAGCAAAGAAACCTGCAAGGTTCAGCGCGGTTCGTTGAGCCGCATTCAGCGGTTAGCGTTCAGCCAACGCTCCAGACGCCACCGGCGATCTTCACCAGCGGAGCCACCACAGCCGTGCTGGCCAGGAACCAGGCAAAGGCTGCACCGCCGCAGCCACCAAGCCAAAAGCCGCTGGCAAACTCGGCCCAGCCTGCCTTGGTGAACAGGTCGGCAGGTGGGTTGTCGATTGTGGCGTCAGCGGGCTGCACGTTCGGGCCGGTGCCCGCAGTGCCGTAGATCGACAGGCAGACGGTCAGGATCGAGACCAGGCCGATGGCGGCCAGCAGGCCCGCGGTGCTGGCGTACTCGGTTGCCCGCAGGGGACCGGTGATGGCGAAGGGGCCGTAGAGGAAGAAGCCGTGCGCCATGCCCACCTCAAGACCCCGGCGATTGGGGGACAGTGAGGGGCGGTAGGCCGGCAGCGCGTTCAGGAAAGCACGCGTGAAGTAGCTGCTGTTGACGGGTGTTGCCAGGTTGCCGACAGTCGGGTCGGCCACGGGTGTGACGGTCATGGGTTCAGGGAAATGGCTGTAACGAAACCGGTCGCTCAGTCGCGAGCTTCAATCACGTTGAACAGAAGGGCCATGGCCACGGCAGGACCGAGGATTCCCACCAGGGGAATAAACACCGAAGGCATCCAGGCGGCCGCAAAATCTCCAGTCATGGCACAGGCCAATAGGAATCAGCCGTACTGTACGGAGCTCATTCAGAGCGTCCCTGCCGCCCTGCAGGTGGCGACATAAAAGTTCAATCCATGCAGACACCTGTTGCAATCAGCGCCTCGATCCTGGCGATCCTGCTCTGGCTGCTGAGTCGACGCCGGCCGCTGTGGCCCGCCCGGGCTGGCTCCGCGTCAGCGGCTGAGGACCCGCTCACCCTGGTGGTACAGCCGCGTGCTCAGGCCTCGCTCCTTGGGCGCACGCCTGTCGCAGCTCCCAGCCGTGGGGGCCTGATCCAGCTGAACCGCCGGCAGCGACTGCTGGCTCTGGGAGCCCAGCTCAATGGCCCCACCGACCAGCGACTGCTGGCCTTGGCCCAGCTGTCGGGCCCAAGAGATCGCTCGGTGCTGCCCCTGTTGCGGCGTGCCTTGCGTGATCCTGACCTCAAGGTGATGGGAGCGGCGGCTGCAGCGATCGAGCCCTACCGCACCAGTGCTGCTGCCGGTAGTCGCCAATCGACGTCTGCCCGTCGGCGGTTGCCCCGCAACGCGGCGCCAAGGGATTAGGTGGGCACTCAGCTCTCAGAGCTGTATCCCACGATTTGCCGCACCCGGTAGATGGGGCGGTTTTGGCTTTCGTGATAGGTGCGCATCTGCAGTTCGGCCAATAGACCGAAGCAGAACAGCTGCACCCCGGTGAGCAGGCTGAGCACCCCCATCAGCAGCAGCGGCCTGCCGCCGATGTCGGCACCCAGCAGCTTTTCACCGATCAGCCAGAGCACGATGAGGCCGCCGACGGCCATGGCCAGCAGCCCCCCAAACCCGAACACGTGCATCGGTCGGGTCAGAAAGCGCTTCATGAACCAGACCGTCAGCAGATCCATCAGCACCCGGAAGGTGCGGTCAATGCCGTAGTGGCTGCGCCCGAACCGGCGCCGGTGATGCTGCACCCTGACCTCGGCGATGCGGGCGCCCTCGATGAAGGCCAGCGCCGGCAGAAACCGGTGCAGTTCGCCGTAGAGGTTCATGTCCTCCACCACCTCGCGCCGGTAGGCCTTAAGGGAGCAGCCGTAATCGTTGAGAGCCACGCCGGTGACACGGGCGATCAGCCGGTTGGCCAGCAGGCTGGGCACCAGGCGGCTGAGCCGTGAGTCCTGGCGCTGGTGGCGCCAGCCGCTGACCAAGTCGTAGCCCTCGGCCAGTTTGCTGAGCAGCAGGGGAATGTCGGCAGGGTCGTTCTGCAGGTCGCCATCCAGGGTGACGATCACCTGCCCCCGGCTGGCATCAAAGCCAGCAGCCATGGCGGCGGTCTGTCCGTAGTTGCGCCGCAACAGCACGGCCACCAGCTCTGGGATCTCGCCGGAAAGCCGCTGCAACGCCTCGCAGGTGCCGTCGCGGGAGCCGTCGTCCACCAGCACCAGTTCAAAAGGCAGGTTGAGCGGCCGCAGGGCGGACAGCAGCTGTTGCACCAGTGACGCCAGGCTCTCCGCCTCGTTGAACAGCGGCACAACGACAGAAAGGGCGATCTCGGCTTGCATGGCGGCGACCCTAGGCGGGCAAGGGGCTGCCGTCATGGCAGCGCATCACCCGGCCCGCGCCCCGCAGCTGGCTGCGGTAGTGCCGGGCCACCGGGTGGGGGTTGTGGGGCGCCAGATCGTCGATCCCCAGGCCATCGCGGCCGTGCTCACGCCCCGAGCTGTGCAGGTAGCGCCCGCCGCCCAGGTGCAGGCCCACATGGGTGCAGCGCTGGGGCGTGCCAAAGAAGATCAGGTCCCCGGGCAGCAAGGCGTGCAGGACCCCAGGGCGCACCGCGACGGGCTGGCAGAACCGTTCCTGCAGATAGGCGTCCCGGGGGATCCAGATCCCGGCGTTGGCAAAGGCCCGTTGCACCAACCCCGAGCAGTCGTAATCGGGGCCGAGGCTGCCGCCCCACAGGTAGGCATTGGCCTGCTGCCGGGCTGCTTCGGCAAACGCCAGCACCGCCGGCAGGCGCCGTTGGATTGCTGCGCCACTGAGCAGTGCGGGTTGTGGCGCCGGAACCGCCACCGCTGCCCCTAGCAGCGCCGCCGGCTCCAGCCAGCAGGGGTAGCCATCCTCGAGCAGGCGTGCCCGCAGCCGTCCACCGGCTCCCGGGGACGGTGGCTCGAGCACCCGCAGGTGCCGTCCAGCCCAGGCCTGGGTGGCCAGACCGTCGCCCCGGGGGCGGCTGTAGCCGTTCACGGCGGTCAGCAACCGCCAGATCGTGCCGGTCTGCAGCAGGTCCGGTGCCGCCATGCTCCCTAAATTCACCGCAACAACCGCCGGCAGTGATGGCGTTCTACAGCCCAGATCCGGCCATGGGCCAGTGCCTGGTGGATCTGGTGCGTGCCCTCGAGCAGGACGGCCGCCCCGGCCTGTCGGATCAGCTGTCGATCACCTGGGTTCGTTTCCCGCAGTCTCAGCTCGATCGGGCGGCTCAGCTGGCCCCCGAGGCCTACTGGTCCTTGCCCTGCCCTGGCGCCACCTGGCGGGGGGATCAATTGCGGTACCCGGCCAGCGTCGTCAAGCTCGTTTACCTGATTGCCGCCGAAGCCTGGTTGCAGCAGGACCTGCTGCAGGACGCGCCGGAGTTGCGTCGTGCCCTGGCGGCCATGATCCAGGACTCCAGCAACAACGCCACCGCCTACGTGGTGGATCGGCTCAGCGGCACCACCTGTGGCCCTGAGCTCGCGCCTGCCGCGATGGAGACCTGGACCCAGCAGCGCCAGCTGGTCAACCAGTGGCTTGCCGGTCTGGCCTGGCCGGAACTGGACGGTTGGAACGCCTGCCAGAAGACCTGGGATGACGGTCCCTACGGCCGTGAACGGGTGTTCTATGGCGCCGATAACGGCAACCGCAACCGGCTCAGTGCGAACGGCGTGGCCCGCTTGCTGCAGGGCGTGATCGCCTCGGCTCTGGTGTCGCCGCCGGCCTGTGCCCGCATGCGTCCGTTGCTGTATCGCAGCCTCGATCTCCAGCAGCGGGCCGCCGATCCCGAAAACCAGGTCGATGGTTTTCTGGGTGCCGGCTTGCCCGCCGATGCCCAGTGCTGGAGCAAGGCGGGTTGGATGAGCCAGGCGCGCCACGATGCGGCTTACATCGAGGGCGAGGACCTGCCGCCGACCCTGCTGGTTGTTTTTGCCGAGGGAGCTGCCTGTGCCCGTGATGGGGAACTGCTGCCCGAGATCGCACGCCATCTGCTGGCCGCTCGTTGCGATGGTTGAGCTCGACCAGTTGACGGCCCTCGATGGGCTGCAGTGGCTTGGCGCGGGCGAGGAGGTGGCCAGGCGCTATGACATCAGTCAAGCCACGGTCAGTCGCAGCTGCCGCAAGGTGCTGAAGACCTTTGGTCTGCAGCTCGAGCGTCAGAACGGCGAGCTGGATCTGATCGGAGATCAGACGTTGCTGCAACTCGAGCGCGACGTGCACCAGCAGGCCCGCCTGGCCTGGCGCCGTCCATTGCGGCTTGAGGCCACCTACTGGAGCGCGCCAACCCTGTGCAACACCCTGCCGCCGGGCTGGTTGCTGGGGCGTTCCAACATCGTCGGCGTCCGTCGCAACTTTCAGTTGCTGCAGGACGGGGTCGTCGACGCCTGGCTCGCCGGACTGCCCGATCTGCCGACCGCCGATCAACCGGATCTGACGGCGGTCCCGCTGTCACGGATGCCGGTCTTCTTCACCTGTGCAGCGGGGCATCCTCTGCTGGAGCGGCAGAGCCTCACCTACGACGACATCGCCCAATTTCCAACCCTGGCTTTACCCACGGGTTCCTATCCGCTGGTTGAACAGGCACTTCAGGCGATCGGCCTGTGGAATGACGGCGTTCGCATGACCCGGTACCGCCGCGACCTCTGGGAGGGGAAGGCAGAGGTGGAGCTTGTCGTTGGCTATGGCACGCCCCTGAGCATGCAGATCAGTGGCGGCGCGCTGTGCCGACTGCCGCTGCAGCTTCCCTTTGCCTCGGGCGATGCGCTGGTGTTCCGCCGGGCCCTTGGCGCCAGTCCCCGCCTGCAGCAACTGCTGGATCATCTGCGGGCGAGGGTCGCTCGACTGGCGCGAATGAACGGGGAGATCGTTCCGGTGTCCCTTGCAGAGCCCAGGCCTGCCTGCGGAGATCATGCAAAAAGTGAATAATGCGCAAGATTTCTTCAGGCGTTCTGCGCTCGCTTGTCTCGAATGGTGGCCTTCGTGAATAATTCAGGACGGGTGTAGTTGGCTGTTTGTGGTTTCGGTTGAATGCCTCGCCGCCTTGGATCACCTGTTCTGGTTAAGAACCGGTGCAAGGGCTGCAGAGGTGCTGCGCTGCAATCAGTCCACGATCAGTCGCCATGCCAGAGCGTGCCAGGACCTGTTTGCTGTCACGTTTTTCAAGCAGTCAGCCGAGTGGCATGTCAGCGGTGATGACACGTTGCTGAACGCCGAGCGGCGGGTTCACCAGTCCTATCGGTGGTCGTGTCAGCGCACGTTGCGTCTGGATGCCCAGCACTGGTTGGCCGACCGTTGTGCCGATCTGGCTCTGCAGCTCTGGGGGGTGGGCAATCTTAATTACCTGGACTACGAGCAGCCATTGACCCTGCTCAAGAACCGCATTCTGGATGCCTGGTTGTGCTCCTCGCCGGATCAACCCATCGATCCCGAGCTGTGTGCCCTGCCGTTGTGCACGATGCCGTCACACCTGGTGGTGAAAGTGGGGCACCCCCTGCTCAGCGTGTCTGCGCTGCGCTACAGCGACGTCAGCGCCTACCCGCTGTTGCCGCTGCCGGCCCACGCCTTTCCGATGTTTCAGGCCATGCTGACCAAGCTGGGCTTGGGCGGGGCGGCGACTCAGCGACGCCCTGATCCAGCCATTGAAGATCTGCTGGTGGGCATCGCCACGCCCCTGAGCTTGGGGCTCTACGGTCCTGACTGGGTTGTTCTGCCACTGAAGCTGCCACTGCAGGTCGGGGATGTGCTGATGGTTCGCCGCGACTATGCGGACCATGTCCGCACCCGTGAACTGGTCGTTGCAATGCAACAGCGGTTGGCCGTCCTGGCGCGTGGACGCCATGACGTGCAGTTGCTCAATCCCTACGTCCGTTCGGCCTCGGTTCTGGCGACGCCCGCATCTGGTTTCAAGGGACCAGCGGTTGGAATTGCTTCAGCAGTGCCCGGTTGAGCTGGTCATCGCAGCTGATCAGCAGTTGCGGATAGAGGGTTCCACCCTGGTTGTCGGTGTAAGCCCTGGCACAGGCCTCCCGGGTCGCCTCCTGCCATTGCAGAAACACCGTTCTGGGTAGTTTGCGCAGTAACTGCGCGTTGGATTGGTTCAGGGATCGTGCAGCGCAGGCACGCATGTCGACCGTGGTCTCCCCGGGGCAGGGCGATGGGGCCGGACTGGCGTGGGCGGCGCCGACCACTGCCAGCATCAGAATGGCGAGCGGCACACACTTCATCGCTGCAAGGCTGTTGCAGGCCGTCGTCACAAGCGAAGACGGGCCTGCAACGCAACTCCAGATGTCAGGTTCAAACGGAGAGGGAGGGATTCGAACCCTCGACAGAAGTTGCCTCCTGTAACTCCTTAGCAGGGAGCCGCTTTCAACCACTCAGCCACCTCTCCAGGGGGCTGACTGAGCTTATCAGTGAGCCGGCGGCTCAATGGGCACCCAGGGGTAGACGCGGCAGCCGGTGCTTAAAGCCGCACAGGATCTCCCAGGGGATCGTCTGACAGCGCTGACTCCAGTCAGCCGGTGTGATCTGCTGGTCGCCATCCTGTCCGAGCAGGGTCACCACCTCGCCCACGTCAAGATCAGGGGCATCGGTGGCATCGAGCACCAGCTGGTCCATGGTGATCGCCCCCACCTGGGGCAGGCGCCGTCCCCGATGCAGCACGGCAATCTGTCCCGACAGTTGCCGGGGCACCCCATCGGCGTAGCCGATGCTGACCACGGCCAGGCGGCTGGGACGGCTGGTCCTGAACCGGTGGCCATAGCTGACCCCGATGCCCGCCGGCACCGAGCGGATCAGGCTCACCCGTGCCCGCAGTTGCATCGCCGGCTGCAGCGCTGATGCTGCAGCCAGGTGCAGGGCCGGACTGTGGCCATAGAGGGCCAGGCCGACCCGCACCATGTCGTAGTGAAAGTCGGGGCCCCGCAGGGTGGCGGCCGAGTTGGCCAGGTGGCGGCAACCGGCGTCCAGCTGCTGCTGCCTCAGGGCGGCCAGCACCGAGGCGAACCGCTGCACCTGGCAGGGGGTGATGCTGTCGTCGTCGGCCGGCGCGGCATCGGCATTGGCCAGGTGGGAATACACGCCCAGCAGCTGCACGTCGGCCAGCTCAGCGATCGCGGCCACCAGGCGCGGGCCCTCCTGCCAATCAACGCCCAGGCGGGTCATGCCGGTGTCCAGCTTTAGATGGACACCGATCGGGCGGCCGGCAGCGGCAGCCAGGTTCTGGCACAGCAGAGCCTCGCGCATGCCGCTGAGGGTCGGCATCAGTTGCCAGCGCAGGCAGCTGCGCAGCTCGTCGGGGTGAATCAGGTTGCCCAGCACCAGCACCGGGGCGGTGATGCCGGCGCGACGCAGCTGCACACCCTCGGCCAGGGTGGCGACCCCGAAGCTGCTGGCTCCCCCGGCCAGCGCAGCCCGGGCCACAGGCACCGCCCCATGGCCATAGCCGTCGGCCTTGACCACGGCCATCAGCTGGCACCCAGGGGCCAGTCCGGTGGCCAGGGTTGCGGCGTTGCGGGCGATCGCGTCGGTGTCGACCTCAACCCAGGCCCGCTGACGCGAGTACCCCGCCTCGTGGGGTTCTGGTTGGGATGCCAGGGACAACGCGTTCATGGCCACGGCGCAGCCCAAAGGGTAAGCAGGCGCACCATGCGACCAAGGCGATCCCACCTAGCATGCTCCCAACCCAGGGGGCTGGCATGAGCCAGGTTCTCGTCCTCAATGCCTCGTACGAGCCGCTGAACATCACCAGCTGGCGGCGCGCCATGGTGATGGTGCTCAAAGGCAAGGCCGAAGGCCTGGAACACGATTCTTCGCGTCCCCTGCGTCCCGACCAGTTGCTGCCCACGGTGATTCGCCTGCGGCAGTTCGTGCGCGTCCCTTACAGACCGCTGCCCCTGACCCGTCGCAATGTGTTTCAGCGCGATGGTCACCGCTGTCAGTATTGCGGCACAGCCCAAGAAGCCCTGTCGATCGACCACGTCATGCCCCGCAGCCGCGGCGGCAGCGACAGCTGGGACAACGTGACCACCGCCTGTTTGCCCTGCAATGTGCGCAAGGGCAACCGCACGCCCCGCGAGGCGGGCATGCCGCTGTTGCGGCAACCCCATCGGCCGCTGAGCACCCTCAGCTTTGAGGCCACACGCCAGATGCGTGGTGGCCGGCACGCTGTGTGGGCCAAGTACATGATCGGCTGAGCGGAGGCCTGGCTCCAGTCACTGTCTGCCGTCAGCCAATACCTGCCTGCTGGGCCAGTTCCTCCAGCTGCCGGGTCTGGTCGGCGGCGATGCAGCCGTTGATCAGGTCCTGCAGCTGACCCGAGAGCACCGGCTCCAGGGCAAAATTGCGGCCCAGCCTGTGATCGGTCACCCGGTTGTCCTTGTAGTTGTAGGTGCGGATCTTTTCGCTGCGGTCGCCACTGCCCACCTGCGCGAGACGGCCGGCCCGTTCGCGGGCGTTGGCTTCGGCCAGTTCGCGCTCGTAGAGCTTGGCCCGCAGGATCTCAAGAGCACGTTCACGGTTCTGCAGCTGGGACCGTTCTTGGGTGCAGAACACCCGGATCCCGGTCGGCTTGTGCAGCAGGTCAACAGCGGTTTCGACCTTGTTGACGTTTTGGCCGCCGGCGCCGCCCGACCGTGCTGTGCTGATCTCCAGATCCTTGGGATCGATCTGTACCTCGACAGGATCGGCCTCCGGCATCACGGCCAGGGTTGCGGTTGAGGTGTGCACCCGCCCCTGGGATTCGGTGGCGGGAACCCTCTGGACCCGGTGCACGCCGGCCTCGAATTTCAGCTGGCTGTAGACCCCATCACCCCGGATCGACAGGATCAGTTCTTTGTAGCCTCCGAGATCGGCTTCGGAAGCGCTGACGGGTTCGACCCGCCAGCCTGCGGACTGGGCATAACGCTCGTACATGCGCGCCAGGTCGCCGGCCCAGATGGCGGCTTCATCGCCGCCGGCCCCGGCACGGATTTCGAGCATCACGCTGCGCTCATCCCGCGGGTCGTACGGCAGCAGGGCGATGGTCAGACCCCGCTCGAGCTCGGCAATGCGCTCGCCGAGCCGCAGCAGCTCTTCGTTGGCGAGCTCTTCCATGGCAAGATCACCATGGTGCTCCTTGAGCAGACTGCGCGCTTCGGCAGCTTCACTGCGTGCCCGTTGCAGTAGAGCCTGATCCCGGACGAGCGGTTCAAGCCGGGCACGCTCCCTGGCCAGGGTTTGCAACTGGCCAGGATCGGCGGCCACGGCCGGATCAGCCAGCTGCGTTTCGAGTGTCTCAAAGGTGCGGCGCGCAGCGTCGAGGCGCTCGTTCAGCAGTTGGGGGTCCAATGCAGGGCAGCTTCAGGCGTGGTTCAGGCCTTGGCTGCGGTTTCCTCGCTGCTCGCCTCGGCTGGGGCTGCCTTCTTGGCCGAAGAAGCAGAGTCGCTGCCACCCATGCCGTACTTGCGCATGAAGCGGTCGACACGTCCTTCGGTGTCCAGAATCTTCTGGGTACCGGTGTAGAAGGGGTGGTTGCCGCTCCACACATCGACGTGGATCTCGGGCTGGGTGGAGCCGGTGGTCATCACCACCTCTCCGTTGCAGATCACCTTGGCATCGGGGTACCAGGTGGGGTGAATGTCGGCCTTGGGCATGGCTGAAAAAGTCGGCGCGTACGGAGCAGCGCAGTGATCGGAACGATCAGCGCTTGGAGAACTGAGGAGCCTTGCGGGCTTTTTTAAGGCCGTACTTGCGGCGTTCCTTGGCACGAGGATCGCGGCTCAGGTGGCCTTCGGTCTTGAGCGGCTTGCGGTTGTCGGGGGACAGTTCACACAGCGCGCGGGCAGCACCCTGCTTGATGGCATCGGCCTGGCCGGTCAGGCCACCGCCGTGGACGTTGACCAGCAGGTCATAGTCATTGCTGAGACCCAGGGTCTGCAGCGGGGCTTTGACCGCTGCCAGATACACGGGGTTGTAGTTCAGGTAGTTGTCCCCGGGACGGCCGTTGATGGTGACCTGCCCCTTGCCGGGAACCAGACGCACACGGGCCACTGCCGTTTTGCGACGACCGGTTCCCCAGTAGACGACGGAGTTGGAGCTCATTGTGCGGAAGCGGAAGGATCGAGGGTGAGGGCTGTGGGTTGCTGGGCCCCATGGGGATGCTCAGCGCCTTTGTAGACCTTGAGCTTGCGGAACAGCTGACGGCCCAGGGCATTGTGAGGAAGCATGCCTTTGACAGCCTTCTCGACGATGCGCTCGGGGAGCCGGGCCTGCAGGTGGGCGAAGGACTCGGTCTTCATGCCACCGGGACGACCCGAATGCCTGCGGTACAGCTTCTGGGTGGCCTTGTTGCCACTCACCTGCACCTTGTCGGCATTGATCACGATGACGAAGTCACCGGTATCGAGATGGGGGGTGTAGGTGGGCTTGTTCTTACCACGCAGCACCTGGGCCACTTCGCTGGCCAGGCGACCCAGGGTCTGATTCTCGGCGTCCACCACATACCACTGGCGTTCCAGGGTGTCGATGGACGGTAGGGGTGTTTTGTTCATGTCGCCGGGTGATGCGCCGGAGTCTGCCGGGCCGGTTATCGGGTTCGGTTCTCTCTGGCCAGAGCCAGGACAACCGCGCTTCAGTGACCTTACCTGCTGACGTCCCTGGCCCTTTGGCCGGTCCCAATCCTGGGCCGGAGTCGGCAGCAGGACCTGGATCGGTGGTCGGGTCTCCCAGGGAGCCTGGAGTTGGGGCACCGAGGCGGACAGTTGGTGCCCGGGAACCCGACAGAACGAAGCCTTCAGAGCTTTTGTTCGTCAGGTGAATCCTGAACGCTCAAATGAAACCGCGGTTGTGAATCGTACCACTCGGGCTCGTTGAACAGAATCTGTGGGTAACCCACGCGCAACAGGCAGAGGCCATGGGCCGGCGCCGATTCCTTGATGGCCTGGCGCTGCTGCAGGCGCCAGCGCTCCAACAGGGTGTCTGTGGCCAGGCGGCCTTCGGCAACGGCCACCAGCTGCGCCATCAGCAGCCGCACCATGCCGTACAGAAATCCACTGGCCTGGAGCTCCACCCGAATCAGATCCCCCTCCCGTTCCACCAGGACGTCCTGCAGGGTGGTGCGTCCGTGGGCGCGCCGGCTGCCGGCCCGCATGAAGGCTGAAAAGTCATGCTCGCCGAGCATCGACTCGAGCACGGTGCGCATCACCTCCTGATCGAGCCGCTGCTGGTAGCGATGCCAGCACCAGGGGGCCAGGAACAGATTGGGCAGCCGCGCGTTGAAGATCGTGTACCGGTAGCGGCGGTAGGTGGCGTCAAAGCAAGCGTGCCAATCGGAAGGCACCTGGCGGGCAGCCCGGACGCGGACCGTCGGCGGCAACCGTCCATTGAGGGCTTTGGGCCAGCGATGGGCCGGAATCGGCCCGGCCGTGTCGAAATGCACCACCTGGCCTGCAGCGTGCACGCCGGTGTCGGTGCGTCCTGCCGCCACACACGAGGCAGGCCCCGAGGGATCGAGTTCCCTCAGGGCCTGTTCAAGGGTCTGCTGCACGCTGGGGCCGTTGGTCTGGCGTTGCCAGCCCTGAAAGGCGCTGCCGTTGTACTGCAGGCAGAGAGCGATCCGGCGCAGGGGCTTCAGACCAACTCGATGATCGCCATCTCGGCGTTGTCGCCACGGCGGGGCACGGTGCGAATGATGCGGGTGTAACCGCCGTTGCGGTCACCGTAACGCTCCTGCGCCTTGTCAAACAGCGAGTGAACCAGTTGCTTGTCGTAGATGTAGCCGATGGCGCGACGGCGTGCCGCCAGGCTGCCCTCTTTGGCCAGGGTGATCATCCGTTCCGCTTCGTCCCGCAGCGCTTTGGCACGGGCTTTGGTGGTGGTGACCCGACCTTCACGAATCAGCTGAGTGGTCAGGCCGCGCAGCATGGCCTTGCGTTGGTCGGCGGGGCGTCCCAGTTGGGGGACTCGGCACTGGTGTCGCATGGTGTCAAAGAAGGCGGCGGATAAAAAGCGGGGTCTCAGGCGCTGGTGCGGCTTTGGGGAAGGGTGATGCCGATGCGCTCAAGCGCCTCGATCACTTCATCGGCCGACTTGGAGCCGAAGTTCTTGATCTCCAGCAGATCCTCATAGCTGAAGCCCATCAAATCGGAGACCGAATTGACCTGGGCGCGCTTGAGGCAGTTGTAGGCGCGCACCGACAGGTTCAGTTCCTCCAGAGGAATCTGGGCCTCGGCCGACGCTTCAGGTTCAAGACCCGGCTCCTCGACCATGGTCAAGCTGGCCAGAGGCTGGAACAGGGCAATCAGTTGATTGGCGGCCTGTGCCATGGCGTCATCAGGGGTGATGCTGCCGTTGGTCTCGATCTCGAGGCGCAGGCGCTCGCGGGCAGATCCACCCTCCCCTACTGCGGTTTCGTCAACGCCGTAGTTGACACGCTTGACCGGTCTGAACACGGCGTCGATCTGCAACAGATCGATCGCACTGGTGTCTTCGGCATGGCGGTCGACGGGCCGGTAGCCGATCCCGCGCTCGACATGGACCTCCATCTCAAGGCTGTGACCCTTGGCCACTGTGGCGATCGGGCGATCGGCATCGATCACCTGAACCTGCGAGGAGAATTGCAGGTCAGCTGCGGTGACGGTGGCCGGACCGTTGACGACCAGTCGGCCGATCTCAAGCTCGCGACCGCGGCAATTGACGGCAACTTCCTTGCAGTTCAGCAGGATGTCGAGCACGTCCTCGCGCACGCCGGGAACGGTGGCGTACTCGTGATTGACGCCGGAGATGCGAACGGCAGTGATCGCACTGCCCTCGAGGCCGCCGATCAGCACCCGCCGCAGGGCGTTGCCCAGGGTGGTGGCCTGGCCGCGCTCGAGCGGACCGATCACAAACACGCCGGTCTGGGAACGGTCGGCAGCGACCTCATGCTCGACACGATCGATTTGGTACTGCAGCACGGTCTGAAGAGTCGGAAGGGTGGAAGACGCCAGATGGCCTGACACAGAAAGGTGTTTCAGACGCGGCGACGCTTGGCGCGGCGGCAGCCGTTGTGGGGCAGCGGAGTCACATCCCGGATCAGGGTGATTTCAAGACCGGCCACCTGCAGGGCACGGATCGCGGTCTCACGACCAGAGCCGGGACCACGCACCAGCACTTCGATCTGACGCATGCCCTGCTCGAGGGCGCGGCGTGCAGCGGCTTCGGCGGCTGTCTGGGCAGCAAAGGGGGTGCCTTTGCGGGCGCCCTTGAAGCCACTGGCGCCTGCCGAGCTCCAACTGATCACCTCACCGGCGGTGTCGGTGATCGAGACGATCGTGTTGTTGAACGTGCTCTGGATGTGTGCCACGCCGTTGGGCACATTCCGTTTGGTCTTCTTGGGGCCTGATTTCTTGGCGGGTTTGGCCATGCTGGAAACCCTGCTGAATGCAGGAGGTGATCGGGGGGACAGAGGAAACCCTGGTGACGCAGCGGCAAAGGAGGCGATGCTGCGGCAGAGCTGTGGAAGCCGTCAGACCGAATGAAATGGTCCGGTCGACAGGAAGTGATTACTTCTTCTTACCGGCCACGGTCTTGCGGGCGCCGCGACGGGTGCGCGCATTGGTCCGGGTGCGCTGGCCGCGCACGGGCAGGCCGAGGCGGTGACGACGACCCCTGAGACAGCCGATGTCCTGCAGACGCTTGAGGGCCATGCCCTCCTGGCGGCGCAGGTCGCCTTCGAGGGTGAAACCCTCGGCGGCGCCACGCAGTTTCTGCACATCGGCATCGCTCAGGTCCTTGACGCGGGTGTCAGGGTTGACTCCGGTCTTGGCCAGAATTTTCTGGGCACGGGTCAAGCCGATGCCATACACATAGGTCAGTGCGATTTCAACCCGCTTGTCGCGAGGGATATCGACGCCGGCAATCCGTGCCACGTGAAAACGATTTCGAGGGGTTCAGGGAGGGGATGGCCGTCGCAGGGCGAGGCCGCGCAGGCAGGGTCAGCCCTGGCGCTGCTTGTGCTTGGGGTTGGCGCAGATGACCATCACCCGGCCGTGGCGACGGATCACCCGGCATTTGTCGCACATTTTCTTGACTGAGGCACGCACCTTCATGGGAATTGTGCTCTCCGAATTTGCAAACCGCCAACCTACCACACGGGTCAACCACCCCTGGGTGATCCGGTCGGCGGTGGTCGCCTTCAGGCCAGCAGACGTTCGATGCGCTCGGCAATCGCTTCGATGCTGCCTTCGGCATCCACCGCCTGCAGCAACTGGCGTTGGCGGTAGTAGGCGATCAAAGGTGCCGTCTGCTGCCGGTAGACCTCGAGACGATGGCGAATCACCTCGGCGTTGTCGTCGGCCCGGCCCCGGCTCAGCAAGCGCTGCATCAGCAGGTCGTCGTCCAGCTCCATCAACACGACCAGATCGATCGGCTGATCGAGATCGCTCAGCAGGGCCTCCAGGGCCTCCGCCTGGGCCAGGTTGCGAGGGAAGCCGTCCAGCAGCCAGCCACTGGGGCCGGGTTCACCACGGCTCAGGCTGGCGGACTGCTGCTCGAGCCGGCTGCGCACGATCGCTAGCACGAGGGCATCGCTGACCAGCTCACCGCGGGCCATGACCGCCGCGGCCTCCAGGCCCAGTTCGGTCGCGGCCGACACCTCTGCCCGTAGAAGATCTCCGGTCGAAAGGTGCAGTAGGTTGTGGCGCAAGGCCAGTTGCTGGGCCTGTGTGCCTTTGCCGGCCCCGGGGGGGCCGACGAACAGGAGGCGTTGCTTGGTCACGGCAGGGCTTTTGAAAATCAGGACAGGGGCGGGAATGGGAGTGCGGAGTGGGCGGACCTATGCCCAAAAGGCAGGTCAGCGATGGTCATTGACGGACCATGCCCTCGTAGCGCTGGGAGATGACATAGGTCTGAACCTGCTTGGCGGTGTCGATCGCGACCCCCACCAGGATCAGCAGCGAGGTGGCTCCCAGTCCCTGAAAGGTGCGCACCTGGGTGGCGCCTTCCACGGCCGAGGGAATGATCGCCACGGCGCCCAGGAATAGGCCACCGAGCAGGGTCAGCCTGTTCTGCACGGCGCCAAGGTATCGGGCTGTGGCCGATCCGGGGCGCACGCAGGGCACGGCCACCCCGCTGCGCTTGAGGTTGGTGGCGATGTCGACCGGGTTCACGGTGAGGGAGGCGTAGAAGTAGGCAAATCCGCAGATCAGGGCGAAATACACCAGGGCGTAGAGCCAGGGGGTGCTGCTGTTGGGGTTCAGGTAGCTGGCGGCGGTGATCAGCCAGGGACTGCCGGTGATGTTGGCAATCGTCAGCGGCAGAAACACCACGGCCGAGGCAAAGATGATCGGCATCACCCCACCGGCGTTGAGCTTGAGCGGCAGGTAGCTCTGGCGTGCCGACAGCAGGCTGGTGCCTCCGACCTGCCGTTTGGCGCTGACGATCGGTATGCGTCGGTTGCCTTCCTGAAGAAAGATGATGCCGATGATGGTGACGAGAAAGACCAGTACCAGCACGACGATGCCGCCGACTGTGCTGCGATCGCCGCTCTGGGCCAGTTCGATGGTGGAACCCAGGGCCTTGGGGAGTGTGGCGACGATGTTGACGAAGATCACCAGCGAGGCCCCCTGGCCGATGCCCCGTTCGGTGATCACTTCGCTAACCCACATGACCACCATGGAGCCGGTCACCAGGGCCAGGGTCGTCTGAATCACGAACACCGGTTCAGAGATGCCCGGCGTGGCGTACTGCCGCAGGATCAGGGCAAAGACAGCGCTTTGCAGCACGCCCCAGCCCAGGGCCACATAACGGGTGATCTGGGCGATCTTGCGACGACCGGCCTCGCCCTCGTTCTTCTGCAGTTCCTCGAGCTGAGGTAGCGCTGCGGTCAACAGCTGAATGATGATCGAGGCGTTGATGAACGGCAGGATTCCCAGGGCAAAGACTCCCAGGGTGGAGATGCCGCCCCCGGTGAAGATGTCAAGAAAGCCGATCAGCTGGCCGCCGCGCTGCAGGAAGTCTTGAAAGGCGATCCGGTCGATGCCGGGCACCGGGATGTAGATCCCGAGCCTGACCACCAGCAGGAGCCCCAGGGTGATTAGCACCCGTTCGCGCAGACCCTTGGAGAGAATCAGCTGGCTGAAGATTTCCCCGGCACTGGGGTTGCGTCCCCGGCTGACAAGCATGGTGTTCGGTGGCAGAGGTTGACTGACGCCGTGCTGCGCGGCGTCCAGCAAAAAGCCGCTTGCCGGGGCTGAAGCTCCGGCAGGCGGCTATGACCATAGGTCGGCGGGCAGTCCGCCGTTCAGTCGGTGATCTCGCAGGTGCCGCCTGCGGCCTCGATCTTGGCCCGGGCGCTGGCTGTGAACGCGGCTGCTTGCACGGTCAGTTTGACGTTGAGCTCACCGCTGCCCAGGATCTTGAGGGGATGCTTAGGGCTGGTCACGATTCCGTCCTTGACGAGGGAATCCAGGCTGACGGTGCTGCCGGCCTTGAGGTCGGCGAGCTTGGCCACGTTGATCACAGTGAACGACGTGGGGTTGATCAGGGGGAAGTGCTTGAGCTTGGGCACCCGGCGGTACAAGGGCATCTGGCCGCCTTCGAAGCCGGGGCGGGTCGGACGACCCGAGCGGGACTTCTGACCACGCATGCCGAAGCCGCAGCTGGCACCCTGACCCGCGGCGATGCCGCGTCCCTTGCGCAGTTTGCGGCGCCGTGCGCCGGGGTTGGCCTTGAGTGACTGGAGATTGAGCGACATGGGTGGGACCTCAGGAGTAGATCTGCTCGAGGGAGATGCCCCGCTCCTTGGCGGTCTCCTTGTGGGTGCGCAGGGCGGACAGGGCGTCCATGGCTGCGCGGGCGTTGTTGAGCGGCGTCTTGGAGCCCAGGCGCTTGGCCAGGACGTTCTTGATGCCGGCGAGTTCAAGCACGGTACGGATCGAGCCGCCGGCGATCACACCGGTACCCGGTGCAGCCGGCCGGATCAGCACACTGGCGGCCCCATCACGTCCATTGCTGATCGTCGGGATCGAGCTGTGACGGGTCAGGGGCACCTTGACCAGGTGCTTTTTGCCATCGGCAACGCCTTTGCGCACGGCACCGATGACATCACCGGCCTTGCCGACACCCACGCCCACCTGGCCGCGCTCGTTGCCGACGATGACGATGGCCCGGAAGCTCATCTTCTTGCCGCCTTTGACGGTTTTGGAGACCCGGCGGATCTGGACGACCCGCTCCTGCCATTCGGAGTCGCGCTCCTGGCCGCCGCGGCGGTTGTCGCGGCCCCGGCCACCGCCACGGCGGTCGCCACCGCGGCCCTCACCGCGTCCGCCACGGCGCTCCTGTTGCCCTTCGGCAGCTGCAGGGACGTCGGAAGCGGCCGGAATGTCGTTCGAAAGAACTTGATCGTTGGATTCGGTCATGGTGAGAGCAGGGATCAGAACTGAAGGCCCGCTTCCCGGGCGGCGTCAGCCAGGGCCTTGACCCGGCCGTGGTACAGGTTGCCGCCGCGATCGAAGACCACCTGGGAGATGCCCTTGGCCAGGGCACGTTTAGCGACCAGTTGACCGACTGCGATGGAGGCATCGCAGGTGGAGCTGGCCTTGAGATCAACGCGCAGATCCTTGTCGAGGGTCGACGCTGCACAGAGTGTGTTCTGTGCAGTGTCGTCGATGACCTGGGCGTAGATGTGATTGTTGGAGCGGAACACAGCCAGACGGGGACGTTCGGCGGTGCCACTGAGATTGCGACGCAGGCGGCGGTGACGCTTCTGGGTCTGCTGTTTGCGGGATAGGGACGACATGGGAATACGGAGTGACGACGCTCAGGCAGACCTCATTTCTTACCGGTCTTACCGGCCTTGCGCAGGATGCGTTCACCCTCATACTTGATGCCCTTGCCTTTGTAGGGCTCAGGGGGGCGAATGGCCCGCACCTTGGCGGCTTCATTGCCGACGAGCTCCTTGTCTGCACCGGAGACGAACACGTTGGTGTTGTTCTCCACAGCAAAGGTGATGCCGTCGGGGGGGAGCATCTCCACCTGATGGCTGTAACCGGCGCTGACCACGAGCTTTTTGCCTTGAACGGCAGCGCGGTAACCAACGCCGACGATCTCGAGCTTGCGGGTGTAGCCCTGGCTCACGCCCTCGACCATGTTGGCGACGAGGGTGCGGCACAGGCCGTGACGCTCGCGGGAACGGCGGCTGGTGCTGCTGGGGGTGACCACCAGGACATTGCCATCCTGGGCGATGTCGACTCCGTCGGGCAGGGTGCGGCTGAGCTCCCCTTTGGGTCCCTTGACGGTGACGTCGAGGCCGTTGAGGCTGACGCTCACCTTGTCCGGAATCGGAATCGGTGACTTACCAATACGTGACATGGTTCAACCTCCCAGGATCAGTAGATGTAACAGAGCACTTCACCGCCGACGCCCTGCTTGCGGGCATCGCGGTCGCTCATCACTCCCTTTGAGGTGGAGATGATGGCGACACCCAGGCCGCCAAGGACCTTGGGGAGCTGGCGGGTGTTCTTGTAGATGCGCAGGCCTGGCTTGCTGACGCGCTGCACGGAGCGAATCGTCGGTTGACGGTGCTTGCCGCTGTACTTCAGCTCGAGCACCAGCTGCCGTTGGATGCCTTCGCCCTCCTCGCTGACGCCGGCGATAAAGCCCTCTTGCTGCAGCACGTTGGCGATGTTGCGCAGCAGCCTGGAGGCCGGGATCTTGGTGGTTTCATGCCGCTTCTCACTCGCATTGCGAATGCGGGTGAGCATGTCGGAAATCGGGTCGTGGTTTGCCATGTGTCGTGTCCGGAAGAGGGCTCAGTTGCTGCGGAACGGCATTCCCATCTCGCGGAGGAGGGCCCGGCCCTCTTCGTCGTTACGGGCGGTGGTCACGATGGTGACGTCCATCCCCCTGATCGCGTCGATCTTGTCGAAGGAGATCTCCGGGAAGATGATCTGTTCACGAATGCCGAGGGTGTAATTGCCTCGCCCGTCAAAGCTTTTGGCACTCACCCCGCGGAAGTCGCGGATACGGGGCAGGGCCAGGTGAATCAAACGCTCCAGGAAGGCGTACATCCGGTCACCGCGCAGGGTGACGGCAACGCCGATCGGCATGCCGGTACGGATCTTGAAGCCCGCGATGGCCTTCTTAGCCCTGGTCACCACAACCTTCTGGCCGGTGATGGTGGCCAGCTCGGTAATGGAGGCCTCAAGGGCTTTGGCGTTCTGGGCGGCTTCGCCCAGACCCCTGTTGACGGTGACTTTCACCACCTTGGGGACTTCGTGGATGTTGGAGAGACTGAGATCCTTGAGCAGCTTGGGCTGGATCGTCTCCCGATAGCGCTGTTTCAGTGACATGGGCGGGGAGGGGTTGCGCTTCTGGGCTGGGTCAGAAGGCGGACGAGAGTGGGTTCAGTGGTCGGGATTGGGCGAAGAATGGCGCCTGGTGCTGGCCGTCAGAAGGTCAGTCCAGAACTTCTCCGGTCTTTTTCAGACGCCGCTTCTTGGTGCCGTCTTTTTCGACGACGATCTCGACGCGGCTGGCGACCTGCTTGCTGGTGGAATAGATCATCACGTTGGAGGCATGGAGTGATGCTTCCTCGGTGACGATCCGGCCGGTCTCACCCTCCTGGGTGGGTTTGACGTGGCGGGTGCGCAGATTGATGCCCTGCACCACAACGCGGTTCTCGTAAGGCAGGGTGCGCAGAACCTCACCGGTCTTGCCCTTGTCCTTACCGGCGATCACCTGCACGGTGTCGCCCTTCTTGATGCGCATTTTGGTGCGCTCTGGGGTTTTGGCCCGAGGTGTTGCAGTCGCCATCTCAGATCACCTCCGGAGCGAGGGACACGATCTTGGTGAAATTGCGCTCGCGCAGTTCGCGGGCCACCGGGCCAAACACCCTGGTTCCCTTGGGGTTGTTGTCGTTCCCCAGGATCACAGCGGCGTTGTCATCGAAGCGGATCGAGTTGCCGGTCTCGCGTCGCAGGGTGGCCTTGGTGCGCACCACCACGGCTTTGACCACGTCTGACTTCTTGACGCCCATGTTGGGCATCGCGTCCTTGACGGCAGCCACGATCACGTCACCCACGTGGGCGTAGCGACGGTTGGTGCCCAGCACCCGGATGCACTGGATGCGCTTGGCGCCGCTGTTGTCAGCGACATTGAGGAAGGTTTCCTGTTGAATCATTGGTCGTGCCTCCTCAGCTGCTGGTGGAGGTGGAAAGCACCTCGGCCACAGTCCAGCGCTTGGTGCGGCTGAGCGGCCTGGTTTCGGTGATGCGCACGCGATCGCCCACCTTGCAGGTGTTGGCTTCGTCGTGGACTTTGTAGCGCTGGGTGCGGCTGACCGTCTTTTGATAGATGGGATGGGGGAAGCGGTTTTCCACCGCCACAACCACCGTTTTGTCCATCTTGTCGCTGACGACAGTGCAGACCCGTTCCTTGGTTGCCATGGGAAGGGCGGGGGGATCAGGAAGCTGAAGGGGCCGCAGAGGCTTCGCGTTGCCGCTCGCTCTGGACGGTCATCAGATGGGCCAACTTGAGCCTGGCCTGCTGGAACCGGTGAGGGTTCTCGAGACGGCGGGTGGCCTGCTCGAAGCGAAGAGTGAACAGTTCGCGCCGGGTGGCGTCAATCTGAGCGGTGATTTCGCCGTCGTTGAGCTTGCGCGCATCGGCGATGGATGGGCGGGCCATGGTCAGGACTCCACTGCGGTAGCAAGGGTTTCCTGATCCTCCAGGGTCAGGAATTTGGTTTTGACGGGCAGCTTGTACTGCGCCAGGCGCATGGCCTCACGAGCAATCTCGGGGGTGATGTCAGGGCCGCCCATCTCGAAGAGGATGCGGCCGGGTTTGATCACAGCCACCCAGAACTCGGGGTTGCCCTTACCGGAACCCATGCGGGTTTCCGCAGGGCGCATGGTGACGGGCTTGTCCGGAAAAATCCGGATCCAGATCTTGCCGCCCCGCTTGACGTAGCGGGTCATGGCACGACGGCTCGCCTCGATCTGTCTCGAGGTGATCCAGCCGCACTCCTGGGCTTGAAGAGCAAACTCCCCGAAGGCGATGGTGTTGCCACGGGTGGCGATGCCGCGCATGCGGCCCCGCTGTTGCTTGCGGAATTTGACGCGTCTTGGACTCAGCATGGTTCAGGCCTCCTGATCACTCCTCGTTGGAGCGGTCTTCAAACTGTTGGGGCCGGCGGCTGGTCCGGCGCTGGGGTGCACCACCGACGGGGACCTTGTCGGTCTGGCCGGGGAGCACTTCACCTTTGAACACCCACACCTTGATACCCAGCACCCCATAGGTGGTGCTGGCCACCTTGGTGGCGTAGTCGATGTCAGCCCGCAGGGTGTGCAGGGGAACGCGACCCTCGCGGGTCCATTCGGTGCGGGCGATCTCGGCGCCATTGAGGCGGCCGGCGACCATGATCTTGAGTCCGAGCACACCGGCTCGCTGGGCGCGCTGCACAGCCATGCGCATCACCCGGCGAAAAGCCACGCGTTTTTCGAGCTGCTGGCCGATGTATTCGGCCAGCAGATAGGCATCGGCATCCACCCGCTCCACTTCAACGACGTTGATGCGGATCTGGCGATTGGCATCGCCAAGGGTCTTCTGAATGCCAGTGCGCAGCTCTTCGATGCCACTTCCCTGACGTCCGACCAGCACACCGGGGCGTGCGGTCTTGAGTTCGACCTCAAGCTGGTCTGCTTTGCGGGCAATCAGCACGTCGCTGATGCCGGCTGCGGCGTATTTCTTGTGGACGAATTTGCGAATCCGATCGTCCTCCTGAAGGAGGGTCGGATAGGTCTTGCTTGGTGCGTACCAACGGGAGCGGTGGTCCTGGGTGATCCCCAGGCGCAGGCCGGTTGGATGGATCTTGTGTCCCATCAGTCGGTGTCCTCGGGGATCAGGTGGAAGGAGCCACAGCAATGCTGATGTGGCAGGTCTGTTTCTTGATGGCGTAGGCCCGGCCCTGAGCCCGGGGCCTGAATCGCTTCATCGAAGGGCCCATGTCGGCCCAGGCCTGGCTGATCACCAGAGAGCCCGGATCCATGCCGAGATTGTGTTCGGCGTTGGCCACGGCGCTGCGAAGCACCTTGGTGATCGGCCCGGTCGAGCGGTAAGGCATGAACTCGAGCATGATCAGGGCCTCGCGGTAGCTGCGGCCACGGATCTGGTCGAGCACACGGCGCACCTTGGAGGCTGAGCCGCGGATGAAGCGGCCGTGGGCGAGGGCCTGGTTGGTAGAGCTGTTAGCCATTGCGTCAGCGTCCTCCTTTCTTGTCCTTGATGTGGCCCTTGAAGGTGCGGGTGGGCGCGAATTCGCCCAGCTTGTGACCCACCATCTGTTCGGTCACGTACACAGGTACGTGGCTCTTGCCGTTGTGAACGGCAATGGTGTGGCCGATCATCATCGGCAGGATGGTCGAGGCCCGCGACCAGGTCTTGATGACCGACTTGTCGTCGGCGGCATTCTGCTTTTCAACCTTGCGAAGCAGGCTGTCAGCAACAAAGGGGCCTTTTTTAAGTGAACGTCCCATGGCGGTTCAGGCGGTGAGCAAAGCGGTGTGGTTCATCAGGAATCGCGTCCGCCACGGCTCCGCTTGGAGGTGCGGCGACGTTTCCGCAGCACAAACCGATTGCTGGGCTTGTTCCGCTTGCGGGTTTTGAGACCCAGGGCCGGTTTGCCCCAGGGGGTGACAGGGCCACTGCGGCCGATCGGTGCGCGACCCTCGCCACCACCGTGGGGGTGATCGCAGGGGTTCATGACTGAACCGCGCACTTCGGGCCGTCGACCAAGCCAACGCTTGCGTCCGGCCTTACCCAGGCTGGTGTTACGCACCTCGCTGTTGCCGACCTCTCCGAGGGTGGCGTAGCACTCGCGACGCACCAGACGCACTTCGGTGGATGGGAGCTTGAGGGCGACGTAATCACCTTCTTTGGCCATCACCTGGGCGCTGGCACCGGCGGTGCGGACCATCTGGCCGCCGCGCCCGGCGTACAGCTCAACGTTGTGAACGTTCGAACCGAGGGGAATGGCGTGCAGAGGCAGCGCGTTGCCGGTTTCAATCGGCGAGTCGGGACCTGAAACCACCTGTTGGCCAATCTCGATGCCTGCGGGGGCAAGGATGTAGCGCTTCTCGCCATCGGCATAGAAGAGCAAGGCCAGACGGGCATTGCGGTGCGGGTCGTAGTGGATCGCAGCCACCTTGGCGACGACACCGTGCTTGTCCCGGCGGAAGTCGACGATGCGGTACAGGCGCTTGTGACCGCCACCGCGGTGGCGGCAGGTGATCACACCTCGGTTGTTACGGCCCTTGCGGCGGTGTTTGGCGACCACCAGTCCCCGTTCGCGACCGCGGCCAGTGACTTCGCTGAAGTCACTGGCGACACGGGTGCGGGTGCCGGGGGTGATGGGACGGTAATTGCGGATTGCCATGTCGTTTCAGACCCCTCAGGACTCAGGGAACAGCTGGATTGCGCTGCCCTCGGCCAGGCGAACCACGGCCTTCTTGACCTGGGCGCGCTTGCCGGCGAAGCGTCCGACCCGCCGACTGCGGCGTGGCGGATTCATGGTGCTGACGCCGACCACCTTGACTTCGAACATCGCTTCGACCGCAGCCTTGATGTCTGGCTTGGCAGCGCGATGGTCAACCTCAAAGGTGTACTGGTTCAGCTCGAGGGCCCGGGTGGCCTTCTCAGTGATCAGGGGCTTGCGGATCACATCCGCCAACCTCCCTGCAAAACGTTCAGCCATCGCCGTAGACCTCCTGAATCTTTGCAAGTGCTTCCTCGCTCAGCACGAGCTTGCGTGCATTGAGCAGATCGAACACGTTGAGCTGATCGGCGGCGATCAGCTTCACGGCCTGGAGGTTGCGCACCGACAGGCGCACAGCCTCTGAAGCGTTGTCAAGGATCACCAGAACCTTCACACCGTCTTCGATCCCGAAGCGGCTGAGGGCGGCGGTGATTTCCTTGGTTTTTGGAGATTGGAGGTCCGCTCCAAACCCCTTGACCACGATGATGTCGTCAATGCGGCTCATCAGGGCCGTCCGCAGGGCGAGACGACGTTCCTTGCGGTTCATCGCCAGGCTGTAGCTGCGAGGCTTGGGTCCGAACACCACACCACCACCTGGACGCAGGGGTGTGCGGATCGAACCCTGCCTTGCCCGGCCGGTCCCTTTCTGTTTGTAGGGCTTGCGGCCACCACCGGCCACCTCAGCGCGGGTGAGAGTGCTGGCGGTTCCCTGACGGGCATGGGCCAGTTGACGCACCACCGCGCGGTGCACCAGATCGTTCGCCGAAGTCTCCTTGGCGACCTTGAGGTCAAGGGCGGCCTTGCCGGCCTCCTTCCCTTGCCAATCGCGAATCACACAGTCAGCCATGTTCTGTTCTCTCCTCAGCTAGCGGTTTTGTCGCCAACCCGCTTCGCCGGGCTGATGTTCAGCAGGGCGCCTGGCTTGCCGGGAACCGAGCCTTTCACCACCAGCAGGTTGCGCTCGACATCCACCTTCAGAACCGTGAGGGCACGGGTGGTGGTCTGCTTGCCGCCGTAGCGACCGGCCATGCGCTTGCCGGGGTAGACCCGACCAGGCGTAGTGCCGGCGCCGGTGGAACCCGGTTCGCGGTGGTTCTTGGAACCGTGGGTCATGGGACCGCGGCTGAAGCCGTGGCGCTTCTGGTAGCCGGCAAATCCCCGACCCATGGTGTCGCCGCTGACGTCGACCTTCTGGCCGGGTTCAAACGACGAAACCGTGATATCGCTGCCGAGTTCCAGTCCGTCAACGCTGTCGACGCGGTACTCCTTGAGGTGGCGCAGCACCTCAGCGCCTGACTTGGCAAGGTGGCCCTTGGCGGGCTTGTTGACGAGCTTTTCGCGAATCTCGCCGAAACCCACCTGCACGGCGTTGTAGCCGTCGGTGGTGGTGGTCTTGAGCTGGGTGATGCGGCAGGGGCCAGCCTCGATCAATGTGACCGGGATGGATCTGCCCTCTTCATCGAAGAACTGGGACATGCCCAGCTTCTTCCCGAGGATGCCGATTGACATAAGACGGTGAACGACGCCAGCAGAACAGTCGGTTGTCCGAGAACGACCGGGTTGCTGATCGCATTCCGTGACTGAGGTCTTGCGTGGCCTGAGGCCTTCACCATGGACTGTTGGCCGAGGATGTCCGCGGGCGGACAGCCTTGTAATGGCAATGCCAAGGAGCTAGCAAGACCGATCAGAACGGATCCGATCAGCGCGGCTGGGACTTGACTGGACCGGATCCGCGAGGCTTGGAACAGAAGTTCGCTGCCGCGCGGAGGCGTTCAGATAGTTTCCCGACGGACTTCAGACCACTTGAAAGTGGTGAAACCGTGCTGGCCGTGGACGGCCACCACCACTGGTGACCGTGTTCTGCGTTTCGGAGGCCCGGCTAGCGGACGGGCACGAATCAACAGAACAGCAAACAACCATACAACACGACATGACGCTTAATGTCTGGTCGTCGAGGCTGATGTGTTCGTGCCTGACCGACGCCCGCCGCAAGCTGCCAGACTGCATGCAGCACAGCTTTAGCCGGCAATGCCTCTCCTGCTCTCTGGTCGTGAATTCAGGCAGGACCTGGAGCGCGCTGGAGCTTTGGCCTTTTATGCGCCACTGGAAGGCGGCGCCGAGACCCGCCTGCTGCGCCGGTTGAGGGCCGCAGGCTATCGGGCCCAGATCACGTCGGCCCGGGGTTTGGGTGACCCTGAGGCCTACCTCTTGCAATTGCATGGTGTGCGGCCGCCCCATCTCGGCCATCAGAGCGTCGGACGCGGTGCCGCCGTCGGCGAGGTTCAGCGGGTTATGCCCCAGCTGGGGGCCCTGCTGGATGGTGATGCACCGGTTGTGCTCTGGATTCTGGAAGGCCAGGTGCTCTCGAACGCCGAACTGGCGTCCCTTGTGGCTTTGACCCGTCGCGAGCCCCGGCTGCGGCTTGTGGTTGAGATGGGCGGTGCCCGGGCCCTGCGCTGGCGGCCGCTCGAGGAGCTTGTCGCCGCCTGAGCAGGCCCTGGCCCAGGGCCAGTGGGTCAAGCTGATCTGCGGTGCCAGCAATCAGGACCTAGCCGCCATCGAGGATCTGGCTGGCCTGTACAGCCTGGCGGGCGTTCATTGCATCGACGCTGCCGCCGATGCCGCCGTGGTCGGCGCTGTCAGGCGTGGCATGGCCTGGGCTGCAGAGCGTGGCAGTTCAGTCCCCTGGTTGATGGTCAGCCTCAGCGACGGACCTGACCCCCATTTTCGCAAGGCCTGGTTCGATCCAGAGCGTTGCCCCCCCGCCTGCCGTCGTCCCTGTGAGCAGGCCTGTCCGGCACTGGCCATCGGCTTGGCAGCAACCGGCGCTGCGGGTGTGCTGGCCGATCGTTGTTACGGCTGTGGGCGCTGCCTGCCCGCCTGCCCGTATGGCTTGATTGAGGAGCGCTCTCAGGTGCTGGCGGCCGGCTCCGTGCCGGCCCTGTTGGCGGATATTCGTCCTGACGCGATCGAGTTGCATTGCCAGGCCGGCAGGGACGGGGGATTCGCCGATCGGCTTGGCCAGCTGGTTGCCAGTGGTGTGCCCTTGCAGCGTCTTGCCGTCAGCATGGGCGCCGAAGCCGGTGGGGCACCAGCGCTTGGCGAACACCTTTGGCAGCGGTTCGACCGACTGCGCGAGGCGGGCTTTCGCCCCCTGTGGCAGCTCGACGG
The DNA here is from genome assembly GCA_027486935.1 of Cyanobium sp. C1_MAG_00004. Lineage (GTDB taxonomy): Bacteria > Cyanobacteriota > Cyanobacteriia > PCC-6307 > Cyanobiaceae > RGUW01. The sequence continues at coordinate 26,485 of JAIXOF010000052.1, read as the reverse complement.
GCGGCCCATGAGCGGTGATCTTGGGCGCGGGGCAGCGCGGGTGGCCGTCCGCTTGCTGTCGCAGGTGCGATCCCTGGCACCCCCAGGCCCCTTGCAGCTCGCCGGCGGGACCAATGGGCACACTTTGGGGTTACTGGAGCCGGACTCTGGTGTGGCTGGTGTGGCGTTTGGTGGTGAGGCGCGTCGGCGCTTGCAACCCTGGCTGCAGGCCGCCCATGGCCAGGGCCGGCGGCTGCTCGATTGTCCAGCGCTGTGGCCCCCAGCGCTGGAGCACGCCCAGGCTCTGGTGCAACCCTGGCTTCAGCGCTGCGGCGGCAGGGGCTGTTGACGAAGGACCGGCCGTTGTGGGTAACTAGCAACACGCCGACAGAGCACGGCGTTCATTGGGCCGTCGCCAAGCGGTAAGGCATCGGGTTTTGGTCCCGACATTCCTAGGTTCGAATCCTAGCGGCCCAGTTTTGAACACTCCTCTCCTCGTCTTCGACTTCGACGGTGTCCTGGTCGATGGGATGCCCGAGTACTGGTGGGCGGCTCGCATGTCTGCCCTCAGTCTGGATTCCTCTCTCGATCTGCCAGAGCAGGCGCCATCGGCTTTCGCTCAACTTCGTCCCCTGATTCACAGGGGTTGGGAGATGGTGCTTGTGGCGGCTGAGCTGGCCAGCCCGAGCCTGGATCCGACCCTGTTGCTGTCGGACTATGACCGATGCCTGCCCACGGCCCTGGCGGCTCGCGGCTGGACTTCGGCGCAGCTGCAGCATGTGCTCGAGGGCGTTCGCGCCGAGGGCATTGCCTGCGACCGTCCCGGCTGGCTGGCACGCCATCGGTTTTTCCCCGGCGTGGTGGAGCGTCTGCATGCGCTGGCCGATGAGGCCAGCAGCTGGGTGGTGCTGACCACCAAAGGTGCCGCCTTTGCCCGGGAGCTGCTCGCGTCGGCCGGGCTGCAGCCGCTGCAGTTGTTCGGTCACGAATCCGGTAGCAAGCCCGCCGTGCTGGCCCGGTTGCAGCAGCAGCACCGAGTTCCGCTCTGGTTCATCGAAGATCGACGCCTCACCCTTGAGGCGGTGCGAGCTTGTCCTGAGTTGGATCCGGTGCGGTGTTTTCTGGTGTCCTGGGGTTACCTGGCCCCGGGCGATTCCCGGAATCTGCCAGCAGGGATCAGCCTGCTCACCCCCGAGGTCTTTGCCGGCCCCTTGGCGGGCTGGCACTGAGCGCTAAAGTACGCTTGTACTGCATGGTTTGGGGCACCGCTTGAAACGCTGGCTGGTTTTGGTGGCACTTCTCTTTTGCTGGTCGCAGGATGACGCTGCGGCCTTCTCCTTTGCCGTTTCCATCCATGCCTGCTGATTCGAAGGCCGCTTCGGACAAGCTCCCCAGTGCTGTGGCTGCCTCGTCCCCGGCTTTTTCGTCGGGCGCTGTGACGCCATCCCGCGCGACCACCACCCGTTCCACCTCTCACCCTGCCGCTGCCGCCGTGCCTGCTTCCCCGTCCTCTGCCCAGGCTTCCGCCGCTGCCACCGAGCGGGACAAGGCCCTTGGCTTGGTGCTGAACCAGATCGAGCGCAACTTCGGCAAGGGTTCAATCATGCGTCTCGGGGACGCCTCGCGCATGCGGGTCGAGACGATCTCGACCGGTGCCCTGACCCTTGATCTGGCACTGGGGGGTGGCTACCCCAAAGGTCGGGTGGTGGAGGTCTACGGGCCCGAGAGCTCCGGTAAGACGACGTTGACACTCCATGCCATCGCCGAGGTGCAGCGCCGTGGCGGCGTGGCTGCTTTTGTCGATGCGGAGCACGCCCTTGATCCGGTCTATGCCGCTGCCCTGGGTGTCGACATCGAGAACCTCCTCGTCTCTCAGCCGGACACCGGCGAGATGGCGCTCGAGATCGTCGATCAGCTGGTGCGTTCTGCGGCGGTCGACATCGTTGTCGTCGACTCAGTGGCTGCGCTGACTCCCCGCGCTGAGATCGAGGGTGAGATGGGTGATCTGGCCGTGGGTAGCCAGGCCAGGCTGATGAGCCAGGCGATGCGCAAGATCACCGGCAATATCGGCAAATCGGGCTGCACGGTGATCTTCCTCAACCAATTGCGTCAGAAGATCGGCGTCACCTATGGCAACCCCGAGACCACCACGGGTGGTAACGCCCTCAAGTTCTATGCCTCGGTCCGTCTGGACATCCGTCGCATCCAGACGCTGAAGCGTGGGACCGAGGAATATGGAATCCGCGCCAAGGTGAAGGTGGCCAAGAACAAGGTGGCTCCGCCCTTCCGCATCGCTGAATTCGACATCCTGTTCGGCCGCGGCATCAGCACCCTGGGTTGTCTGCTGGATCTGGCCGAAGAAACCGGCGTGGTCTGCCGCAAGGGTGCGTGGTACAGCTACGACGGCGACAACATCGGCCAGGGACGGGACAACACGATCGTCTGGTTGGAGCAGAATCCTGAACCCCGTGAGGTGATCGAGCAGCTCACGCGCCAGAAACTGACCGAGGGGTCCGAAGTCACCGCCAATTCGATGAAGCCTCTGGCGGCTGCAGCCAAGGCTGCGGCAGCAACGGCCGTGGACGAGCTCCCTCAGGCCAGCTGAGGGAACCGTGGGTAGGTGTCAGCGCAGGGACTTGGCCGTTCCTGCGCTGTCCTTGATAGTGACGGGTTCGCGGAAGCGTTCGGCGATGCGCTGCAGCTCCTGAATGGCTTCTGCGCCTTCGAGTTTCACCAGCTCGTGGCCGTCACGTGATTCGACCCAGCTGATGCCGAAATCGGACACCAGGAAGCGGACGATGTGATTGTCCGATGCCGATGTGGACAGGTTGGCGACGAATGAGGCCCCCTGGCCGTCGCGACCATCACCGCAGACGTAGCAGGACGCCGTATGGCCAGCAGCCTGCAAGCTGCTGGAGAGGGCCTGCAGGCTCAGCACCAGATCCTCAACGACAGCACGGTATTGCTCAGCAAGACGTCCAAACATTGAGCATCCCCAAGACGTTCTCGCACCTTAAGGCTTTCTTCCGATTTGCGCGAGCGGCCGTGCTGACGGGCCTGGCAGGGATCCCTGATTGGTGGTGGTGTCAGCCAGCGCCTGGGGTTTCAGCCGTCAGCCAGGGTCCACCAGCCTGCAGCCGGGCCGATGAAGCGCACAGTCACCCAGAACAGCACCAGGCCGCCGATGCCGATCCAGGCGCCGCGGGTCGTCCAGCTGACGAAACGGTTGGTCTGGCTGCGATCCAGGGACCACCAGGGTTTGCCGGAGCCGGGCTCGCCGTTGCTGCTGGGCTTGGGGGTTCGAGGTGGCAGTCCCTGGGCAGTGCGGCGTCGGGCTTCCCCCATGGCGGCAGGTCCTTGTCTGGCGGGCACATTAAGAGGGCAGCAGGCGGTTGAGGCTGACCCAGGGTTCGAGCGACTGAAGGACGCGCTGCCCCCAGCTGCGGCCGCGCAGGCGGCCGTCGAGAATCGCCAGTCGCCCACCGGGGGGCCTGCGCAGCGGTGCGACCCCCAGTTGCAGGCGCAGCAGCGCATCGGGCAGCAGCAGTTCCCGGAACCAGTCGCGGCCCTGGCTGCGCAGTGCCCTTACCCGAGCTGCAGTCAGGGGATCCTCAAGGCTGGCGATCGGCAGCAGTGCCACCACCACCTGACCGGGCACGGGCAGTTGCTCCTGGTGGCGCAACCACCAGCTCCAGCTGGCACACAGCACGCCATGACCCTCCGGGCTGGTGCATTCGTGCACGACCCGGGAGCCAAAGTCGCCCGCCAGGCCGCTGGTCAGCTGCAGGCGCAGCTGGGCATCGTCGACCAGCACCAGGGTCAGGCGCTCCTGTCCCAGCACCAGACGGCGGCTCTGCTCCAGCAGATGGTCGCCATAGATCGGGCTGTTTGGGAGGGGCTGGCGCAGGGGGGCGTACAGCGGCAAGGGGTCGGCCAGCGGCAGATCCCCCAGCACCACATCCACCTGTGGCTTCAGGCCAAGGGACAGGGCCGGTGCCGGCAACCCGTCGCCGTTGCGCGGCTCGTTCAGCTGGCCAATCACGATGGCACCGCGATCGCTCAGCAGGCCGTTCAGGGCCGCAACCGGTTCCAGGGGTTGCCGCAGCAGGGTCCACTGCAGCAAGTCCGGATCGAGCCGGGCCCAGCTGGTCCAGGTGCTGCCGCCCGCCTGTAGCCATGCCGGCCAGGGGGCTGGCAGGGGACCCAGCAGGCTCAGCAGCTGGCGCAACGGAGCGTCGTCTTCGTCGCGCAGCGCGACCAGCCCCTGGGGATGGCGTGGGGCCTCCAGAATCCTGCGGTTGAGCCGCTCGTGCAATCCCAGCAGGGGGGCCTCGGCCCGCGGCAGGGCGCGGCGCAGCGCATCCCAGTGGTGTGGGGCGATGGCCACGGCCAGGGCTTCGCCCAGCCGCCGATCCAGCTGTTCGGCCTCGGGCAGGATCAACTGACGATCAGCCAGCAGTTGCTGCCCCCAGGCCGTCACCAGTTCGCGGTGGCTGAGCACCCACACAACCCCAGGTGGTGGCGGCGAAGGTCCCTCGGCACAGGGCAGGGGCAGCCCGGCCCGCGCCAGACGGGGCAGTTCGATCTGCAACAGCCGTTGGCGCAGCCCCTCGCTCACCACCAGGGCGAGGCTGCTATCGCTCAGGGCCAGGGGAACCAGCAGGCTGACCCACCAGCTGGGGCTGCTGCCGATCGCCAGTCGGATCAGGCTGTGATCGCGCCGTCTGAGGCTGCGTGCCACCAGCCTGCTGAGGCTCAGGTGGTGGGGCCAGCCATCGGCCCCCTCTTGCTGCAGCAGTGCCTTGAGCTGCTGGTGGGCCCGCGCTTCCAACATCGAGGAATCGTAGGAAGCTGGGGTCTGCACTCTGTTCAGCCCGAACCCTGATGGTTGCTGAGACGATGCCGATGCCCTGGCGGCAGCTGCCCGTCGGCGTGGTCGGCCTGGGGCTGATCGGCGGCTCGATCGCCCTCGATCTGCGCCAGCAGGGGCTGGTGGTGCATGGCTTGGTGCATCGCCCTGCCACCGCCGAGCGGGCCCTTCAGCGCGATCTGGTCGATCGGGTCAGCACCGATCCGGCCGTGTTGCAGGGCTGCGGGCTTGTGGTGCTGGCCCTGCCCCTCGACGGCCTGCTGGACCCCGACCCCAAGCTGCTGGCGGCGCTTCCGCCGCAGGCGGTCGTGACCGATGTGGGTTCGGTCAAGCAGCCCGTGCTTGAACGCTGGCAGGGGCTGCACCCCCGGTTCGTGCCCAGCCATCCGATGGCCGGCACGGCCCAGGCCGGTGTCGAGGCGGGCCTGGCCGGCCTGTTTGCCGGCCGTCCCTGGGTGGCCACCCCCGCGGCAGACACCGACGCAGCTGCCCTGGCCAGCGTGCAGGATCTGGCCACCCTGCTGGGGGCGCACTGGTTGTGCTGCCCTGCGGCCGCCCATGACCAGGCGGTGGCGCTGATTTCCCACCTGCCCGTGCTGGTCTCGGCCGCCCTGCTGCAGGCGGCCGATCGCTCGGCCGCAGCTGCCGGCGACGAGCTGGGTGCGCTGGTGCGGGCTCTGGCGTCCTCGGGGTTTGCCGACACCACCCGGGTCGGGGGCGGCAATCCCCAGCTGGGCACACTGATGGCGCGCAGCAACCGCACCGCCCTGCTGCAGGCCCTGCAGGGCTACCGGCACAGCCTGGCCGCTTTGGAGCAGCTGGTGCAACAGGGCGAGTGGTCTGGGTTGCAAGGCGCCCTGCAGGTTGCCCAGCAGCTCAGGCCAGAGTTTGTGCAGCCGGATCGCAGCGCAGGCTGAGGTTCTGGCCGCGGCTGGCCAGCAGCTGGCGGCTGGCCATCAGGGCCGACAGGCTGACCCCTGCGGTCCCCTCGCCGGGGTAGATCGCATCGCCGCACAGCCACAGCCCCTGCAGCGGGGTCCGGCTGGCCAGGCCAAACGGCCCGAACCAGCTGGGGTGCTGACCCAGCCCCCCCACAAACCCCCAGGGGCGGCCGCACCAATGGGCAAAGGCCCGTGGCGTGGCCAGTTCGGCATGCAGCCAGGCCTCAGGGGCGACCCCCAGCAGGCCCTCGAGCCCCCGCTGGATGCCGCCCAGCAGCGTTGCCTTGTGGGCGCTGCGTGCATCGCGGTCGTCCAGGGCGGCGGTAAACCAGGGCCTGGCGGGGGTGAACACGCTGGCGATCACGGTCGCCTGGCCGGCCGGAGCACGGCCGTCGCCGTCCTGACTGACTGAGACGAACAGGGATCCAGGGTCGTTCCAGTCACGCTGCAGGTGGCTGGGACACCCCTGGGGCAGTCGGTCCCGTTCGACCGCCCCGTAGAACACCAGGGCTCCTGAAGGTTCAGGCAGGTGCTGCAGGCGGCGGCGGTAGCCCTGGGGCAGTGGATCGGCCAACAGGGTCTCGAGACCCTGGGGGGGCACGGTCAGCACCACATCGCGGGCTCGCAGCTGCAGGCTGCTGCCCGCTGCGTCGACGCTGAGCTGCCAATGGTGCTGCTGCCGCTCGAGCCGTTGCAGGCGGTGCCGCAGGCGCAGGTCGCCGCCAGCCTGTTGCAGCGCCGTTTCGAGGGCGGTGCTGAGGCTCTGCATCGAACCGTCCAGGTGCCACAGCCCCAGCGGCTCCTGGGCCATGGCCAGCACGGTGGCGCCGTAGAGGGCGGCGGTGCGGTCCGCATTCTCCTGGGAGTAGAGCCGCAGCTGCAGGTCCAGAAAGCGCCGCAGCCGATGGTCATTGCCACAGCCGCTCCAGCGCAGTAGGTCGCCGATCGTGGCCGTGCTCAGCAGGCCGCTGGCCAGGTTGGCGGGCCCCAGGGCGCCCAGCAGCTGGCGCAGATCCCAGGCATTGCGCGGCGGCAGCACCGGGTCGCGGCTGGCGAAGCCCCAGTTCGCCCGGTGCAGGGCGGCACACCATTGCCAGAACCGCTCACTGCCCGGAAACTGGCGCAGGCGTTCGTTCTGCCAGCGCTCGGGATCGCGCCAGAGCTGCACGGGTGGCTGTCCGTCGCCCAGGTCCACCACGCAGCCCGGATCCAGCGGACTCGCTTTGGGGCAGGGCTGGCCGAAGTGCTGAAACAGCCGCTGGTGGATGCCTCCGGGCTCCAGACCGGCCACCTGGGTGGCCCCGACATCAAAGGTCCAGAGCCGCCGTCTGAACGTGCCTGCGCAACCGCCGCTCTGGTGGTGGCTCTCGAGCAGGACCACCTGCAGGCCTGCATCGGCCAGCAGGGCGGCGGCGGTCAGGCCGGCGATTCCTGCCCCAACCACGGCGACATCAACAGTCTGTGGCGACTCCTGCATCCGGGCATGCTGGCAGCGGCTGCAGGGTGCCGTGATGCTGAACGTGTTGGACCAGTGGCTGCAGCAGCAGCTGGGCCAGCCGGTGCAGAGCCGCCACCCGGTCGCCGGTGGCTGCATCCATGACGCCTGGCGGCTGGTGTTGGCCGATGGCCGGACGCTGTTCGTCAAGACAAACCGGGCCTCGGAGCTGCCGTTGCTGCAGGCCGAGTCCAGCGGGCTGCGGGCGCTGGCGGCGGTGGCACCTGACGATCTGCGGGTTCCCACGCCCCTGGCGGTGGGGCGTGCGGGGAATCAGGCGCTGCTGGTGCTCCCCTGGCTCGATCTGACGGTTGCTGCCGACAGTCGGGGCTGGCAGCAGCTGGGCCGCTCGCTGGCCCAGCTCCATCGCGCCAGCCTGGGCAACGCTCCCGGGCAGAAGGGTTTTGGCTGGGACCACGACAACTGGATCGGTGCCACATCCCAGCCCAATGGTTGGTGGTCGAGCTGGGGCGCATTCTTCTGTGAGCAGCGGCTGGGGCACCAATTGCGGCTGGCGGCCAAAGGGGGTCATCCGTATCGCAACAGCGAGCCGTTGCTGGCCCTGGCCCTGGATCGGCTGCAACACCACAGCTGCCAGGCCGTGCTCGTGCACGGGGACCTGTGGAGCGGCAATGCTGGGTTGGTCAGCGGTGGCGGCGCTGCCCTGTTCGACCCGGCGGTCTACCGCGGCGACCGGGAGGTGGACCTGGCCATGGCGCGGCTTTTCGGAGGATTTCCCGAGGCCTTTTTCTCCGGTTACGAGGCCGGGTGGCCGTTACCTGCTGACGCCCACAGCCGTCTGCAGCTCTACAACCTGTATCACCTGCTCAACCACGCCCTGTTGTTTGGAGGTGGCTATCGCCATCAGTCCCAGGACTGCATCGATGGGCTGTTGGCGAGCTGAGCTCAGCCACGCCCCCCTCAGCCACGCCCCCTCAGCCCAGGTATTCCTTTCGCAGGGTCTGGATCCGGTTGATCACGGCGCTGCGCTTGTCGCTGGTGGTGAGGTTCTTCCAGCCCCACTGGCCGACCACCACCAGGCCCAGCAGCTCGAGCAGCCCGGGCACGATCGGGATCAGATTGATCGTGTCGAGCACGCCTTTGATCAGGATCTGGGCAACGATCACCGCCAGGATGATGCCGGAAGCTTTGCCGATCCGGCCCATCTGGGACCAGTCGATTGTGTCGAGGGTCTGGTTGACCTTGCTCAGGATTTCGCCGTAGCGCTCGCTGAAACTGGTGCCGGAATCAGCTGCCTGGGCGGCATCGTCTGCGGTGGCAGCGGTGTCTTGGCTCTGCTCAACCGTGTCGGGAGTGATGTCGCTCATGGAACCGGTTGGCTGCTGCGGGGAAGTTGGTACATAACGTATCGGTATGGCTGCCATCACGCCAGTTCGGCTGACTGTTGATCGGCATGCGCTCACCGTTCTTGGCCGGGTGTTTGACGCGGCTCAGCCGGCCGAGGGCTGCGCCCTGTTGCTGGGAACCACGGGCCCCAGCTGGCATCTGCGCTCGGTCTGGCCCTGCCTCAACGTCTGGCCCCAGCCGGCTGAACGCTCGCGTCGCTTCAGCCTGGACCCGCGCGAGCAGCTGCTGGCCCAGCGTTGGGCCCGCCAGCGCGGGCTGGCGGTGCTGGGTGCCGGCCACAGCCATCCCTGCAGTGCACCTGTGCCTTCGGCTGTCGATCGGGCGCTCACAGTGGCGCCGGCGCTGCTGCTGATCGCCGGCCGCGCCCCCGAGTCCCCCCGATGGTGCTGGGAGTGCTGGTGGCTGCCTGAGTCAGAACCCGACGATCCGGCGGCCACGCCGCAGCGGTTGCCATGGACAATGGACGGTTGAATCTGTTGGGTTGACCCTGGGGTCACCCCATCCCGCACCCGATGCTTCCTCCAGACACCAGCGGCATTCAGCTCAGCCCGGATGAGGTGGCCCGTTTTGCCCGGCACCTGATCCTGCCCGAGGTGGGGATGGAGGGGCAGAAGCGTCTCAAGGCCGCTTCGGTGCTGTGCGTCGGCACCGGCGGTCTGGGGTCTCCGCTGCTGCTGTATCTGGCGGCGGCCGGTGTGGGCCGCATCGGCATCGTCGACTTCGATGTTGTCGATCACAGCAACCTGCAGCGCCAGGTGATCCACGGCACCAGCTGGGTGGGCAAACCCAAGATCGAGTCGGCCAAGGCGCGCATTCTCGAGATCAACCCCCACTGCCAGGTGGATCTGTACGAGACCGCGCTGACCAGCGAGAACGCGCTCGAGATCTTGGGCCCCTACGACCTCGTCTGCGACGGCACCGACAACTTTCCGACCCGTTATCTGGTCAACGACGCCTGCGTGCTGCTCGGTAAACCCAACGTCTACGGCTCGATCTTCCGGTTCGAGGGCCAGGCCACGGTGTTCAACCTGACGGCCGAGAGCCCCAACTACCGCGACCTGTTCCCCGAGCCGCCGCCGCCGGGCATGGTGCCCTCCTGCGCCGAGGGCGGCGTCGTGGGCGTGCTGCCCGGGATCATCGGCGTGATCCAGGCCACCGAGGCGGTCAAGATCATCACCGGCATCGGCACCACCTTGAGCGGGCGGTTGCTGTTGTTTGATGCCCTCAAGATGAGCTTCCGGGAGCTCAAGCTGCGTCCCAATCCCGAACGGCCGGTGATCGAGAAGCTGATCGATTACCAGGAGTTCTGCGGCGTTGGCGGCAGCGCCCCGGGCCAGGAGGAAGCCGGTGCGGTCGAGAGCATCAGCGTGGGTGAGCTCAAGACCCTGCTCGATGGCGACACCAGCGGCCTGGTGCTGCTCGATGTGCGCAACCCCCCCGAGGCCGAGATCGCCGTGATCCCGGGCGCCGAGCTGATTCCTCTGGATCAGATCGAGAACGGCACCGCCATCGAGCGGGTTCGCCAGCTGGCCGCCGGCAAGCAGCTCTATGTGCACTGCAAGCTGGGTGGCCGCAGCGCCAAGGCCCTGATCGCGCTCAAGCGCCATGGCATCGAAGGCATCAACGTGGCCGGCGGCATCGACGCCTGGAGCCAGGACGTCGACTCGAGCGTGCCGCGGTACTGAGGTTGACGAGACCGATGCCGTTGTTCAGGCGTCCCAGGCCCCATCCGGCTGAGCTGCGTCAGCAGCGTCAGGCGATCAGGCGCCAGCACCAGCTCAACATCGCTGGGGTGGAGCATCAGCTGGTGCTTTTCATGGTCGCCTCGCTGCTGCCGGTGCTGGTGCTGCCCTGGGCTAACGGTGATGGCACCCTGTTCGAGCGGCTGGTGGTGCCGGTGGTGATGACCCTGCTGGTGGTGCAGTCGATCCGCACCCTGCCGCGGTTTGATAACCGTCCGATCGCTGGACGGGTCACCCAGGTGTTTCAGCTGCTCGGTGTGCTCTCGGCTGTGGGCTGTTGGATGCTGCTGGTGCCATCCCTGTGGGTGCTGCACCGGTCCCATCTGTTGGTGATGGCCCTTTTGGCCGCATTCCTGACCTTTTCAGCGGTGCGGTTGGTGCAGATGCTGGCGCGGGTGCCCCGGGTCAATCTGCAGGTGCTGGCTGGGGCGGCCGGTGGTTATGTGCACCTTGGTCTCACCGGCGGTGTGATCGCCACGATGATGCAGCACCACAACCCCACCACGTTCAGCTTGGGGCACGTGATGGATCACGAGAGCCTTCTGGAGCGGCTCGTCTATTTTTCGTACATCACCGTGTCCACCCTTGGTTACGGGGATGTGGTGCCGACCAATGTCTATGGCGAGCGCTTTGTGGTGCTGCTTGGCATCAGCAGCACCATGTATGTCTCGCTGTTGGTCGCTTTGTTGTTGGGTCGCTTTGTCGCACCGCCCGAGCCCGGTTCCCTGACGCCGCAAGAGCTGGAAGACGCTCTGCATGAGGCCCGGTCACGCCAGTGAAGTTAGTAGTCGACCCCGCGTTTGAGGTCGACGCCCCGCTCGGCGTAGTGCTTGTGGCAGACCATCTCTGAGTGCACACTGGCCAGGTCGAAATAGGCCGGTCTCTGTTTGCAGCGGCCGGTCAGAATGACTTCAGTCTCGGCCGGTTTGCGTAGCAGGGTCTGCACGATCGGCTCGACCGGCAGCAGCTCCAGGTCGACCGTCGGGTTGATCTCATCGAGGATCACCGTTTTGTAGAGCCCGCTGGCGATGGCGGCCCGGGCGATCTCCCAGGCGCGCTCGGCTTCGACGTAGTCGATCGGTTGTTGCTGGCCGCGCCAGACGATGGCGTCGCGGCCCGAGCGCAGGTGATCCACCAGGTGGGGGTAGCTCTCGCGAAGGGCGGCGATCGCGGCGTCTTCGGTGTAGCCGTTGCCCCCCTTGAGCCACTGCAGGATCAGCACCCGGTGGCTCTTGTCCTGGGAGATGCCCTTGCCGATCGCCTGCAGGGCCTTGCCCAGAGCACTGGTGCTCTTGCCCTTGCCTTCGCCGGTGTAGATCTCGATGCCATCAAGCCCGCCTTCGCCCTGGTGGGCCCGCATCTCCGAGTGCAGGTCAGCCAGTTGCACCAGCTGCTGCGGGGCGCCGCGACCGGTGCAGATCACCTCCATGCCGCTCGGCTTGGCGGCCAGGGTGCGGCACACCTCGTCGCTGTTCAGCAGGCCCAGGTCCAGCACGGGGTTGAGCTCATCAAGCACCACCACCGAATAGAGATTGCTGGCGATCGCCCCTTTGGCGATGTCCCAGCCCCGTTGTGCCTCCTGGCGGTCGAACTTGGTGACCTCTTCGGCGCTGAAGTAATCGCCGCGGCCCGTGCGCACCTGATCGATCAGGTGGGGAAACCCCTGCTGCAGGGCATCGATCGCTGCGTCCTCGTCGTAGGCGCGGCCAGGTCCCTTGAGAAAGCGCAGCAGCAGCACGCGGGTGCGCTTCTGCTCGCAGATGCCAAGGCCGATGGTGCGCAGCACCACCCCGAGGGCGGCCTGGCTCTTGCCCTTGCCTTCGCCGTCGTACACATGCAATTGGCCGTGGGCGCGCTCGTCGCTGCCCGCAGCCGTGCGGATGCCGATGCCCCGGCCCGTGCCCCGTTGCGGCGTCTGGGTGCTGCTCATCGGCTCACAGGCTCGAACCGATGCTATCGGCAGCATCGGCTAGGCAGCATGGCGGCCGCAGAGGTTGCCAGGATTGCTGGTCAGTTCTCTGCTGCGGCAACGCATGTTCGGCCTGCTTGAGCGCCTGCCTGCCCCCCTGGAGCAGGCCCTGAGTCAGGTGCGTGCGGCCTTGGCCGAACACCGGTCCGTGGTGGTGGCCTACTCGGGCGGGGTCGACAGCGCCCTGGTGGCGGCCCTGGCGGTGGAACAGCTGGGGGAGCGGGCCCTGGCGATCACCGGGGTGTCACCGGCGTTGGCCCCCCATCTGCGGGCCGAGGCCGCCCAGCAGGCTCAGTGGCTGGGCCTGCGCCATCGGGAGCTCGCCACCGCCGAGCTGGCCGATCCGGCCTATGCCAGTAACCCCGGCGACCGCTGCTATGCCTGCAAACGGGAACTGCATCGCCTGATCGCACCGATCGCCAGCGCTGCCGGCCCAGGTGCGGTGGTGGTCGATGGCGTCAACGTCGATGATCTGGGTGACCATCGCCCCGGCCTGCTGGCTGCCCGTGAGGCCGGGGTGAGCTCACCGTTGGCCGCCGCCGGCATTGACAAGGCCGGCGTGCGCCAGCTGTCGCGGGCCCTGGGCCTGCCCTGGTGGGATAAGCCGGCCCAGCCCTGCCTGGCCTCCCGCTTCCCCTATGGCGAACCGATCACCGCGGCACGCCTGCAGCGGGTGGCGGCGGCCGAGGCCTTGCTGCGCCAGCGGGGGTATCGCGACCTGCGGGTGCGCAGCCAGGGCGAGACGGCCAGGATCGAGCTGGCTGCTGCCGAGCTGCATCAGCTTCTTGCTGCCCTACAGCAAGAAGGCCTGCACCAAGAGCTGGTGCAGGCCTTTCTGGAGCTCGGCTTCACGGCGGTCAGTCTGGATCTGGAGGGGCTGGTCAGCGGCAAGCTCAACCGGTCCCTGCCATCGATCTAAACCGCCAGCGCTGGCGTTCGCTCGCTGTCGGCGATGGCCGTCGGGGTTTCCCGGCGGAAGCTGGTCAGCTTGTGTTGGCCGGCCTGCAGTTCATCGATCAGTACCTGACAGGCCCGCTCGGGCATGGTGTGGTCACCACAGGTGAACACATCCACCGCGGCGTAGCCCGATTCGGGCCAGGTGTGAATCGAGATGTGGGATTCGGCCAGCAACGCCAGCCCGGTCACCCCTTGGGGTTCGAAATGGTGGGTGACCAGATGAAGCAAGGTTGCGCCAGCCCGTTTTGCAGCGTCGGTGATGGCGTCCCTGAGGAAGGCTTCGTCGTTGAGCTTGTCGTGACAGCAGTCATACAGCTCAAGGATGCAATGTTTGCCCACGGTGTCGGACACAGGGCCCTGGGGGGCAGCCAGGGAGGTCGAGGGGGAGAACAGGTCGCCGGCCCATCCGGGGTTGGGATGAAGGCTGGAGAGGGTCTGGGTCATCAGGGTTGATGCACACAAGCCATCCACCTTACGGTGTCTGGCTGCAATTTGCATCGTCAGCCCTGCCCGAGGGTCAGCGCACCGGCCTGCATGCCGATCACCTGGCTTGCCTGCCGCCAGCCGCCGCTGAAGGCATCCAGATGGGTGGCGCTGACCAGACACTGATGGCCCTGGCCCACCGCCTCCAGCAGCAGCTGCTGGCGACCCGGGTCGAGCTCGGCTAGCACGTCGTCGAGCAACAGCACCGGTGGTTCGCCCACCACCTGCTGCACCAGCTCCAATTCGGCCAGCTTCAGGGCCAGCACCAGCGTGCGCTGCTGCCCGGCCGAGCCGTAGCGACGGGCCGCATTGCCCTGCAGCAGCAGCGCAATCTCATCGCGATGGGGGCCGACCGCGCACTGGCCCAGCCGGCGTTCGTCGGGTCGTTGCCGCAGCAACTGCTCCTGCAGCGTCTGACACCAGGCCGTTTCGCTGTCGTCGCCGGGTGGTTCGCTGCCGCTGCGGTACTGCAGTTCCAGCTGCTCGTGGCCGCCACTGAGCCGTTCATGCCAGCGGGCGGCCAGGGGCTCGAGCCGTCCCAGGGCCCGTTGGCGGCGCCGGTGCAGGCGCGTGCCCAGCAGGGCCATCTGGGCATCAAAGGCATCCAGCAGCGCGTCGTGACCCCAGGGACCCTGCTGGCGGCGCAGCAGCTGACTGCGTTGGCGCAGCAGCCGTCCATAACGGCTCAGGAGCTCGCTGTAGAGCGGCTCGAGCTGCAGCACCACCCGGTCGAGCCAATGGCGGCGCAGGGCGGGTTCGCCGCGCACCAGCTCCAGGTCGAGGGCGCTGAAGCCCACGCAGCGCAGGCTGCCCAGCAGATCCTGCTGCCGCTCGAGCAGCTTGCCGTTGCGGCTCGCCTGGCGTCCGCCGCTGCGTCGCAGCTCCAAGTGCAACCGGTCCCCGTCTGTGGTGGTGCCCTGCAGCTGCGCCGTGGCTTGCTGTTGCTGGATCAGGTCACGGTCGAGACCGGCCCGGTGCGAGCGCAGGCTGCCTAGCAGTTCGACCGCCTCCAGGAGGTTGGATTTGCCTTCGCCGTTGCCTCCCACCACCAGCAGCCGCGGCGCTGCGATCTGGAGCTCCAGCTGGCTGATGTTGCGAAAGCGCAACAGCTCGAGTCGTTGCAGCCGAATCGCCACGATGCGGTCAGCGGTTAGGGTGGATGAGGCCGGAAACGGCAGTGGGCATGTAGCTCAGTTGGATAGAGCATCAGATTCCGGTTCTGAGGGTCGGGGGTTCGAGTCCCTCCATGCTCGTTTGAGTTTCCCTGCCGGAACAGGGAAGCATCACTGAAGACTCCTGGCCTTCCCCTAGCGGGTCGTTCCACAGCAGGTCATTCCAGAGTCAGTCCCATGGCTCTGATTCCGCCTGGGTCGATCACGAATCCACAGAGAGCCAGGGCTTCCAAGGCGTCAGCCGGGGCCGCCAGCGAAATGCTGCAACCACCGAGATCACGGCGCAGCCGGGTCAGCACCGAGCCCACCAGCGCCCCGTAGATCTCGGCCTGGGCCGGGTCGCCCGGGTCGGCGCAGAGGTCCCAGAGATTGGCATTGAGAGCCATGTCACTGGTGACCCGCACGAATCCCACCAGGCGATCGTCAGCCCCGAACACGGCCACATGCCAGGTGCTGCGCTGCAGCACGAGCTGCCAGCACGCGTCCGAGCGACGGGCCTCGCCACAGACCCCGAGCAGACGGTTGAGATCGTCGGCTGCCAGCTCTGGGCTCTCGAGCAGGCGGTAGCCCTCTCGCAGACGCGGGGCGGGGGGATGGAGGCGAAATGGAATCAACAGGGAGTCCAGGGTCAGCCGGTGTTGCGCAGTCCGGCGGCGATGCCGTTGATGGTCAGCAGGGCCCCGCGCAGCAGTTCGCTGCGGCTGTAGGTGCGCCCATCGCCATCGCTGGTCCCCGCTTCACTCATGGGCGGCTGGCGGTTCTGCTCGCGCAGGCGCCGCAGCAGGGCCACCTGGAGGAAGCCCAGGGGAATGATCGTGCGGTTGCGCAGGTCCACCGCCAGTTGCAGGGCCGGGTCGGCATCCAGCAGGCGGGTGTGACCGGTGATCTGCAGCACCAGATCGCGGGTGAGGGTGAATTCGGCCGCGATCGCCTCAAAGATCGCCTCAAACGCTTCGCGGTTCTCGGGCCTGCCCAGGGTCTGCACGTAGTGGTGGGCCAACTCCAGATCCACCTTGGCCAGGGTCATCTCCACCTTGGAGATCAGCATCCTGAAAAAGGGCCAGCGCTGATACAGCAGTCGCAGCAGCTCCAGCTGGCCGCCGTCCTGGTCGAGTTCCTCCTGCAGAGCGGCGCCGACGCCAAACCAGCTCGGCAGCAGAAAACGGCTCTGGGTCCAGCCGAACACCCAGGGGATGGCCCGCAGGCTCGACAGATCCTTGGCACCGCCCTTGCGGCGGGCCGGCCTGCTGGAGATCTGCAGTTTGCTGATCTCCTCGATCGGGGTCACCTGCTGGAAGAAGGCCACCAGCTCAGGGTTGTCATGCACCAGGCTCCGGTAGTGGCTGCGGGATCGGGCCGCCAGCCGCGCCATCAGCGCATTCCAGCTGGGGGTGTCATCGACCGGGGTACTGACCAGGCTGTTCTGCAGCACTGCCGTGGTGACGGTTTCCAGGTTGTAGAGGGCCAGCTCCGGCAGGGAGTACTTGGAGGCCAGAACTTCGCCTTGTTCGGTGATTTTGATGCGCCCGCACAGGGTGCCACTGGGTTGGGCCAGGATTGCCTGGTAGGCCGGTCCACCGCCGCGACCCACCGATCCGCCACGGCCATGAAAGATCCGCAGTGCCACCTGATGGCTGTCGGCCAGGCGTTGCAGGGCGATCTGGGACTTGTGAATCTCCCAGTTGCTCGACAGAAAGCCTGAGTCCTTGTTGCTGTCCGAGTAGCCAAGCATCACCTCCTGCAGAGGCTGGGTCGACTCGGCGCCACTGCTGACCAGGCGCCTGTAGAACGGCTCGCTCAGCAGACGTTCCATCACGGCGGGGGCGCCCTGCAGGTCCTCGACCGTTTCGAACAGGGGCACCACCAGCAGGGAGGCCCGCTGGGCCTGGGGATCCACCAGGCCGGCCTCCTTGGCCAGCAGCAGCACCTCGAGTAGGTCCGAGACCGTGTGACTCATCGAGATCACATAGGTGCGGCAGATGCGCTCGCCGAATTCCTGTTGCAGCCGCTTGAGCATGCGGAACACCGCAAAGGTCTCGGCGGTCGCCTCGTTCCAGCGGGCTGCGGGTGGCAGCAGCGGGCGGCGGGTCTGGAGTTCGGCCAGCAACCAGCTGATGCGCTGGGGCTCGTCCATGGCGGCGTAGGGGACGGGCAGCTGCAGGTAGCGGCTCAACTCGTCGATCGCATCGCTGTGGCGCGTGCTCTCCTGGCGGATGTCCAGGCTGGCCAGGCAGAAGGCAAAGATGTGGACCTGGCTGATCAGGGTCTGCAGCGGTTCGCAGCTCAGGCCAGTGGCTTCCAGGCTCTCCTGGATCAGTTCCAGGCTGGCGCGGAATTCATCGGCCGAGCTGAAGTGCAGTTCGGGGCTCTGGTTCATGCCCTCCAGCCCGCTGGCGTCGTTGCTCAAGGGGCTCACCAGGCCGGCATGGCCGTCGAAGGGTGACTCCCAGCCCGCTTCAGCCAGCTGCTGATTGCGCTGGTGGGTCAGCTGCAGGCGCCGCAGGGTGTAGCTGAGCTTGAGCCGGTAGGGCTCGAGCCGGTAGCGGGCCGCCCGCTCCTCGTAGATCTCGGGGAACCGCAGCCGGTCCATCTCGAGCGACTCGAGCAGGGCCGGGCTCACCTGGCTCCACTGCATCGAGATGCTCAGTTGATCCCTGAGCTCGCTGACCGATCTGATGTAGCGCTCCAGCATCAGCTGACGCTGGTAGCAGGCTGTGCGCCAGGTGATTTCGGGGGTGACCGAGGGGTTGCCGTCGCGGTCGGATCCCACCCACGAGCCGAACGTGCAGAAGGCGTCCCGCGGGGGCTCCACGTCGGGGTAGCTGGCGGACAGGGCCGACCGCAGCCGCTGCCTCAGCTGGGGCATGGCGTCGAACAGCACCTGCTGGAAGTAATGCAAGGCGTAATCGACCTCGTCCAGCACGGTGGGCTTGAACTGGTGCAGTTCATCGGTGCGCCACCACAGCCGGATTTCCTCTTCGAGCTGACGGCGGATGACCAGGGTGTCATCAAGGCTCAATCCGTCAGCCTGTTCGATCCGTTGGATCAGATGGGCCACCCGGCGCTGCTTGTGGCGCACGGTGTGGCGCACGATCTCGGTGGGGTGGGCGGTGAACACCAACCGCAGGTCCAGGTTGTGCAGCAGGCCTTCGAGCCGGGCCGGTGGGACGTTCAGCCCACGCAGACGCTCGAACAGCTGCCTGAAGGTGGCCGGCTCCACCTGGCTGGCCAGGGGTGGCTGGAACGGATCGGCCGGCAGCGGCTCACTCTGGTCGCTCAGGCTGTCGAGGTAGCTGTCTTCCTCGATGTGCTGCTCGAGGATGTTGACCAGTTGGAAGTACAGCGAGAACGCCCGGGCGGCGGCGATCGCCTCGGCCAGATCCATCTCACGGATCAGGGAGACGATGCCGGCGGTGGTTTCGCTCTGGGGGGCTTCTGGGTCGCTCAGCTGCTTGAGCCGCATCAGGCGCTCGGCCTGCTCGGGCGGACATTCGCTGCGCAGCACGGTCTGCCACAGCTCCTCGACGAGCTCGAGCCGCTCGCCCAGCAGGCGTCGCACCCGCGGTGAGGCAGAGGTGGCAAGCGGGTCGGATGGCCGCATCGGCAGGGGGGTGCTGGCTGGGTTGAAGCCGGGTCTGGCCATGATCATCCCAAACCCTGCTCTCGCTGGGCCAGGACTGCCGCATCGCTCGCCACAATCGCAGCGATCGGCTCGCCTTGCTGGTGGCGCTGCAGCCAGCGCATCGCTTGATTGCCCTGCTCCAGGATCGCGTGCAGGGGATGGATCACGTCCACCAGCTGATGCTGTTGGGCTAGGGGCATCAGCTCGTCGAGGGCTCGGCGCAGCCAGGCGCGGGCACCGATCGTCTCGCCCCGGCGCCAGTCCTGCAGGGTTGCGTCCAGGCTGTCGGCGGCAGCGGCGCGGTCATTGGCATCGGCCAGGGCTGCCAGGGCCACCGGCTCCAGGCTGCTCGCCCGCAGGGGGTCATGGCGCCCTGGGTCGGCCAGCAGCTGTAGCAGCCGCAGCTCGGCAAACGCGGTGACCGCCAGCAGTTCGGCCGGATCCGCGATCAGATCGCAGATCCTGATCTCAACCCGGTTCAGGTCGTGGGGGCGGTTGTCCCCGTTGGGCCGCACCGAGGTCCACAGATGGCGCACGTTCTGCATGCTGCCGGCGGCCAGCTGGGCTTCCATCCAGTCGATGTAGTGCTGGTGTGAGCTGAACAGCGGCACCTGGGGCGGTGTCAGGGGAAACTGCAGCCAGCGCTGCGAATGGGCCCCGGTCGGACGGTTGTCGAGAAAGGGTGAACTGGCTGACAGGGCGAGCAGCAGCGCCGCCTCGCAGCGCAGCAGCCGCAGGGCGGCAAACAGGCTGTCCATGCCCCCCTCGGCCGCGCCGATGCCCAGGTTGATGTGCACGCTGGCGGTGACGACCCGGGTGCCATAGGTGTGTTCGATGTACCCGTGGTACGGGTTGGCGGGATCCGAACGTTCGAACCGCTGGCTGTCGCCGGTGCTCAGGGTGCTGCCGGGCAACAGGGTCAGGCCCCGCTGGTCAAGCCAGCTGCGCAGCCGGCGCCGGGGTTCAAGCAGCAGCTGCAGCTGGGTGGCGTAACTGGCATCGGGTGGGGTGACGTACTCGAGGTTGCGGTGATCCGGCTCGGTCACGAAACCGCTGAGTTCCCTGGCCACGGCCGCAGCGCAGCCGACCACCGTGCCGTCGGGGCGGCCGGTGTACATCTCCACTTCGAAGCCCTTGAGCAGCAGGCTCATGGCAGACAGGCCAGGGCCTTGAGCATGCCCCGGGCTTTGTTGAGTGTCTCCTGATACTCGGCCTCGGGGCGCGAATCGGCGACCACCCCGGCGCCGGCCTGCACCTGAACCCGCCAGCCCCCCTCGGGGTGGGGCAGCACCACCATGGTGCGGATCGTGATCGCGGTGTTGAGTCCGCCGTTCAGGTCAACAGCTCCATAAACCCCCGAATAGGGCCCGCGGGCATCGGGTTCGAGCGTGTGGATCAGTTGCATCGCCCTGATCTTGGGAGCGCCACTGACGGTGCCGGCCGGAAAGGCAGCCATCAGCAGATCCCAGACGCTGCGGCCCCGGGCCAGCAGACCCTCGACCTGGCTGACGATGTGCATCACATGCGAATAACGCTCGATCACCATCAGTTCGCTGACCCGCACGCTGCCTGGCTCACAGACCCGGCCCAGGTCGTTGCGGCCCAGGTCGACCAGCATGACGTGTTCGGCACGCTCCTTGGGGTCGGCCAGCAGTTCGGCGGCGAGGGCGCAGTCCTCGGCCTCATTGCCGCCCCGGGGGCGGGTGCCGGCGATCGGCCGCAGGGAGGCCAGCAAGCGTCCACCATCGGCCGGTTCCGCCTTGACCATCACCTCGGGACTGGAACCGATCAGGTACCAGTCGCCGAAGTTGAAGAAGGCCATGTAGGGGGACGGGTTGACCATCCGCAGGCTGCGGTACAGCTCAAACGGATCGCGCTGCACCCTGGTCTCCAGCCGTTGGCTGAGCACCAGCTGGAACACATCACCAGCCGCGATGTGCTCCCGGCCCGTGCGCACGGCGTCTTCGAAATCGCTCTGGCTGCGGTTGCTGCTGGCATTGATGGCTGCAGCGGGGTCGTCCCGCCAGTTCAGGGGGCTGACGCCGGCTGGCAGCGGTTGCTGCATGCCCGCTTCGAGGGCGTCGATGCGGGCGGCCGCCGCCGCCCAGGCCTGCTGCGGGTCCTGGCCGCCGCTCAGGTCCGCAAACGCCACGGCGGTGATCTGGCGCCTGATCTGGTCAAACACCAGCAGGCTGTCGGCCAGCATCCAGCAGCCATCGGGCGGGGCACCGGCGGCGGGTGGATGCACCGGCACGCTGGGTTCGATCCAGCGGATCAGTTCATAGCCCCAGAAGCCGAACAGGTGGCCCAGGGGAGGCAATCCCTCGACACTGCCGCAGCGCAAGGGAGCCAGGCATTGCTGGAGCAGGTCAAAGGGATCGCCGTCCAGCTGTTCACGCCGCCCATCGCGCCAGCTGCGTTCACTGCGGTTGCCCCGGCTGGTGAGGATCCAGAGCGGGTCGGTGACCACCACACTCCAGCGGCCGAGCCGCTCACCGCCTTCGACCGACTCGAGCAGCACGCCGTGGGAACCGGCAGCGCCCACCTTGAGCCAGGTGCTCAGCGGGGTCTCCAGATCGGCCGGCCAGCGCCGGGCGATCGGAATGAAATTGAAGCCCGCGGCCAGCTGCTGCTGAAACAGCGCATCGTCTGCGGCAGAGCTGGCTGGGCTGGGCATGGCGCGACCGATCGGCAAAAAAAACGGGGCCCCTGGCCCCGCCTTTATAGGAGCTGGCCTGACAGGCTCAGGCGTCGTAAGTGTTCTTGCCGGTGAACTTGAGGGCCGATGGGTTGGTGTTGGCGCCGATGCGGCGGGGGTTGTGGCCCACCATGGTGCGGCCTTCGTTGACCTTCTCCGGGAAGACGCCGTCCTTGGGATGCAGAAACTCGGTGTCGCCGCCGGGATAGATCCGATAGATCTTGTAGTCCTCGATGCGGGGCTTGAACTTGGTGCGCAGCTGGGTGCCCAGGGCCAGGCACTGCTCCTTACGGGCGAAATACATGAGGTTGTCGCCCTCATTCATTTCGGCGGCGCCACCGGTCGGCAGTTCAAATGCCTGAGCCTTGGGGCTGCTCCAGGTGATGGCGTATTTCTCTTCGGTCTCGGCGGAATTGAGCAATCCGCCGGTGCTGCCGATGTATTTGGGAAGTTGACCTTGCAGCTGGATTGCGCTCATGGCGATGCCTACAGGGATCGGCAGACGGGTTCAGCCGGAAGCTAGCACCGAGTTTTTGGCCCATTCGCTGGGTGTGCAGCACTCTTCACACCCCGTCAACAAATCGGGAAAAACACAGTCAGTCCGCTGCCGTTGCGCTCGGTCAGGCGCCCCCCGAGCTGTTCGAACAGCTGCTGGGTGGCCTGGCGGCTCAGCTGCAGGCTGCCGGTGGTGGGATTCCAGCTCAACACCGGACCGACCAGTGACCGCGGCGCTGGGTGCGGCTCGGCCTCGGCGGCACCGGCCGGGCCAGGGGTTTCGCAGCCCAGGTGCAGTTTCAGCCTTGGCCCTGCCTCCACCAGGCTGAGGTGCACCGTCGCCCCACTGGGCAGGCTGCGGCTGAAACGGTCGATCAGCCCGCCCAGCATCGTCTCCAGCCGGGTCGGGTCGCTGAGCACTTCGGGCAAGGCCGCAGCCAGACTCAGCTCAAAGGCCAGGCCGCGGCGGTTGAGCTGGCGCTGCCAGAGCGGCTCCAGCTGGGTCAGCAGCCGGGCCAGATCGGTGCGTGCCAGGGCCTGGGTGTCGCCGATCGGCTCGCTGGGAGGCTGACGCTGCAGTTCAGCTGCCAGAAAGATCAGCCCGAAGCGGTCGATCTGTTCGCTGCATTCGCCGTCGATCTGCTCCAGCCGCTGCCGCACCACCGCGGGCATGTCGCTGCGGCGCAGCAGGGAGCGAATCAGGGTGCGGATCGTCGCCAAGGGCGTGCGCACCTCGTGGGTGATCGCTTCGAGCAGGGCCAGTTCGGCTGCTGGGGCCCCCGCCGGCTGGTGGGGCGCTGCAGCCGGCAACAGTGGCTGCAGGGTGACGCTCGGGGCCATGGCGGCCAGCCGTTCGGACAGCCGGGCCCAGAACCGCAGTCCAAGACTGGCATCGCTGTGCAGGCTGCCCAGCTGCTGCAGGCGGCGGCGCAGCTCGGCGGCGGCCCGCGCATCGCTCTGCTCGAGCCGTTCGTGCACCAGGCTGAGGGCCTCGGACAGCACATCGGGCTCAAACCGCACCAGCAGGCTTCTGGCCCCGGGGGCGCCGCCCACGGCCAACGCCACCTGCAGCTGGGGCGTGATCACCAACAGCAGCGGGTCGGTGCCGTCATCGTCCTGCAGCGCCAGTCGTTCAAAGGGTTGCTGGGCCCCCGAGCCCGGGGCCGTCCGCCCCGGTCCGTCCGGCGCCGGCAACAGGGCCGGGGCAGGGTTCAGCAGGGCATCCAGTTCGGTCGGGGCCCAGACCCAACCCTGCAGCCGTTGCAGCAGGGTTGGGTCGAACAGGGCCGGCAGCGGCGCCGCCAGCCACAGTCCACTCAGGTCGGGAATCGGCAGCAGGAAGTCGTCCTGCAAGGTCGCCAGGGCCGCCCACCACTGCCGCCGCACGGCGTCATCGTCGGATCGTCCGGCCGGCACCCCGGCCGCGAGCAGCTGCCGCAGGGCACCCAGACTCATGGCCGCCGGCTGCTGCGCCGGCCGCGGCGGGCCACCGACGAGACCAGTCCCAGGGCGATGAAGTTGACGAGCATGGCCGAACGGCCATAGCTCAGAAACGGCAAGGGGATGCCGGTGATCGGTCCCAGGCCGATGGTCATGTTGATGTTCACCACCACCTGGAACATCAGCATGGCGCCGATGCCCACCACGGTGAGGGCCTCAAAATCGGTCTTGGCCCGATCGGCGATCTGCAGCAGGCGGCCCATCAGCACCGCAAACCCGATCACCACCAGGGCCGAGCCGAGAAAGCCCGTCTCCTCACCCAGGGCGCTGAAGATGAAATCGGTGTGCTGCTCGGGGATGAAGCGCAGCTTGGTCAGCGAGCCCTGCATCAGCCCCATGCCGAACCAGCCGCCGGAGCCGATGCCGACCGTGCTCTGCAGCAGGTGATAGCCACTGCCCAGTGGATCCTGGGAAGGGTCCAGAAAAATCGTCAGCCGGGCCCGCTGGTGCGGCAGTAGCACGTTGCTCCAGAGCCAGGGTGTGGCGATGGCGAACAGGCCTTCGATCGCCAGCACCACCGCCAAAGCCGTGCGCTTCCAGGGCAGGCGCGTCCAGGCCAGCCAGCCCATCAATGGGATCCAGGCGATCAGTCCCCAGGCCCACACCCCTGCGACGATCGCGCTGATCAGCGGTGAGACCAGCAGCAGCACCCAGGCGCCCGGCATCCCCGACCAGACCATCATCACCAGCAGGATCGCGGCGAACACCAGCGAGCTGCCCAGATCGGGCTGCACGAACACCAGCAGCCAGGGCAGGGCGATCATTGCCGTGGGGCGGATCAGGTCGACCGGCCGCTCCACCGGGTATTTCGAGAGCACGCCCGCCAGCAGCAGGATCGCCGCCACCTTCGCGAACTCTGAGGGCTGAACATGAAAGCCGGCGATGTTGATCCAGCTCTGGGCTCCCAGGGCGCTGACGCCGATGATGCGCACCGCGATCAGGCTGGCCACGGTGGCGCCGTAGATCGGCCACTGCAGGGGTTTGTAGCGCTCAAGCGGAATCGCGCCGATCAGCAGGGCGATCACCAGTCCGACGCCGGCGGTGATCCAGTGCTGGTACCAGTCGGCGTAGTCGGCTTCGCGTTGGGTGCTGGCGATCAGGATGCCGGCCACCAGGATCATGGCCAGGGGAATGCCCCAGAGCACCAGGTCGACGCCGGGCAGCAGGCGGCGCCGGCCCTTGGCCGGCCCCGCGAACATGCGGCTGCGGCGGGCCAGCAGGCTCTGCATGGTTCTAGGCCGCGACCGGGCTTCGGGTTGCGGTCATCACCGCTTCGGCCAGGGCGCTGAAGGCACGGGCCGTTGCTGCCTCGGGCGCACTTAGCACCACCGGCACGCCGGCATCACCGCCTTCGCGCACCGGCATCTCGAGGGGTAGCTGGGCCAGCAACGGCACCCCTGCTTCGGTGGCCAACCGCTGGCCACCGCCGCTGCCAAACAGGGCGTAGCGCCTGTCGGGTGCATCCGGGGGGATGAAGGCGCTCATGTTCTCGACCACGCCCAGCACGGGCACCCCCATCTGCAGGAACATGGCCAGGCCGCGGCGGGCATCGGCCAGGGCCACCTGCTGGGGCGTGGTGACGATCACCACGCCGGCCATCGGCACCGCCTGGGCCACGGTGAGCTGGGCATCACCGGTGCCGGGGGGCAGGTCGACCACCAGCACATCCCGCTCGCCCCATTCGACCTGGTACAGAAACTGGCGGATGATGCCGTTGAGCATCGGTCCGCGCCAGATCACAGGCTGGTTTTCGGCGATCAGCAGACCCATCGACACCATGGCGATGCCGCAGGTCTCGATCGGGGTCAGCACCTGCGAGGCGCCTTCGCCGCGCACCTGGGGGGTCTGGTCCACCACACCCAACATGGTGGGGGCATTGGGTCCGTAGATGTCGGCGTCGAGCAGGCCCACCCGCAGGCCCTGCTGGGCCAGGGCGCAGGCCAGGTTGACCGCGACGGTGCTCTTGCCGACGCCGCCCTTGCCGCTGCTGACGGCGATCACCTGGCGCACCCCCGGGATCGGCTGCGCATCCGGCAGCTGGCCCCCCGGGCCGGGACCGGGGCCGTGGCCGGCAGCGCCGATCGGCGCCCCGGCATGGGAGCCCGGAGCCTGGGGGGCTAGCTCGATCTGGACGTCGTCGACACCGTCGAGGGCCAGCAACGCCGCGCGGGCTTCGGCGGCGATGCGATCCTGCTGGCTGTGGGCGAACCCTGGCAGGGACAGTCGGAACACGGCGCGACCGTTCTGCAGCCGTGGGTCGGCGATCCAGCCCAGTTCGATCAGCGAGCGACCGCTGCCGGCATCCCTGAGGCCATCAAGGGCACTGGTGAGCGCGGCTGTGGAGGTCATCAGGGGGGCGGTCGCTGCGACAGAGCTGGGTCGGATCCTAGGCACCACGGCCGATGGCTCTGCCCGTGACAGACCCTCACGGGCGCTTGTGCCAATGGCAGGCAAGCTGAAATGGTGATTCGGTCCCCTGCGCCCGACGGGTGCGCCGCCCCGATGCTGCAAGCTCCTCCGTCCGATTCCCGCTCCCGTGCCAGGGCCCTGCTGATGGGTCTGCAGGATTCGATCTGCGCCGGTCTGGCCGCATTCGACGGCGAGGGCACCTTTGCCGAAGAGAGCTGGGTGCGCCCCGAGGGCGGCGGTGGCCGCAGCCGGGTGATGAAGGGCGGCCGGGTGTTCGAGCAGGGCGGCGTCAACTTTTCGGAGGTCGAGGGTGACCAGCTGCCCCCCTCGATCCTCAACCAGCGGCCTGAAGCGGCCGGTCAGCGCTGGTTCGCCACCGGCACCTCGATGGTGCTGCACCCGCGCAATCCCTATGTGCCGACGGTGCACCTCAACTATCGCTATTTCGAGGCGGGGCCGGTGTGGTGGTTCGGCGGGGGTGCCGACCTGACCCCCTACTACCCCTTTCTGGAGGACGCCCAGCACTTTCATCGCACCCTCAAGGGCGCCTGCGATTCGATCAATCCGGCCTACTACCCGGTGTTCAAGTCCTGGTGCGACGAGTACTTCTTTCTTAAGCACCGCGGTGAGACCCGTGGCGTCGGGGGCATTTTTTACGACTACCAGGACCCGGCCGGCACCCTTTACAAGGGCCAGGACCCGTCAGGACCGGCCGCGGCCGTCAGCGCCCAGACCGGCGCCCAGACCGGCGCCATCGAGCAGAACTGGGAGCAGCTGTTCGCCCT
>JAIXOF010000027.1 GCA_027486935.1 Cyanobium sp. C1_MAG_00004 | reverse complement strand
CGACGTTGAGGACATCTTATACTACAATCGCTATGTCGGTATGCTGCAGAACTTCCGTTCGGTCAACAGCAGTCGCTCTTCTGGAATCGCTGGGGTGTTGACCAACGCTGATGCGATGGATTTTGACACCATCATATCGGAGCCCATCGCACCTGGTGCTACTCGCACGATCGTGTGCGAGCTTCCCTGCGGCCTGCTACAGTCGCATTATCTCCTTCCCTTGGCCCAATTTCCTCTGGAGCTTGTCCTCGAGCTGGTGCGATCACCCACTGACGTATGCATGCCCGGAGCCGCTGACGCAAACTCTGTCGACTTCAAGATCGAGAACGCATCGATCAAGGCCGATACACTCACGCTGGATAGCGCAATGGACAATACCATCTCAGAGGCGCTCCTGCAAGGAAGGCCCCTTTCGCTGTCCATCTCCTCTTGGAACAATCAATACTTCCAGCTCACTGGCCTCCCGGCGGATCGGGCCTCTTGGAGCGTGGTGATGTCAAGGTCCTTCAGTAGGCTCCAGAGCATTTTCATCAACTTCCTTCCAGACATGACGAAAGTTACGGCGGGCATCTGGACAGAATCCAACCTGTTCAGTTGCTGGCACGGCGGCTCACCCTTCAATGCCGCCCCTACTATCCCGGTATACAACAAGAGACGCGATACCTTCCGCTTTAGCCTGTACGCGGGTGCGCGAGCGTGGCCGACCGTGCCGAT
The DNA here is from genome assembly GCA_027486935.1 of Cyanobium sp. C1_MAG_00004. Taxonomy (GTDB): domain Bacteria; phylum Cyanobacteriota; class Cyanobacteriia; order PCC-6307; family Cyanobiaceae; genus RGUW01. Next base: position 1,827 of record JAIXOF010000027.1, on the reverse strand, counting down.
GGCGTCGCTCGGAGAAGCTTACTACCAGCTGCAGAAATGCATTGGCCAGCTACAGAGCGAGACTGGAACCAAAATTGGTTCCAACTATCGCTCCACAAACTTCCATATGGCCGTTGACCTGGAAAAGGTGTCTTCGACGCCGGCGAGCGGCGGCATGGCCTTCACCGGCCTGAACACAAAGGCCTCGAACGACCAACTTCGCTTCCAGTTCGACGATGTCACCTCTCTCGACACGGACGACAACAATCGGTGCATTCCACAAAGGATGTATGTATTTGCACATCACTCAGTATTGGTGGAGCTGAGAGCCGAAGGCGTGATCGTCGCGACCTAAGCGCGGTCAGACGGCGAGTGAGATGGCGGAGGGACAAAGAAAAAAGCCATGACGACCCTTCTGGAGCAGGCGGTGGGCGAGGGCTGGACTGTGGGTGCGCCGCAGCAGCTCAAAAACGTCCAAATGTGCCCGATCCAATACAAGGGACGACAGGCGCTCATTCAACTGCTGCCGCGCGGCAACATGTCCATCAAGGTACCCTTCGCGCCCAGCGTGTACCGGGGCACAGGACAGGAGACACGCCTGAACGTCACGTTCGACACGCCTGCGAGCGTCATCGCGCAGATGCAGCAAGTGGAGGACGGAATCGTCGCGAAAGCACGCGAGATCCTGCCGAACCTGGACGCGCTCTGGTGCAGCTGCATCAAGCCAACGCCATATGGCCCGCAGCTCCGATGTAAACTCAACACGGAGGGCCCGCACAAAATTCAGATGATATCCGAGACGGGCGAGGCGCTCACAGTCGAGGACCTGAACCGACGACCGGTGCTGCCCATTCTCGCCATCCGCGGCATCTACGTGCAGCGGAATCAAGTGGGCCTCATGGTCGACGTGGTCGCCTGCATCGTCGGCGAGAAGCCGAAGTATGAAGTGCCGCCCATAGACTTTCTGTGAAGTGAGAAGTCCGAGCACACAAAGTTACGGACCCCTTATACGAGGTGCACTGAGTGACGGTGGTATTTCACACGGTCCCTCAAGATGGTGTCTAGCTGCTCAACCGTCAGGCTGTAAGGGCCAGACTGTACCAGTCCCTCCTGCGCGAGCTCGACGACGCGGGGACACTGAGAGCTGAAGGGAATTGAATACGAAGGCCCGTGGGAGGGCTCGCGGACGTACACCAGGGCGTCGAGCGCGGGACAGCATCCGTTTTTGTAGGGGTCCACCGCGCGAAGCTCAAGGCCCGTGAGATCTTGCATCAAACACTGCTGGTCAGATGAACCGAAGTGGAAGAAGACACAGACGGCTTCGGCGGCCATCAAGTCCCGCACCTGCATCTCTCGGAAGCGGAGGGTGTACGCGTCATCCGGATCGATGATGCAGGGCTTCATGATTGTGGCGAGAGGGGCCAGTTTTGTATTAAAGCACCAGCAGGATAGCGGCCGGCCAAACGCGTTGCGGGTCCCGCATCAGGGACCGTTGCGGGATTCTCTCGCATCCGTTGCGGGATTCTCCCGCATCGGGTTTTTTTGCGTCTGGAGCCTCAAGGGGACGCGGGGGGGACAGTGCGCAGATGACGCGCGGATGGTACCAGGAGACGCAAAATCTACGACCCGACCTTTTTGGAGAGGGCCGGAGCGGCATACGAGCCAGGAGATGCAATATAGGACACGAGTGAGGTCCGATATGAGAAAATTTGGCCAGGAGATGCATTTCTGAGGGGGTAGCGGCAAACGGGCCGGGAGATGCAAAATTGAGGGGGTGGGCAAAAAAAGGGCTACCTGCAACAATTTGAGGGTATGAGGGCTGTAGATGAAAACGATTTTCGATCCGAT